>NZ_JHVS01000029.1:0-1354 GCF_000620265.1 Staphylococcus sp. URHA0057 | reverse complement strand
TCGTGTCCTTTTGCTTGGGCTTGGTTATCATGATTAAAACCAATAGACCCTACTGAAAATGTTGTCAACACAATACTTGTAGCTAATAAAACTTTACCTGTTTTTTGAATCGACTTTTTCATTGTTCTCACCCTTTTTATTGTTTTTATATAAAATATTCATAAAAATTATGAACAATGAAATTATAACAAAGATTAACCATATTATGAATCCGTTCCCAACGAACCATCTATAATTTGTAAATTCAAATATAAAATAAACAACTAAAGACAACAAAAAGAAATAAACTATAGCATAAATATTACTGAAAAATCTCATAAATATCCTCCTTTCTATATCAATAAGCCCCATATTCTTTCCTTGCATAATTTTTTATTAATGTTTCTACTTGTACAGAGTTAGAAATGCCATATTTCTTTTTTATTCTATTTAAAGTCTCGATTTCTTTGGGTGACAATCTTATAGTTACTGTCTTTTTGTCTGACATCATTAAATAAATCACCTCTCTTTTAAATAAAAATATCATTTTTTATTTAATTTGTAAACGGTTTTATTTGGAAACATAAAAAAATACTGCATTATTCCAATTCCTCTATTTGTCGACGATTCTGCGCTCCTTAATAATCCTAAAGCTGTCCATCGGTCGATTTGATAGCTGACGCTATCCGACCGCTGGCGCTTTTAGTCTAATTAAGGGCTCTCATCGACAAATAGATTTTCTCGGCATAATAGCGTCCTCGCAATTATAAAAAGACTTCGAATTTCTTTCTAATCCATTCATAAAGATAAATAAACCCACCTATTGCAAGAATATAAGGTAATCCATAAGCAATATACCAAACCAACGTTATAAAGCCCTCAGACGATTTAATCTTACTAGCTATTGCTTTTTGAAGTATATCGACATGTATAAAATCCATGAAGTCACTACCTATAGTCATCACTAATACAAAAAGCATAAATACTAATAACATTGTTCCAATTCCTCGATACATAAGTTTAATTTTCTTTTGGTATGCTTCATGCGACGCTCTCACTTCTTGCAACATACGTTTATTTTCATCTCGTACTTTATAAATATCTCTGCCTATGATGTTAGCTAATTCATCTGTCTCAACTTTATCTAATTTCTTTTTGAGTATATCTATAAAGTCATTATGTGTCTTGATTGCACTATCTCGAAAATCCTTCGTCGCCTCTGTCAAATTCGATCTGAGTTGTTTTTGTTCGTTCTCTCGTGCGTTCTGGTTCTCTTGTATCTCTGTCAGATATTTGATGATGAGCTTGTTTTGTTTTTTCAGTTCGTCTAATTCTTGTCTTTCTAAGTTGCTCTGCGTTATGTTCGACGGCATCC
>NZ_JHVS01000028.1:0-1627 GCF_000620265.1 Staphylococcus sp. URHA0057 | reverse complement strand
TTGTTAAATTGTTTATATCTGAAATAGTTCATACAGAAGACTCCTTTTTGTTAAAATTATACTATAAATTCAACTTTGCAACAGAACCTCATTTTTTAACTTCTCCTTTATCAAAAGCTTAGCACCGCAAAGTTATAACGTGAAATAAATATTAAGTATATTACTCATAACAATTTTGTTATAATAGAGGGGCTCAAATGTCAGGAGGCCTAGTTAATGGATTCATTAAAAGTTCTAACTGAAGTAGTTAAAACGCAAAGCTTTACTAAGGCTGCAGAAAATTTATATACTTCACAGCCATCAATAAGTCGTGATATTAAACGATTAGAACTGGAATACGATGTAAAAATTTTCGAATTTAGACATTCTAAAATGTCTTTAACGAGTGATGGGGAGAAACTATTTCAATATGCTTTACAACGTGAGCGTTTAGAACAAATCTTAAGACACGATTTGAAAATGCAACCTGATACAATTTCGGGAGATGTAACGATAGGGAGTAGTTACACTTATGGCGAATATCGATTGTCACAACATCTTACTGATTTAGCCAAAAAATATCCTGAATTATACATTCATGTGTATTTAAATAATTCTGATACAGTATTACAACATATTAAGAATAACACTATCGATTTAGGTATAATCGAAAAAGAGGTTCAAAGTAATATTATACACAGTAGACGTATTGCTCAAGATGAAATAGTACTAATTCGTAAAAAGTCATCATCTTCAAATAAATCAATATGTTTTATCAGAGAACGTGGATCAGGTACAAGAGTCTATCAAGAAAATGCGTTATCACAAATGACTTCATCCTCTTATTTAGTAGAAATTAATAACACAAATCTAATTAAAAATATGGTTCATGCTGATAAAGGCTTTTCTATTGTTTCTAAATCAACATTAACACCTTATGATTTAGAAAAGCTAGAAGTAACAAACTTAGACATCACACGCTATTTCTATTTAGTCATACATAAAGATAAGTATATTGATACAAAGCTTAATGAAGTTATCAAAAATTTGGTTTCATGAATTTTGATCTTTGTATTATTTATTCTAAATTTAATGCATGTTCTAATGACAATCTATTTAAAAAAAGGATAAATTCTCAATATATAACATTCATAATTTACCCTTTAAATTATTGACAATTAGCGTCAAAAATATTAAAACGATACCTTGTAACTAATACCGTACATATCACTTTGCTTTGCATTCCTCTACCAGCCAGTGTTATAATTTAATTAACAAATAGTGTACTAACATGATAAACACCGAGCCCGATAACTACTGCGAATAGTTATCGGGCTCTTTTGGTGTATTAGCTATATGTCGCCGCTAAATTACTTTTCACGATTATTCAGCCAATGAGAAAATAATGTGAGTATAACTCCTACTATGATAGGAGCTATAATAGTTACAAATAGTGTACTGAACATGATGTCACCTCCTTCCATGCTAAATACAGCACAGAAGTGAACGACGACCTTTGTATTATATCATTTCTAATAATTGAGTTACAGATGACTTCCGATAAGTCATTTTATGTTATATCTTTGCTTATTTTTATAGTATCAAGACAAGAAGAAACTCGTTTCAAAAACCCTTCTGATTTTTAGAG
>NZ_JHVS01000027.1:0-1744 GCF_000620265.1 Staphylococcus sp. URHA0057 | reverse complement strand
TCTTGTTCACATCACGACCACAGTCATCAGTGGTTGTATTGTTGCGTTATTTACGCATTGGCTACGTACACGTAACAATAAGAAAAAATAGGCGATATTAGCCAACACCTAAAAATCCCCTCACTATTGCGAGTAGTGAGGGGATTGGTGCATATAATGCACGAAGCTCTTGTTGTCTAAATTATAACACTGGTGAGTAGAGGAATGCAAAATAGTTTATTGATTACTAACTAGTGAGTGATCTTTAATAAAGATACTATTTCACTAGAGGGAATGCCTATCTTAAACATTATAAAAGATTTATGAAGTTGAAGAACAAAATTGGAGATATTAAATATATTATCTTTTTGAGGGTATTCGGATTTTATGGTGGAAAAGTTGCTTCCACTTTAAACATCATGTCGGATTCATTTTCTTGTGGTGGTTCTATTGTTTTAAGATCTGGTAGTAATAATAAGTCTGACATATTGTTCATCCTTTACTACTCTGTGGTGTTATAGTATTAAATATAGATTTGATATTGAAATTATCATTGCTAATTATTTTACTAACATCAATCTCATAAAGCATTTATATGATTGAAAACAAAAAGCCTATCATTCACTATCCTACAATAAAAAGGGTTATCCCATAGTTACACGGGATAACCTTACAATTATTAAATTATGCAGTTGCACAGCTACAATCTTTGCACTCGCAAACTTCATCAGTACAGTTGTCTACACATTCTTGACTACAGTAAACTTTTCCTGCTTCTTCTACTTTTGTTTCCCCAAGAACACAATTACAGTTCGGTCTCGCACATTTTTCCATACTAAACTCCTCCTTATTATTTAGGTAAATCTTCGGTTAAACACCAACCACGATCTAATAGACTAACGACGCAATTATCAACAATTCGGTACCGAATAAAATTGGCTTCACGAATACTGCGAACGATGCCTTTATCAACCAATCGTTGAAGTTGGTTAGAAATGGCTTGAGGTTTCATTTCAAGCTGTTCTGCCACCTCGCTAACAGATGCATTTGGAGTTCGAAGCAAGGTATGCAGTATTCTAAGCCGTGTCCCATTAGAAAGTATTTTAAAGGTCTCACTTAAACTTTCAGCGTTCTCTGTATCTAATAAGGGACGTTCCGTTAGTTTTGGTTTTGGTGTACACCAGTTTTCAGACATTATTTCCTCCTCCATTTCACAATTACATTATATAGTGTAATGGTTTTTGTGTCAAGAACCTGAAGTTCATATATGAGTATCTTTTTATCAGTACATTATAACGCCTTAATAAGATAAAATATAATTCCCTCTTGTTTGACTACCTACCCGTAATCACCTGTGTTTGATTTATAATTTTGTGGTATTATTATTTTTCCTTAGCATTCCACCAAACAATCCGATTTAACCACTATTTTTTTCGAATTATCAAAATGCTAATTCCACTATATATTCCGAAGACCCATTTTTAATAAGTCAACTAGATAATGTGCAATAAATTTTGGCGTATACATTAACTTTGGTTTAAAGAAAACATTTAAAATTCATGATTATATGCCAACCATTCGACTATTTTTTGAGTTTGTTAAAAGTTCCGAGGCTCAACGTCAATAAAGCAATTGGAATAAAGCACCTATGATTATTTAAAAAAATAAGTTATAATACATTCAAGAATATTTTTGAATGAGGTGTAATTATGATTCAGACTATTGTAATTGCTGCTATTCTTTATATTGTGACAGCATTAGACTT
>NZ_JHVS01000026.1:0-2110 GCF_000620265.1 Staphylococcus sp. URHA0057 | reverse complement strand
TAGATAGTAGCCAACGGCTACAGTGATAACATCCTTGTTAAATTGTTTATATCTGAAATAGTTCATACAGAAGACTCCTTTTTGTTAAAATTATATTATAAATTCAACTTTGCAACAGAACCAAAAACATCTTTGATGAAAGTTATATTAGGCTACTCGATTTATCAAGAAGGTAACTTTGAAGTTATTGAAAATAAGCATAAAAAAAGTAACGTTGGTGCATTGATCGAAAATCCAGGAGTATATCCCTTTATGTCAGGCTATGACAATCTTAAACTACTAAATGAAACTAAAAATACTCAAGATATTGATACAATTGTCTCTCAACTTAAAATGGATGAGTATATACATAATAAAGCCAAAACATATTCCTTGGGTATGAAACAAAAATTAGGTATTGCAATAGCTTTCTTAAATCAACCCCAATTAATTATTTTAGATGAACCTATGAATGGGTTAGATCCTAGGGCTGTAAGAGATGTTAGAGAACTCATTGTAAAAAAAGCGGAAGAGGGCGTTACCTTTTTAATTTCTAGCCATATATTAAGTGAGTTAGTAAAAATCACCAATTCTATCCTTATCATTAACAAAGGTAAAATTGTTACTGAAACTACCGAAGAAGAATTAAACCAATATAAAGATAACGATTTAGAAAATGTATTATTAAGTATCATTGATAAGGAGGATCAATCGTAAAATGGGCACTTTAATTAAGCAAGAATGTTTTAAATTGTTTAAAAAGAAATCGACGTTTATTATACCAATTATCATTATGTTATTAATGGTTGTTCAAGCTATAATATCTAAAAACTATGATGATGTTTTTTCTCCACAATCATCTATTGAATCAGCATTTAGTGGTTTTTCATGGTTTATCTTTTTATTAATTATTCAAGCCAGCACCATTATTTCAATGGAGTTTTATCATGGTACAATTAAAAATCTTCTCTATCGAAAATATACGAGAACAAGCATTATTATTAGTAAAATTATTACATTAATACTTTTTTCACTACTGTATTTTATTGTTAGTATTGTTGTAGGAATTATTCTATGGGCTATTTTCTTCAACGATATCAATCTCCTTGAAAGTAAGGGTGATGCGTTATCGTTATTAAGTAAAATGTTATTAACTGGACTAGGTACATATGTTGGAACATGGTTAGTCTTAAGTATCACCTTATTAATTTCATGTGCAATGAAAAGTCCCGGTGTCTCTATTGCTGTCGGTATTGTATTGTATTTTGCCACTTCAATTTTGTCAGGGATATTAACAATTGTTGTAGATAAATGGGAATGGTTAAAATGGAACCCTATTAGTATGATGAATATTATGGTTCAAATTGTTGATAAAAACATGAAAAAATTCACAAAATTAGAACTGCATGAATTATTTATTGGTAATATTGTTTATATTATTATTTTCTTAATCATCGTAGTATTTGTCTTTAAAAAGAAAAATGTCTAATCTAACTCAACACACTTTATAATTTTGCATTCCTCTACTAACCAGTGTTATAATCTACTTAACTCCCGTAAGGGCGCACTTATACGTTTGTTCCAAACGCTAGTGTAGATCCGTCATCGACCTGCGTCGATTTTTAATTTTAAATTCAAAGAAACGGCTTGAGATATTCCGAGCAGTTATAAAAATTAATTTGTGTCGAATATCGCTACTACATTCTTGAAAAAGTGATGTAGATTTTTAGCCCATAACTTTTTTTATTTACATCGACGATACGGCGTCGAAGGAAAAATAAACAGACCGTACGAAAGAAAAAGCCAATCCACTTTGTCTGGGTTGGCTTTTATTTTTATATCCAAAGACGCACTTACACACCTAAAAAAGTGTCGTACTAAAACCAAAACTCATATGTGATAAGCTAATATCCTTATTTTGCATTTTAAGGGGTATTTTATATGTTTTTTTACATAAGCTCTTAAAACACAAATGAGAGCCAAATAAAGGTTCTGTATGGACTATGATTGCCTCATTCACTCTGTTTACATAACCAATGATTATCAGAAGTACGATCCACATAAAAAGCACGATAAGTTTTTAAACTTATCGTGTCCTTTTTAATTACAGTTAGTTACCAAACAAACGACT
>NZ_JHVS01000025.1:0-2928 GCF_000620265.1 Staphylococcus sp. URHA0057 | reverse complement strand
GTTTGTGTAGGAGCTATCTTTTTGGCGAGTTCTATGGGATCAACATTCTCAACAATCAATCCATTTTCAGTGGTTATCGCTTCTAATGCAGCTGGTACAACATTTGCTGAAGGTTTGTATTGGCGTATTGCAGGTTGTATTGTTGGAGCTATGTTTGTTATAGGTTATCTCTATTGGTATTGTAAAAAGATTAAAAAGAACCCAAAAGCTTCATATAGTTATGAAGATAAAGATACATTTAATCAACAATGGTCTGTCATGGAACATGATACTCAACATCAAACATTTACTACACGTAAGAAATTAATCTTATTACTATTTGTTATACCTTTCCCTGTAATGGTGTGGGGGGTTATGTCTCAAGGTTGGTGGTTCCCAACTATGGCTTCAGCATTTCTTATATTTACAATCATTATTATGTTCTTAGCTGCGACTGGTCCAAAAGGATTGGGAGAACAAGGTGTGGTAGATGAATTTGTTAAAGGTGCATCAAATTTAGTTGGTGTCTCACTTATTATAGGACTCGCACGTGGCATCAATTTAGTATTAAATAATGGAAGAATATCAGATACGATTTTACATTTTTCTTCATCACTTGTTGAAAACATTCAAGGTCCTTTATTTGTTATCGCATTATTATTTATCTTTTTCTTCCTAGGTTTCATTATTCCATCATCATCTGGACTAGCAGTGTTAGCGATGCCTATTTTCGCACCATTAGCCGATACGGTGGGTATACCTAGATATACGATTGTATCTGCGTATCAATTTGGTCAATATGCAATGTTATTCTTAGCTCCAACCGGTTTAGTCATGGCTACATTACAAATGCTCAATATGCGTTATTCACATTGGTTCCGTTTCGTTTGGCCAGTTGTGGTCTTTGTACTGGTATTCGGTGGTAGCATGTTAGTAACCCAAGTTTTAGTACATTAATATAAATATCTTTTTAAATTAATTTTATGTTTATGTTATTTGGTTTATTCATATAATATCTCAACTAAAAAACTATCGACAAATTTTATAAAATTTGTCGATAGTCATTAAAATAATTGAATATTTATTAATATTACAAAACTATGCTTCTAATTGTTTAATAATTTCTCTGTTGAAATCATCTAAATCATCTGGTACACGACTTGTTACAATATTGTTGTCTACTACAACTGATTCGTCGACAACGTGTGCTCCCGCGTTAGATAAATCTTTACGTACGTTGATAACACCAGTTATTGTACGTCCATTTAAATCATCAGTATCAACTAATAATAGTGGGCCATGACATATTGCAAATGTTGGTACATCATTTTGAGTGAAATATTTAGTAAATGTACCATATCGACCTTCTTCATCACCACGTAAATGGTCAGGTGAGAATCCACCAGGGATTAATAATGCATCATAATTTTCTGGTTTTGCATCTGAAATACTAACATCTACCATTACTTTTTCACCATGTTTACCAACAACTTCATGTTTTTCTGTATCACCAATAACTTCAGTCTCGAAGCCAGCGTTTTCTAATGCTTCTTTTGGACTAGTTAATTCTATATCTTCAAATTCATCTGCTAAAATGATTGCTACTTTTTTAGTCATAAATAGAACACATCCTTCGATTATAATTTTTAAATCTAAATACTATATACACTAGAAAGAGGAAGTTTAAACATATGCAGTTTTATATTTGTCTTGCGAATAACATATGTTTTTTTATCCAATATAAATTAAAAAAATTAAGAATATAAATCTACTATATCACGACATTGTTTAGCCGCAGCTTTAGGATCGTCAACGTTTGCGATGCCACCACCAACAATAATTAAATCTGGTTTTTCAGCTGCAACTGTTTTAATTGTATCTGGTTTGATCCCACCTGCTACAGCTACTTTTGAATTTGAAATAACTGATTTAACAGTACGTAAACTTTCTAAAGGTGAAGCACCTTTAGCTTGTAAATCATAACCCGTATGCACCGCAATATAGTCAGCACCCATTTCATCTAATTCTGTTGCACGTTGTTTTAAATTTTGAACCGCAATCATATCAACTAATAATTCTTTACCATTGTTGTGAGCTTCTTCAATAGCACTTTTAATTGAAGCATCCTCAGAAACACCAAGAATTGTCACAATATCAGCCCCAAATTTTACGGCTTGACTTACTTCATATCCAGCAGCATCCATAATTTTTAAATCTGCTAATACTTGTGCGTTATTAACTGACTTACTCATATATTCAACGGCAGATAGTCCTTCATTTATAACAATTGGTGTTCCAATTTCTACGATATCAATAAATTCTTCTACTTCTTGAGCAAGCTTTGCTGCTTCTTTTTGATTTAATAAATCAATTGCTAATTGTAATTTCATTAAATTTCTCCTTACTATCTTTTATAATGTCATTATGGTATTAGTTGTTTCTAATAACAATACTGACATTTTTGTCACTATATGAAAATGGAGGGTTCCTTGTGTTAATTGAATATAATAATAAAGAATTTTATACTTCAAAAGATTTAGCCTTGTCTGTAATTGGTGGAAGATGGAAAATTGCCATTGTTTACCACCTTTTGCAAAATAATCGTTTAAGATTGAGTGAATTACAAAACAAACTTCCTGATATCAATCAACGTATGTTAATAAGGCAACTCAGAGAATTAGAGAAAGACAAAATCATTGAAAGGAAGGTCTACCAAGTGGTTCCTCCAAAAGGAGATTATAGGTTGACTAAAATAGGATTAAAACTTGATAAGGTAGTCTTTTCAATTTGCAATTGGGGGGACGATTTTTTAGATATACTTAAAAACAATAATCATAGATAGTTGACATAACATATGATTATCAGAAGTACGATCCACATAAAAAGCACGATAAGTTTTTAAACTTATCGTGTCCTTTTTAATTACAGTTAGTTACCAAACAAACGACT
>NZ_JHVS01000024.1:0-3030 GCF_000620265.1 Staphylococcus sp. URHA0057 | reverse complement strand
CTTGAATTCATAAGAAATAATCGCTAGTGTTCGAAAGAACACTCACAAGATTAATAACGCGTTTCCTGTAGGATGGAAACATAGATTAAGTTATTAAGGGCGCACGGTGGATGCCTTGGCACTAGAAGCCGAAGAAGGACGTTACTAACGACGATATGCTTTGGGGAGCTGTAAGTAAGCGTTGATCCAGAGATTTCCGAATGGGGAAACCCAACATGAGTTATGTCATGTTATCGATATGTGAATACATAGCATATCAGAAGGCAGACCCGGAGAACTGAAACATCTTAGTACCCGGAGGAAGAGAAAGAAAAATCGATTCCCTGAGTAGCGGCGAGCGAAACGGGAAGAGCCCAAACCAACAAGCTTGCTTGTTGGGGTTGTAGGACACTCTATACGGAGTTACAAAAGTATATATTAGACGAATCATCTGGAAAGTTGAATCAAAGAAGGTAATAATCCTGTAGTCGAAAATATATACTCTCTTGAGTGGATCCTGAGTACGACGGAGCACGTGAAATTCCGTCGGAATCTGGGAGGACCATCTCCTAAGGCTAAATACTCTCTAGTGACCGATAGTGAACCAGTACCGTGAGGGAAAGGTGAAAAGTACCCCGGAAGGGGAGTGAAAGAGAACTTGAAACCGTGTGCTTACAAGTAGTCAGAGCCCGTTAATGGGTGATGGCGTGCCTTTTGTAGAATGAACCGGCGAGTTACGATTTGATGCAAGGTTAAGCAGTGAATGTGGAGCCGTAGCGAAAGCGAGTCTGAATAGGGCGTTGAGTATTTGGTCGTAGACCCGAAACCAGGTGATCTACCCTTGGTCAGGTTGAAGTTCAGGTAACACTGAATGGAGGACCGAACCGACTTACGTTGAAAAGTGAGCGGATGAACTGAGGGTAGCGGAGAAATTCCAATCGAACCTGGAGATAGCTGGTTCTCTCCGAAATAGCTTTAGGGCTAGCCTCAAGTGATGATTATTGGAGGTAGAGCACTGTTTGGACGAGGGGCCCTTCTCGGGTTACCGAATTCAGACAAACTCCGAATGCCAATCAATTTAACTTGGGAGTCAGAACATGGGTGATAAGGTCCGTGTTCGAAAGGGAAACAGCCCAGACCACCAGCTAAGGTCCCAAAATATATGTTAAGTGGAAAAGGATGTGGCGTTGCCCAGACAACTAGGATGTTGGCTTAGAAGCAGCCATCATTTAAAGAGTGCGTAATAGCTCACTAGTCGAGTGACACTGCGCCGAAAATGTACCGGGGCTAAACATATTACCGAAGCTGTGGATTGTCCGTAGGACAATGGTAGGAGAGCGTTCTAAGGGCGTTGAAGCATGATCGCAAGGACATGTGGAGCGCTTAGAAGTGAGAATGCCGGTGTGAGTAGCGAAAGACGGGTGAGAATCCCGTCCACCGATTGACTAAGGTTTCCAGAGGAAGGCTCGTCCGCTCTGGGTTAGTCGGGTCCTAAGCTGAGGCCGACAGGCGTAGGCGATGGATAACAGGTTGATATTCCTGTACCACCTAGTATCGTTTTAATCGATGGGGGGACGCAGTAGGATAGGCGAAGCGTGCTATTGGATTGCACGTCCAAGCAGTAAGACTGAGTGTTAGGCAAATCCGGCACTCGTAAGGTCAAGCTGTGATGGGGAGAGGAAATTGTTTCCTCGAGTCGTTGATTTCACACTGCCAAGAAAAGCCTCTAGATAGATAACAGGTGCCCGTACCGCAAACCGACACAGGTAGTCAAGATGAGAATTCTAAGGTGAGCGAGCGAACTCTCGTTAAGGAACTCGGCAAAATGACCCCGTAACTTCGGGAGAAGGGGTGCTCTTTAGGGTTAACGCCCAGAAGAGCCGCAGTGAATAGGCCCAAGCGACTGTTTATCAAAAACACAGGTCTCTGCTAAACCGTAAGGTGATGTATAGGGGCTGACGCCTGCCCGGTGCTGGAAGGTTAAGAGGAGTAGTTAGCTTCTGCGAAGCTACGAATCGAAGCCCCAGTAAACGGCGGCCGTAACTATAACGGTCCTAAGGTAGCGAAATTCCTTGTCGGGTAAGTTCCGACCCGCACGAAAGGCGTAACGATTTGGGCACTGTCTCAACGAGAGACTCGGTGAAATCATAGTACCTGTGAAGATGCAGGTTACCCGCGACAGGACGGAAAGACCCCGTGGAGCTTTACTGTAGCCTGATATTGAAATTCGGCACAGCTTGTACAGGATAGGTAGGAGCCTTTGAAACGTGAGCGCTAGCTTACGTGGAGGCATTGGTGGGATACTACCCTAGCTGTGTTGGCTTTCTAACCCGCACCACTTATCGTGGTGGGAGACAGTGTCAGGTGGGCAGTTTGACTGGGGCGGTCGCCTCCTAAAAGGTAACGGAGGCGCTCAAAGGTTCCCTCAGAATGGTTGGAAATCATTCATAGAGTGTAAAGGCATAAGGGAGCTTGACTGCGAGACTTACAAGTCGAGCAGGGTCGAAAGACGGACTTAGTGATCCGGTGGTTCCGCATGGAAGGGCCATCGCTCAACGGATAAAAGCTACCCCGGGGATAACAGGCTTATCTCCCCCAAGAGTTCACATCGACGGGGAGGTTTGGCACCTCGATGTCGGCTCATCGCATCCTGGGGCTGTAGTCGGTCCCAAGGGTTGGGCTGTTCGCCCATTAAAGCGGTACGCGAGCTGGGTTCAGAACGTCGTGAGACAGTTCGGTCCCTATCCGTCGTGGGCGTAGGAAATTTGAGAGGAGCTGTCCTTAGTACGAGAGGACCGGGATGGACATACCTCTGGTGTACCAGTTGTCGTGCCAACGGCATAGCTGGGTAGCTATGTATGGACGGGATAAGTGCTGAAAGCATCTAAGCATGAAGCCCCCCTCAAGATGAGATTTCCCAACTTCGGTTATAAGATCCCTCAAAGATGATGAGGTTAATAGGTTCGAGGTGGAAGCGTGGTGACACGTGGAGCTGACGAATACTAATCGATCGAAGACTTAATCAATTTTATGTTTTGCGACGCAAAATCA
>NZ_JHVS01000023.1:0-3451 GCF_000620265.1 Staphylococcus sp. URHA0057 | reverse complement strand
CTAAAATGTTAAGTAATTTCTTAGATTTATCATCTTCTAAAAAACTTAAAGCATTGTTAACTTTATCCTCATGTACACAGATCACATCACAAGCACTTTCATAGCTCATATAAAATCACACCCTAAATTAAAATATAAATCCTAAAAACGTAAAAAAAGAGGTGACTATGTGCAATCACCTCTTTTTTGAGTTCAACGACATTTGCAAAATGTCGTAACGGTTAAGCGTTCAATTTGTAAGCATAACGTTCCATATAACAGCATACAAAGTAGTGCATCAATTCATCAGCATTTAATACCACTATCGTTAATTCTGCACCGCATGGCTTTGTATAGCGGACATAATGGTATAAATCATCAAATAAGTCTTTTTTAGCCTGTTTATCGCTCATATTGAATACTTCGTGTACATTAAAGTCCTTTTTCTTCTAATCTCTTTGTAATCACGCCGAAAACGAATGTGTTCATGTATCATCACTCCATAATTTTTTAATATTCACATGAACACTAAAACACCGACACGTCGGTGTTTAATTATGTTTTCTTTAAACCAAAGTTAATGTATACGCCAAAATTTATTATACATTATCTAGTTGACTTATTAAAAATAAATGAAGGTTTGCATAGAAGGCTCGTATCAAATCAGCAAATCATTAAAGTTAATTATTGATTGTCGGATAAATATTTTTGTACCTCAGCTTTATCTTTATACCCATTCGCAAAAAATACAGCACACGGTTTATTAGAATTATCTAAATAAGTAATTGAGAATTTTCCTTCGTCTATATTTCCCTCAACTTCTGTACGACTCCAATCTTTAATATAACCCAAGTATTCAAACCCATCATCATATTGATCAGACCAAAAGTAAGGAATAACATTAAACATCGAAGAAGAGCCTTCAATGATATTTTTAGCTACGTTTTTACCTTGGTTATATGCATTTTCCCAATGTTTTACATTAATTAAATCATTGTTATAAGGCCAGACTGCGCAGTCACCAACTGCATACACATCTTTCACACTAGTTTGACCGTATTTATCAACAATATATCCTTGGTTATTATACTCTATTTTCTTATTTCCAACGTTTTTAATTGCTTCAAAATTTGTTCCAATACCAATTATAAGTAGATCACAGTCTATTTTTAAGCCGTTATTCGTTACAATCTGTTCTATATTATTTTTACCTTCTATGCTTTTTATGGTGTCACCAGCAATAACATTTACACCTTTTCTTTCGTGCAATTGTTTAATGTAGCTTGAAGCTTGTTGTCCAATGACTTTACCTAATGGATATTTAGATCTAGAAATTAGAGTGACGTTTTGATTTAATCTAATCAGGCTAGCAGCCAATTCTAAACCAATAAATCCTCCACCAAGGATAACAATATTTTTACTTATTGATTGAACATTTCTTTTTATATTTACCGCATCTAAATAATTAGACAGATAGTTAACACCTGATACATTTTTAGTATTTTCTAACGTTCTAACTTTTGTGCCAGTTGCTAAAACTAAATTATTATAATCAATTGTTTCTTTGCTTTCTGTATTAATTTGTTTATTGTAAGAATCTATACTTACTACTTTAGTATTTAACGCGATTTCTATATTATTATCGTCATAAAAATTTTCTTTTTCTAATAATGGTAATGTTGTATTATTTAAGTCCTGCATCCATTCCTTTGTCAAAGGTGGTTTATCATACGGAAAGCCGATTCTCGCTTTCTATAATTAAAATTTCACCTTGATATTCATTTTTTCTTAATTCCTTAGCTGTGAATACACCAGCTATTGATCCACCTACAATAACTGTTCGATTGCCCATCATTAAAATTCCTTTCTTTATAAGATGTGTTTATTAATAATGTCATGATTCCCTGTCACAGGGATAATTGTACCGGTTATATAACTTGATTTTTCTTCACATAAAAATTTAATAACATGTGAAATATCTTCACCATACTCTTTTCTGGGTATTGTAAAGGGATTCATTTTATTTTCTTCATCACTTATAGTTTTTTCTTTATCTTCTTCAAAAATATCGCCAGGAGACACAGTGTTAAAGGTAATACCATAATTAGCTTCTTCTCGGGATAATGTTTTTGACAAGGAAATCGCAGCTGTCTTAGCTGCAGCATACACACCTCTATGAACCCAACCCGGTAAATTTTGAACTTGATCAAATCCAATTGTTATTACTCTTCCCCAATAATTCTGTCTCATTATAGGAATAATTTCTTTCACTAAATTAAAAAAACTTTTAAAATTACCATCTACCATTGAAGACCATTCGTTATAATTTGTATCAACAATCGACTTTTTCTCTTTAATAAAAGGCCCTGCATTATGAATTAAAATGTCTAAATTTCCCATTTCATTTACAATTTGATTAACCATCTTTTTTACATCGTATTCTTTACTCACATCTGCTTGAATGGCCATTGCTTTTACGTTATATTCAAATCTTAATTTTTTTGCCAATTCTTCTGCCTTTATTTTACTATTTCTATAATTGATTACGATATTAATGCCTTCATTTGCTAAATCAATGGCTGTTTTTTTACCAAGCCCTTTAGCACTGCCTGTAATTAGTGCAGTTTTTTTATTCATAAATTTTACACCTGATTTCAATTATTTATTGATTAAAGTTAAAAATTCATTTCTCGTATTATAATTATCGTGGAATAAACCATGTACTGCTGATGTAATTGTTGATGATTGCTCTTTTTTAACACCTCTACTACACATACACATATGTTTAGCTTCTAAGACAACCATTACTCCTTTAGGTTCTAAAACTTCATTTACAGCTTGAGCTATCTGTGTAGTCAATCTTTCTTGTACTTGAAATCTTCTGGCATATCCTTCAACAACTCTACCTATTTTAGACAAACCAGTTACTTTTTTGTCGGGAATATAACCAACATGAGCGACACCAAAAAATGGTGCAAAGTGGTGTTCACACATAGAGTAAAACTCTATATCTTTAACTAAAACCATATCATCTTGTTTCACATCAAACGTCTTTACTAAATGCTTTTTAGGGTTCTCATTATAACCTTCTGTATACTCTAAAAAGGCTTTAATAAAACGATATGGTGATTCTAATAAACCTTCTCTATTGGGATCATCACCGCACAAATCAATAATGTTTTTTATACTTTCCATAGCTGAATTAATTTGTATACGCTTTTCTTCACTGTTATTTGGAAAGTAGTGTTCAATTAATTTATTCACCTTATTCTCATCCAATTGTTAAGTCACTTCTTTGCTTTAAAATTTTAAGTTTTATTTATCTTCAGTATTTAGCAACTAATAATGAATATCAAGTGGAATGCTTAGGTTCTGTTGCAAAGTAAAAAAATATAGCTAACCACTAATTTATCATGTCAGTGTTCGCTTAACTTGCTAGCATGATGCTAATTTCGTGGCATGGCGAAAATCC
>NZ_JHVS01000022.1:0-3456 GCF_000620265.1 Staphylococcus sp. URHA0057 | reverse complement strand
GGTCTTGTTCTGATTCTCGTTCTTCTTCTCTTTCTTCTTCTCTTTCTCGTCTTTCAAACTCATATTCTAATGCCCCCTTGTCGTAATCTTCGCCAAGTGTTTTGCCACGCACCCATTTATTTACATTTTCAGGCTTATACGAGACATTTTTGCCTCTGACTTTAAATTCGATACCTGATTGCTCTAAATGCTCTGAGAAGCTCTTAAAATCTCTTGTATGGTCTTTCGCATTTTCAATTTTTTCTCTCAAATCATCTTTCCAAGAATATTGGTCTTTTTCTATCAATGATTTTTCGGCTTGTGTATATCTCAACTTCGCCGTATTTCTTTCTGGCACACTCAAACCATGTTCACGACATATCTCATCATTTGATCGCTTAACAAAATCACGTTGCTTTTTATTACTTTGATATTTACGCCCTGTTTCTAGGTCAATCGAATTAATCACAATATGATTATGTACATGTTCTTTATCAGTGTGTGTATAAATAGCAACTTGATGATTAGGTGCAATCTTTTCTGCAAGTTCTAAACCCAATTGATTACATTGTTCTGGCGTTACTTCGCCAGGTTTGAACGATTGAATCACTGTATGTGCTTGAACACCATTCTCTTTGCCATATAAAGCTCGTATTTGCTTAAACGATGATTTTGCATAATCTATATCACAATTTAAGCCACTTTTTTCTTCTGCTCGCTTTTCTGCATAATTAATTGCTCGACTTGCTGATTTGGTATTGCCTAATTTAGTTGTTGCCATATCTCATCAAGCCTTTCACGCAACTCACTGATATTACGTTCTAACGCTGGATAGTTAGGTGCATCGTGTTGATGTTGGTTACAATATTTCGCAATCTGATTCGCATTTGCACCTAATTTACTTAAATCTTTGGCTATCGATTGTCGCGTTTCTTTATCAAATTTAGGTGCGACCAATCGACTACCCTGTGCCTTTTTCTTAACGAAATTCGGCACACTCATATTTAAAGTTTCAGCAGACTGCTTTAACTTTAAATATTCAGATTCGCTCACACGAAAACTAATTTGTTTCGGCTCCTTACGATTGGGTTTATGGTTTCGCCCAACAGTTTCGTCGCTAGCCACAAAGTTATTTTGTTCGCTCATCAAATCCCACCACGCTTTCTTCGAAAGTAATTACTTAATATAAATCTAGCTTACAGGGTAAGCCAGATTTTATCAAGTAATTATGTGGTTTGGCAAGCTTCGTATTTTCTAGCCACTTCGTTCTGAAAATACCGGCTTGCTGGGATTAATCCCAGACCCTTTATGTTTTTGCTTACGCAAAAAATGAGTGGCTTAAATGCTAGCCACTCATAGTTCAAAACCATAAACCCAAGCGACCAAAAATGGTGGTCGCATATTCGTTATTAAATTTTATGATCACTTCGTGTATAAAATTTAATACACTCAAAATTCAAAATCAGAAAGCCAAAAATCAATCTGCTTTTGTAATTGTTTTTCATTTTCTCTTAAAGTCGATTTCATTAATTCAGTTAAATCAACTGGCGATATTTCTTTAATTAAGTTTTTATATTTATATTTAGCATGTCGTTCAAGTTTTCCCCATGTATCTTCTTCATGAATTAACATATAAACCATTGCTTGCTCTTTTATTTTTTCTAGTACAGTCCAATTAGGTTTTAATATATGCAAATCATCAAAACAGCTATTCCACATATCAACCATATTTCTTTTAAGCTCAATTTCTACACGCCATAAATGTTCTGAATTAATTTCAATATCGGCATTATCTTTGCGTTCTTGCTTTTTATTATAAATTCGAATGAATCTATCACTATCACGTACACCAAAATATTTTGTTTCTGGTTTACCATTACGCCCATAAAATATAGTTTTCTTAACTGCTTTATCAGTCATTGTGTAATAATCGCTTAAATCTTCTTCAAAATCGAAAGCCAAATCTAATCTTGTAAATCCATCATCTTCCATGTAGCTAATTACATTGCGTTTTAACCAAAGCATTTCATCATACGTTAATTTATTAGGATTAAATTCAACACGCATATTACGTCTATCCCAACTATCTGCTCTCACTTTGTCATATTCGATATATACTTTTTCTTGAAGTGCTTTAGCTTTGAATTTGGTTTGTAGAATATCCCAAAGTCTAAATCGAGGCTCAACACTCATAAATTTTGATAATTGTTCTGCATTATCTTTATTAAGATTTCCAACAATTGTCATAGCGTCAAAACTTAAATTTGGTTGAGGGGTGGTAAAAAAATTACCACTTAACCGGCTATTAGAGTAGCCGGTTTTAGAAAATTTATCTGAACCCTTGTTTTGTAAGTAATTTGAATGATTTTCTTTAGTCATAAAAAATCGACTCCTTAAATTATTTTCAAGAAGTCGCCCATCCAAATATATATCTTGATGTATATTCAAATATCGTTTAATATCTAAATATACAAAATCATAAAAAACAACTAATGTTTTAATTTTTGAATGGTTGTCGCACACAAACTTTGGTCAGGGCGTGGGCGACTTCTTTTTATTTTTTTATTAATATAGCATTATCACAAGAATTGGTCTAACTGAAATTTATTCTTTATTTATATTCAATATTCAATTCTTTTTGTTTTGAATCTTTATCTTTAAAATAAACTTTATACTGAATTGTATCTCCTAAAAGTGATTTAATATCTTTATACTTATCTGGAGTTCCTCTCCACTCTATATGATTATTTTCTTTTTTAGTAACTCCATTATTCGTTATATCTTCTTTCCCATCTTTGTTTATTTTATATACTTTGATTTTTTGAGGTTTATTCTCACTATTTTCTTTAATAACATAATGGCTATCTTTTGGATCTATTTTAATATTCTCTTTTGTTATTCTTTCTTTCGAATTATTTGAGTTACATGCACTCAATACAAATATCAAACTTAAAAAAAATACCGCTAATTTTTTCATATTTTATCTCTTCTTTCAACAAATAATTAGTAGTAAAAAAGCCCTTTTACTAAGGGCTTTTTTACTTAAAACTAAGAACTAAAACTAACTCCTTCAAGTGTTCTATTTTTAACATCTACTTTATATGTGATTGTCAATCCAGTTCCCTTTTTAGCTGCTGCTTTAAAATGTTTAGCATATGTTTTTTTCCATTGGGCGCTACCAATATCTACAGCTGTTTTAGATGCTCCCAATTCTGGCGCAACGATACTTGTAGTAGTATCTAAAAAGTAATTAAATGCTGTTGCAACACCACCACTAGGTGTCGATAATTTATCATTGATTTTTTTAACTTGTTTTTTAGAATAATGGGCTTTAACTGTTTTTATTTTAGAATTTTTAGGTGGCTTTGGATTTGTTGGATTCTCGTGTCCTTTTGCTTGGGCTTGGTTATCATGATTAAAACCAATAGACCCTACTGAAAATGTTGTCAACACAATACTTGTAGCTAATAAAACTTT
>NZ_JHVS01000021.1:0-9717 GCF_000620265.1 Staphylococcus sp. URHA0057 | reverse complement strand
CAGCCCATAGCACTTACTCTTCGGTATTATTTTTGATACTGTACTTTGTGCTCGTTCCTTTTCGGTCTCATTTTTGAAACTTTCGTTTTTCTTTTATTTTCATCTTATTTTATTAATTTGCTTTATGATTTTATTTAGCTTGTACTTTTACACTCGTTATATTATTATTCTTTATTTTCTTTGATATTATATTTACTTTTTGATATGTTTAGCGTATGTTCGTGGATTTTTAATTTTCATTTTATATGCCTTATATATTTTTTATTATTTTTATATTTTATTTTCGTATAAAAAAGACTATAAACTCCTACACGACAGCGTTTATAGTCAATATCTTTCTTTTATCTATTCATATGTCCATGATAATTATAAGGTGTTCCACCTAATTCGTGATATCTTTCATACATATACGCACTAAGCTCGTCATAGGCGTTATTTAATCGTTGAAAAGCGTTTCTAGTACCTATATATTCCCTATCTTCTAACAATGCTCTACGTGTATATGCTACTTCTTTAGCAAACAGCATATTTAATGCATAGCCTTCACTTTTTCGTCTATTAGACTGCCAATACTGTAGGTCTGCACTTTTAACTGGTGGTAAAACGTTCAATAATTGCTGCGAGTCAGGTCTTTCACGTCTAACATCGTCATAATCTGGCAATGCGTCTGCCATCAGACCTGCTTCCTCGTCATATCCTAACTGGGCTAAAACTTTAAAAATATCGTTAAATGATTCTCCTACTTCTCCTGTTTCTAAAGCATTTCTATACTCTTTAAAACTACCTAAATAGTCATTTTTTGCCATGTCTATCAAAGATAATATTTTTTGTTCTCTGTTGTCTTGTTCTTCATAGCTTTCTAATACGTCTATAAGCAATGGCAAACCGTCAACATCTATATTGTTTTTTTCTAAAGATTTTTGAACACTTTCTAAATAACTTATATCTACACTTCTATATAAAGCATTTATAAGCTTATTCAAGCTTTTTACACTGTCTTCAGGGTCATAATAGGGGTTCGATTCTCTTTGCTCTTCTATACTGTCTATTTGCCTTTGTGCATTGATCCTTACATTTTTCTTTAAAACTTCAATTTCTTCATCGTCGTTTTCTGTCGTTTTTAGTCGTTTTTCAACCTCATTAACAGCTCTTACTAGACTTCTATACTCTCTACGATACTCGTTCATGTATTCATAGCGTTCCTCTAGCGACTTTAAATAATTTTCTTGAAGACTGTTAAACTCCTCCATAATCTTCTCTATGGCATAAAATTTTTCTAAATTGGTTGAAGGCATATCATTCAATCCCTTTCAATGTGATTTCTGTTCTAGGTCTGTGTAACTCTTGAAATTTAGCTTTAGCCACCATTGCTATGCGACTATCTTTGATTTCTAAACCTTTAAAAATACTGTCAAAAGCAGCTTTTTCCAAGTTGTCAATATCAGGTGCCGTTGTTCTCATAATGTTGTTAACTCCTTTGTAGCCTTTAGGTGCTTGTACGAAAAATTTAATTTCAGCTTTCACACCATATGGGCAAGCCATAACATCATAGAAATCCTTGTTTAAGGCATTATCTCGCTTGAGCATCTCTTGTACATCTCTCATGTATTGATTATATTTTTCTGGGTAGTATGTGATATTTTTTACTTTACCGTCTGCCCCTTTTACACTTCTAAAATTAGGACGTGGTGTCGCAACTGGGGGAATATCAATAATATAACTCCATTCTTTTGCCATGTATTATCACTCTCTATCTGTTGGTTTATAATCCATTTTCATATCATTCATATGTTTGGCTATCGCCTTTTCTTGACGCTCTATATTCAACTCTTTTTTTGTTTTCGGTTTAGCATAAGCCTCTGGATGCTTAATATAATCGTTATACAAATCTATAAGTTTATTTAATTCAGAAACCGTAAACATACGATATAAAGCTTCTTGTTCTCCCTCTTCGTCAATGTGTTCCCTCAATTGCTTTTTTATTCTAAAAACTGAAGGTTTACTGTAATTTAGTCGTTTTGCGATTTTTTCCCAATGAACAAAATTAAGTAGAAATTCATTTAAATTTTCGCTTTTCGTTTTTGCCATTTTAATTTGCTTTATCGTTTTAGTATTAGCCATTTTTATCACTCATTTCTATGAATAGTCTTTATTTAAAATTACTAATTAATATACTACGTACACAACGTTAACAACGTACACACAGCACACTTCGTACATATATATAAAGCCTTTATTTCTAATATCTAACGTTATTTTTAGTAATTTTTATACATATTTTAAATTAAAGATATTACTTAAAAAATTAACCTAATCTTTTAATTAAAAGATGTTATAATCTTATCTTACACTTTATAATATATACTATAAAAACACTTTAGTCTAATTTTTGATACTGTTTTTAACATAGAAATATATTACATATTAGTATCTTATTTGTAACTGCTTTTTTTATATAATTATATAAAATTTAATAATATTATTAATTTAATAAGTCTATTTCTTTCGCTAAATCACATTCATTTTTAAATTTTATTCTTTTCACAAAATCATTATTCTTAAATATTGAACCTTTGTGAAAGAAAGTACTTTCATCATTGTAAACAAATACTTTAGTTTCTTTATCAATATCAATAGTTTTTGGATTTTTATTTATTTTTAAATACTCAACTAATCTATTAGCAATATCTTTACATTTTGGAGTAATTGCATATTTTTCAATAAATATAAAAGTATTTCCACCAGCTAATATTTCACCAGTTGTTTCGTCATAATCAATATCATCAAATCGATTTGTTACATCTGCAGTTTATTTCGTTTTTAAACCTCTTTCTTTGCTTTTTGTAATTAGTTTTGAAGAAATTTCTTAACTTGTTTTATTAAAAGAAGCGCACTCACTCCGTGTATTGTGTATTTACCTCTCTTAGTAACTCTCAACGTAAATGAATGCGTCTCTCAGCGTCATTGTATTTTATTTTTTAAATTATATCTTATACTTCTATATGTAAATATTTAGTGTACTACGTACATTACGTACACAATTGTTAAATAACTATTTGAAGCGGCTTCTATATTTTTAATATCCGTGTGTTACAAAATGTCCCTTTTACCCCCCTTTCAATGTCAACGGACACAAGTGATTGAGACAAACTTAAAAAGGTTTTAAAAATATGCTCAAATATATTGAGCATATGGACACATATATTAAGATTAAATTCAATCCAATTCAATAAATACGTACACACCGTACAATACGGGTAATTAGTACCATGAGTACACAGATTATATAAGAGTATTTAATAAAAAGTAAAAGGGACATTTTGTAACAAAAGACCTATTATAAATAGGGGGAGCGTATATAATTATGACTGGTGAAACTGTAGTATATAGAAATGAATCTTGTACCTTTAAGAAAATTCACAAGTACGAAAATAGATATATTCTTTGTTTTGTGTAATAAGTTGAAAGAAGTAGATACAAACAGAATCAACATACCTTTCTCTGAACTAAAAGAATTAAGTAATTACTATACTCGGTCACAAGATAGATTTTTAAAAGAATTAGAGTAGGTATACGATAAGATGTTGAACTTGACGTATAAATATAGAAGCGGGAAAACTTTGAATAGTTTGTATTATTTACTGATTATAAGGTTAATAACAATTTAAAACATATACTAAACCAAATAACTAATGATTTTACTAAATTTGAACTTTGGAAAACGGAGGGGTGAACAATAAGCATTGATACATTGCGTCGTAAGTTGAAGAATATAAAGCCCAATTAATATGCGCCTAAATAATAAAAGTATTCCCCACTATATCTTAAGTTATTAGATAAAGCGGGTAATCCTTTTTAGTTATGATAACAACAAGTTAAACCATAAATAAGAAACCGCTATCCGCTTCGAGTGACCTTAAAGTTGTACCTCCGTTTTTTTCACAAAGGGGAAGTTATATCGTGTCTATATAAATACCCTAAGAGAACAAAAAGTAATATAGCAAGAGCATACTCTAATTAATTAGACTTGTTATAATTTTCTGTTATGTGTTGTGTTATTAATAAACCTAGCATAAGAAATATACATACCAACACATATTCAATACAACCACTCTTAATACGTACACAATTAAAGTATGTTAATTAGTCGTTAATATACTTTCTCATATATTTAGAAGTATGACTTAACCAAATAGATAAAAAGACGATAAAAAATATCACAACTGCTAATATTGCTACCATACGTACTATTGGTAATAACAATTCAGTATTAAGGTTAAATAATGTCTTTCTCGTCGTATCCATTATACCTACAATCAAATCTATATCTTCTTCATATAGCACAGTTCTTTTTTTTATTATGTACTTACATGCAATGATATAAAATTTTTGGCACGGTCAAATACAACTAGTGCTTATATAGTTAATTGAACACCCTTTAATGCTTTTTGTTATCTAAAACTAAATGTATGTATACTACGTACTCATATCGAACATAAAAAAGAAGCGGTAAAATCCGCTTCTTTTAAATACACTGCACACCATGTTGCAATTGGACGTTTCCTCACTGCTTCATCGAGCTTGCTCTATTCAATGAAAACCAACCATCCTCTATTATGGAGGGTAGATTAAATGGTTGATTCACATTAATGAGTTCTAACCAAAATATTAGTGATACAACTTTAACCTAATTTCATTGTAATATATAACGACCCAATTGATGTATTTAATAGGTTTTCATGTGGCAAAACTATGCCTTTTAACTTAAGCGTACACGACGTACACATATTATATATATAAAAGAAACGGCTCATCCTATGAATAATCGTTCGTCGCTTCTTTTGATTAATTTTATGACTGTGTACTATTCATTGACTTTAGATTAGCTAACCCACTTGTTTATTATTTCTTCCTCTAAGTCATCTGTCGCAATCTTAATCTTACAGTCAGTCGCTTCCGTATTAATTATAGTGAGCTGATATCCATTAATATTAAGAAAAGCGCCTAGTGATATTAAAGTCTTTCTTTTATTCCCGTTAAAAAAGACATGCTTTTGTACCCAGTTCCGTACTAAACTAACTGCTTTTAATTCTAGCGTCGAATATATTTCTTTGCCAAACACATACTGTTTAAGCATATTAACTAACATATTTAATGCATTGGAACCTTTAACACCATGCTTTTTTTAGGACTATACTTACTAATAACATATACATTCAAGGTGATAATATTTTTCTGTTAAGTATTGTATATGTCATCCTCCTATTATCTATTAACTAGGTCTTTGAACGCACTGTCATACTGTTTACTTATTTGATTGGAGATACTCAAAATATCTCTTGCGTTATCATCTGTTGTTTTAACCGCTTCGAGTACAACTCGGCCGTTAACAACGTTAAAAGCAATAAATTGACCTTCTACGACATCTAATGCTTTGATTACTTCTTTAGGTATCGTTAATATATTACTATTACCACTTTTTCTTAATTTTCTTGTATGAATCACCGTCATATGTACTACTCCTTCCTTTGATTAGTAACTATGATTATTTCGATATCGTTATGTGATTAATCTCCCTCTAACTCTTAAAAATAGGTTTCTTTATACTTTTTGACCTACCACCATGCGATCTATCATCGCATTTTATTATTTTGGGTTTTATATCCTTATATTTTTAGTATATCTGGATTAATTCTAAACGTTGTATATAATTTTCTTCTATAACTTTCAAGTACACAACGTACACAAACAAAGCACATAGAAGCGGTATTGGTGTCGCTCCCATGTGCTTTGTTTGTGTACAGTTGGCATCGGCTTAGTTTAATAATCTTTTTCCACATCTAAAGGTTAAATATACATTGCACAATTAAATGTAACACTAGTTTGCCTATAATTGCTTTATAATCTCATTTAAAAACTCTGAAGATGATGAATAATTATTTTCTTCAACTAAATCATCTAGTTTTTTCCTAACTGAAGGCTGTAACATAAATTGATATCTCTTCTTCTTTTCTTTAATTTTATCTTTTTTTATCTCTATTTTTTTATACGATGTATTGGGTGATACTGCATTCTCTAAAGCTTTTTCTATACTATTTTCTTGATCATTACTATCTATTTTTTTATTAAATGCCATTTTAAAACTCCTTCCTCATCATATAGTGCGCACGCACATGTGTATGTTTATGCGCGTAATCGTACGCATAAACATGTGTATATCAATCAAGCATCTTTAATAGCTTTACAACTCTTTATAAATTGCTGAAAAAAACTTTTTTCTTTTAAGTATATTGCAAGTTCTTGCTTAAATGATACAATTGGTTTTTTTTCTAAAACACTACGTGTAATTAATTCCTTATCAGGAAAATAAGTTATATAATCTTCTTGATTTTCAATACTTTTTTTAAAATTGATTGATGATTTAGTATTATGTTTGACCATATTTCCAACGAAAAAAAGTTTAGCTGTTACATAACTTTCTCGTGTCCTAAAGTCAATTAAATCCTTCTTTAATTTATTAATACGATATGAAATGTTTGCATTCGAATCATCACTAAAACCACTTGGCTTATTAGGAGAAATTACTTTATGGCTTACCACAATCGCATTTCTTGTTGATGTACTGAAATCAGGATGTGTATCAATAATAATATAGTCATATTGACCAATATTATATTCTTCATAGTAATCATCCAGCCACATATATAATTGCATGTCTTTTCCATCTGTCGTACTCATATGCTTCTCATACTCATCTAAACGTAAAAATCCACTGATAAGATCTATATTGTTATTAATAGGGTGTATCTTAACTTTTTCTTCAATATGCAGCGTATCTATTTTTTCGAATATAGATAAGACAGTATTCTTTTGGTCATAAATTCCTAAGATTTGAGATAAATTGCATTGATGATCTAAATCTATCATTAACACTTTGTATCCCAAGTCAGCTAAATATCCAGAAAAATTATAGGATAATGTTGTTTTTCCTACTCCACCTTTAACGGCTGCGAATGTGATTATTTCCATTTAGACACCTCCTTTTCTACCTTAACATAAACATACACACGTGTATACACATATGCATGAGCGTATGTCGAAATCCGCTTCTATATATTTATAATACAAATATATGTTTTGGCTTTTAACTTTAACCAATTTATAGTAAGGAAATGAAAAAAGAAAGAGAGAGAGAGAAAAAATGGCAACTTTACCCAAAGAAGTTAGACAAAAATTGGAGTCTAATATTTATATTTATAAAGTAACTAGTAAGAACATATATTATACAATAGATGTAAGTATTCTTTCACAATATCGTAAGGAAAAATACATGGAGGGCAGAGTACAGAAATGGAATAGTCAGCAAATTAATATTACCGATGATATTTCAACTACTTTAGAAAAAGAATTAAATGAAGATGTATCCGCCTTTAAAACACAAAAAGAACCATCTGAAATAACTATATACTCTAAAATACTGTCTCAAGGAGAGCATATAATTGAAGAATTAAGAAAAATTAAAATTGAAATAAACAAGCTAGAACTCAATGAAGAAAAAAATCAAGGTATTATTGATTTAACAAAAAAAGAAATCATTAAATCAGTAAACAAAATATAAAGATTCATATTATATTGTTACTTAGTTGTAGTAATAATATATGCTGATTCCCCTTTAAGCAGACGCCAATACACATACACACATATATATCAACACGTTTATGTGTATGTGTATGTGTATTGGCGTCTGCTACCTCATATAAATCGTTTTACTACAGCAACTCAAAATTTTATATAGGACCTGTATCATCGATTCATACTCCTCTAAAAACATTGTAAATAAAAAGAATAAATTTAACATATATTATAAAGACCTTATGTCTAAAATACGTAGCAAATAGACATACTAATAACGTCTAACCATAATTGCTAATGATGGTAATGTCTTTTACTAATTCAATTTATCCTTGCAGTTCCTATGGTCCACTACTCGCAAATCTTATATTAGGTTATCAAAAAGGCATTTTCTTAGCCGTTGCATATTGATTGGCGGCATGTAATTTGTTTGACGTTATTTGTTTTCTAATATTGCTATTCATC
Source organism: Staphylococcus sp. URHA0057 (assembly GCF_000620265.1). NCBI lineage: Bacteria > Bacillati > Bacillota > Bacilli > Caryophanales > Staphylococcaceae > Staphylococcus > Staphylococcus sp. URHA0057. The sequence goes on along the minus strand of NZ_JHVS01000021.1, from coordinate 1,620 downwards.
AATTGACTTGATGGCGTAATAATATTCGGTAAGTCACCAAATAAAGCCATTTTAGGGCTTTTTGCAATAACACCTCTGTTATAATCTTCTTCGTGTCTTTGAGTAAATGCGCCTTTGATACTTGCAACTAGATAATTGCATACTTCAGTTTTATGTTTTCGGTTTACACGGATTAATGCTTCTCCAATTTCATTCTCTAAATCTTCAAGACGATAATTTGTTTCGTAGAGTTGATTATATTTATTTTTGGCGCCACAAATCACACTCATCGCACGCTATGTTTCTTAGTCGTGTAATTAACAATAAGCGTACGGATAAAAGTCGGGAAATTCTTTAGTAATTGTTCTTTTAGCATTTTTTTCTCATCGATGAAATCAGGTAAGTATTGTTTGATGTATTTTTTGTAATAGCGTATTCGTTCTTTTAATGATTCATTTTCAGTTTTGAGTGAGGCTGACTCTGATATATACTGTGCATTTATGTTTATAGTGTTACTAGAATTTTTAATATTACTAGATGACATATTTTGTTAATCAGATGCATTATTATTGTGATTATGTCCTTCCATATCGACATTATTTGCCCTATTTTGTTCAACATTTACATTATGACTTGAGACATAACTATCGTTTGTATCAACTTGTTTGATTACATTGTTTTTTTCTTTTTTTAGGCTTTAATACATAATAACGGTTTTATGTTCTGAAAATATGATTAATTGTAGTAGCTACATTACTCACGATTAATAGATTGTATTTGATTAAGATATTGATATGTTTTTTTAGTGTATGCTTTGATTTGATGTTTAATGCGTCTATGAAGCGATTATAAGTATATTTTGTTTATACTACACCGTGATTGTCCACAAAGCGTCCAGTTGTACGGCTATTTTTGATAGAAAGGTATTGATTGATATGCCGCTTCAAATAAGAATTTAGGTAATTCGATATATGTGTATTTGTTGGATTTCGTCTCTTTATTATAATAATAAAATTTTTTGTCTTCGATTTTTGGCATGTAGACGTAAAGACGTTGTTTTCCTGTTTTTGAAGTACATCAATAAGCCCTACTTTAATTAATTCTTTTTTGAATTTATTGACTGCGTTTACACTGATGTTTAACAGTTTCTTGAAATACTCGTTCTCAAATTCGATATACTGATGCCCATTTTTATCTATCTCAATAATACCTTTGTTCATTCGATACATCATTGTGTCTATGATCAACGTATACATTGCTTTCGATTTCACATGAAGCCCTTTGTATTGTGGATCGAATAGTAAGAAATTGTATAATATTTGTAACTTACATAAATTTATAAGCATTATACAATATTTTAAATTTTACAATAGTGTTCTAATAATATACATATAAATAACAGTATAAGTACGAATGTATGTAACATGGTATTTATAGAAACCTTTTTCATAGTGGTTGCTGTCTCATAATCGCCGCCCTTTTTAATATATTTTTATAAATATTTTTAAAATCTTTTTAGGGCTTGTTTGATGCTTAGAGAGACAATGGATTTAAGGTGTTAAAGGGAGTAGTTTTGCCACATAAAAGGAGTAGTTTTGCCACATTAAAGGCATAGTTTTGCCACATTAAAGGCATAGTTTT
>NZ_JHVS01000020.1:0-9833 GCF_000620265.1 Staphylococcus sp. URHA0057 | reverse complement strand
TCTTGTTCACATCACGACCACAGTCATCAGTGGTTGTATTGTTGCGTTATTTACGCATTGGCTACGTAATCGCAACGATAAATAGGCGACTATAGCCACACCTAAAAAATCCCCTCACTATTGCCGTAGTGAGGGGATTGGTGTATTCACGCTAGAATTCTTGTTAATCATATTATAACACTGGTTAATAGAGGAATGCAAAAAGATGCATAATTGAGAACTCATAAAATTATATAGTCCATCTAATAAGTGTAGATGCATATGCCAAGCCCCCACCAAATCCAACTAATAGGATTAAGTCATCTTTTTTTATTTTACCTTCTTTTATAGCTAGGTCGATTGATAAAGGTATGGTTGCTGATGAAGTATTACCATAGTATTTAAGACTCTTTAATGCTTTATCTGTTTCAATATTTGCTTTTTCACAAATCGATTCAATCATTCGAGCATTCGCACTATGCGGTACAAACCAATTCAAATCTTCAATACTGTAATTTGATTGATTTAGAACTTCATGGATTATATTTGGAACGTTACCGACTGCCCATTTATAAACGCCCCGTCCATTTTGAACGATATAACCATGATTTTCTAAATCATCTGAAAACATTTCTTCAGACAATTCTGTGCAATATAAGTTATGACCTTTCAAGCCATCTGATCCGGCATTACTTGCAATAAAACTCATTTCTTCTTTATCATATTCTACAAGAAATGCACCGGCACCGTCTCCAAACAAAATACACGTACTTCGATCATTATAATCTGTAATTTTAGACAATGTTTCTGAACCAATGACTAAAATTTTTTTGTTTTGTCCTGATGTAATCAATCCATTAGCTAAATTAAGTCCATATGTAAATCCGGCGCAAGCAGCATTAATATCAATAGCCCCAGCATTTTTTAACCCAAGCTGAGCTTGGACATATGAAGCTACACTAGGTGTTTTATAATCAGGAGTTAACGTCGCATTAATAATCATATCTACATCGGTTAAGTCGACTTGATACTTTTCTTGTAAATCTAATACAGCTTTATAACTTAAATCACTAGTATATTCATTTTCATCAGCTATTCTTCGCTCAATAATACCTGTTCTTTGTTGGATCCATTCATCAGAGGTCTCTACGATTTTTTCAAAGTCATTATTATCCATAACTTTTTCAGGGACATATGTACCTTGTGCAGTTATTTTAGCAAATGATTGCATAGTATTTCCTCTTTCTATCTTATATATTTTTTTAACTCTTACAAAAAATTATATCATGATAAAAGAATCAACGTAAATGTCTAATAGAGGTACACCCTAATCATACAAAATAAGTTATTGAATTTATAGTAACTTGAACGTATGATTAGGGTGTATATTAATTGTGGAGTGAATATAAATGATTGTAGGTTATGCAAGAGTATCTTCGGTAGATCAGAATTTAGAGAGACAGCTAGATAATTTGAAAACATTTGGCGTAGAGAAAATATTTACAGAGAAACAATCAGGAAAGTCAGTAGAAAATAGACCCGTATTTCAAGAAGCACTTAACTTTGTGAGAATGGGCGATAGATTTGTAGTAGAATCGATTGATCGCTTAGGTCGTAATTATGATGAAGTGATTAACACAGTTAATTATTTAAAGGATAAAGAAGTTCAATTGACGATTACTAGTTTACCTATGATGAATGAAGTCATTGGTAATCCATTATTAGATAAATTTATGAAAGATCTAATCATTCAAATATTAGCAATGGTTTCAGAACAAGAACGAAATGAAAGTAAACGTAGACAAGCACAAGGTATTAAAGTTGCGAAAGAAAAAGGTGTATATAAAGGGCGTCCGTTACTTTATTCAGCGAATGCTAAAGACCCTCAGAAACGTGTTATTTATCATAGAGTTGTAGAAATGTTAGAAGAAGGCCAGGCAATTAGTAGGATTGCGAAAGAAGTGAATATCACAAGGCAGACTGTTTATAGAATTAAACAAGATAAGGAATTGTTTTGAAAAAATGATTGTTAATGAAAGTGAAAGAAACTCAAAGTGTCAATTAAATATAGCATTTATATGACACTCCAAATTAAAAATACTTTTGAGTAAAATAGAAAAAGTTTGTAAATAAAATTAAAAAAGGTATAGTATAATTAGGAGTGTCATTTAAATGAAAGCAGTGACGTATCAAGGCCATAAAAATATGGAAGTTCGTGAAGTAAATGATCCAATAATAGAAGAATCAACAGATGCAATTATTAAAATAACAGCTTCAGGTATATGTGGTTCTGATTTACATCTCTATCATCAAGGCGATCTATTTATGAATCCAGGTTTTGTTATTGGACATGAACCAATGGGAATTGTAGAAGAAGTAGGGAAAGACGTCAAAACTTTGAAAAAGGGAGATAGAGTTGTTATACCTTTTAACATAGGTTGTGGCGATTGTTTCTATTGTAATAATGAAATGGAGTCTCAATGTGATAATTCTAATCCATCACCAGCAAGCTGGAAAATGGATAACGGGGGTCTTTTCGGTTTTGGTAGTGCTATGCACGGAAATCACTGGGGTGGTCAAGCTGAATATTTAAGAGTACCCTTTGCTGACTTCTCTTCATTCAAAGTTCCGGATAGTGATTTGAAAGACGAACAAGTATTGTTTTTATCTGACGTTGTCCCAACAGCTTATTGGAGTGTTGAACATGCAGGCGTAAAATCTGGAGATACTGTTATTGTTCTCGGTTGTGGTCCAATCGGTTTAATGGCACAAAAATTTGCTAAGTTAAAAGGTGCCGAACGAGTTATTGCCATTGACAATGTAGAACATAGATTAAACCATGCAAGAAAATATAACAGTGCTGAAGTGTATAATTTTTCTAAAGAAGATAATATTGGAAAACTACTTCATGAAACGACACGTGGTGGAGCAGATGTTGTTATAGATTGTGTAGGAATGGATGGACAAGTAGCTCAAGATGATTTAGAATTAAGTTCAAATTCAGCTCAACGAGGTAATATTAGTCCAATTATCACAGCAGCTGAATCAGTAAGAAAATTTGGTACCATTCAATTAACTGGTATTTATGGGACACCAGCAGATAATTATCCAATAGATTTAATTTTTAATAGAAATGTTCAAGTGAAAAGTGGTCAAGCGCCAGTTATTCATCAAATGCCAAAATTATATGAAATGATTAAAAACGAAGTTTTTGATCCAACAGAAATTATAACGCATACAATGCCTTTAGAAGATGCAAAACAAGCGTATGATATTTTCGATCAGAAAAAAGATAATAATATTAAAGTCATTTTAAAACCACAATAATAAATATACAAAAGAGCCTATGCACATCATTTTAACCATAGGCTCTTTTATTAATTTTATGTGTTAATTTTTCAAACCACTAAATTAAGTTATAAAATTTCTAACTCTATTTAAAGTTATATGAAACAAATTTAATTATTTTCTGTATAAAGTTTCAAATGCTTAGATGTTAATGTTTTATTTTCTTTAACAAAGTTTACAGGTAATCCACTAAATTGTACTTTTCCCCCATCTAAACCGGGACCTGGTCCTACATCTATAATCCAATCAGCTTCACACATTATTGATAAGTTATGTTCAATTAAAATAACAGTATTATTTTGTTCAATAAGATTATTAAAACAATTTATCAATATAGGAATATCAGCTTCATGTAAACCTGTCGTAGGTTCATCAAATATAAAAATACTATCTGTAACATCTTCATTTAAATATTGACCTAATTTAACGCGTTGAATTTCACCGCCTGATAAGGTAGATAGAGGTTGTCCAAGTGTTACATAATTTAATCCTGTTTTACTTATAGCTTGTAACTTAGACTGAATTTCATTCTCTTTATCAAAAAATCTTATACCTTCATCAACAGTCAATTCAAGGAAATCAGCAATAGAATAGCCATTTATAGTCGCATTCAATACTTCTGGCTTATAACGTTTACCGTGACACACTTCACATGTTTGTGAAAACTCACCCATAAATGCAAGTTCTGTTTCAATATAACCTTTACCACCACAATTAGGACAAGCCCCTTTCGAATTATAACTAAACATGGATTTATTTAATCCAGTTTCTTTGCTGAAAAAATTTCTGACTCTATCAAAAACACCTAAATAAGTTAATAAATTAGACCGATTGGAGCCTTGTATCGCTTTTTGATCCATAAATACTGCATTATCGTTCTTTGCAAAACCTGCCTTAACAAGAGTACTTTTCCCAGAACCTGCTACTCCAGTTAATACTGTCAAAACATGCTTGGGTATATCAACTGTCACATTATTCAAATTGTTTTGAGTCACTGGTCCAAGATGATAAAAATGCTTTGATTCACGTGTCTCATTTTTTAAGTGATGTTTGATACGTAGTGCTTCCCCAGTAGATGTATCTGAAGATAATAATTGTTTGTATGTTCCCTCAAACGTTATCTCTCCACCTTGCGTTCCTGAACTTGGCCCCATATCAATAATATAATCTGCTTCTTTAATTACATCAGGATCGTGTTCTACAATTAATACTGTATTACCTTTATCTTTTAAAGATTTCAAAATTTCATTTATTTTTGCAATATCCTCTGGGTGTAAACCAACACTTGGTTCATCAATGATATAAACCAAATCAGATAGTGAACTGTTCAAATGTCGTATTAATTTAAGACGTTGTGCTTCTCCACCTGATAAAGAAGTGGTTACACGATTAAGCGTTAAATAGCTTAATCCTATATAATCAAGTGCTTCTAATTGCTTTCGAAGTGGTTCAATAATAAATTGGGCTGTTGAATCGTTCAATTTATCAAGAAATACCAAATTTTCTTTTACAGTCATTTGTGTAAAATCTGAAATGTTTTTCCCTTGAATTTTACAGCTCAAAATTTTTGAATTTAAACGTTGACCATTACAAGTTGGACAAATTTTATTTTCTACAACGTTTTTAAGATGCTTAGCGTAACGTTTTTTGTTAAATTCTTTATCCCCTAAGAATATCCTTCTAAACCTAGGTATAAGTCCCACATACTTTGCTGATTTTCGCCATTCTTCGGGCGGGTTTTTTAATTTTATTGGCTCCTGATATAAAAACAAATCTAATTCTTCTTTTGTATATGCTTTTAATTTTTTATCATTATCAAATAAACCACTATCACGATAAGCTTTACCTCTTTCTTTATCAGGTCCGAAAGAAGGAAAATTAATAGCACCTTCATTTAAAGATTTGTCCCAATCTAAGAGTTCATTTAAATTAATGTCTTCAATGTAACCTAATCCTTCACATGTTTCACACATACCATTGGGAGTGTTAAATGAAAAGGCATCTGAATAACCGACAAAAGGTTCACCTACCCTCGACCACAACAATCTAACAGAGGCATAGATATCCGACACTGTACCTACAGTAGAGCGAGAATTACCATTAAATCTTTTTTGACTAATCGTCATTGCTACAGGAAGGTTTTTAATTTCTTTTACCTTTGGTTTCGGTTGTTGATTTAAATGAAATTGAATATAGCTAGAATAACTTTCATTTAAAAGTTGTTCTGATTCAGCAGCTATTGTTCTGAATACCAGCGATGACTTACCTGAACCAGAACGTCCTGTGAATACTGTAATCAAATGTTTAGGTATAGTTATATCTATATTTTTTAAATTATTTTGTGAAGCTCCTATAATAGTAATATTATTCATAAATTCAATGACCCTCTCTTATAATGTTTATCAATTGATTAAATTATCACACTAACTTAATTTATCTTTTTCTTAAAGTTATTACTACTATAAACCTAATAAAAATAATTTTCCTTTAATTTTGTTGTTCATCATGGTCTCATATAATAAAATATATTTTTTATAATAAAAAACGTTATCTAGATTGGTGTACTAGATAACGTTAGAACTCAAGAGTTAGTGGATTGTGATTTCAACGTCAGCGTGTCAAAACAATTAAATATATAAAGATATGTTTATAACTCTATAATATTTGTTGTTTTTATACAATGTTTTTTGTTTTTTTGAGACTCACCATGTAATTTTTATAACAACTTATGTTTGCGTAATAATTCTTCAATGAAAGTGCCTTGTATTTTTTTCATCGCATTTTTTAAAACTGAACGTTTAAGAAAGTTATTATTAACTAATTCAGGTAATGATTTACGATCATTTAATTGATAATAAGCATCCATAAGTACACGTGCATCAAATTCAGAAGCATACACTTCAGGTACGCCCCTATCTATTTCTAATAATTGATATACAGCTTCCATAGCTGTACGCACAGAGTATTCAGTTGTGAATACTGTATCACGTTCTGTTTCAGCAAAGTTACCTATAAAGGCTAAGTTTTTAGAACCATTAGGAACGACCAATGGACGATCTTTGTATGCTCTCGGCATAAAGTACGCTGTCACATAAGGCATATAAACAGGGATCGTATTGCATTCTGTTTGTGCTAATTCAACTAACTCATCTTGTGGCACTCCCATATGATATAACCACTCTTGACAGATTTCACTACCTGTACACTCAGTGATTGGTTTTTTAATGAAATCTCCTTTAACATTAGAGTATAATGCATATATCCATACACTTACCTGATCTTTAGGTTGCTCCTTAAATTGTTGTTGACGATTGACTGTAAAACTAAGTTGCCAACTTGAATCTACTACCGTTATAATACCCCCAGTAACGGTGCGTCCAGATAAAACATCACGTTTACTTAATTTTTCAATATAAGAAATTACTTTTTTATTATTTGTTGTTGTTGTTGCAGATACGAGCCAACTTTTATCTGGAATATGATCACAGAATTTTTCAGGTCTTCCAAATTCTGGACTTTGATTAGCTAAATTTTTCCATAATGTCCAACTACCTCCCAATGCTTTCGTTGGTGGAGCAGGATGGTCATTATCCCCATAAGTTGAACTTTCTGTAATACTGCCGTTCGTTACAAAAACAAGATCATCTAATGTTAAAGGTATAGATTCTGTTTTACCATTTTTGTTTACAAGAATTTCTCGTGCAATTTTCTTAGATGATGTTGAATCGACCAATATATTGTCAACTTGAATACCATATTCAAAATGCACGCCATGTGACTTAAGATATTCTACCATTGGCAATACTAAAGACTCATATTGGTTATATTTAGTGAATTTTAAAGCACTAAAATCTGCCAAACCACCAATATGATGAACAAAACGCATAAGATATCGACGCATTTCCATTGCTGAATGCCAAGGTTCGAAAGCAAACATTGTTTTCCAATATAACCAAAAATTAGAATTTAAAAAATCTTCAGTGAAAACTTCAGAAATTTTAACATCTTCTAAATCTTCTTCTTTTTTCATACATAAACTTAAAATTTCTTTAATAGCTTTTTTAGACAATGTAAAATTGCCATCAGTATCAATGCGTTTACCACCACTATAAATGGCTCTGCATTTAGAATAGTTAGGATCTTCCTTATTCAACCAATAAAATTCATCTAACACGGATGCATCAGGTTGTTCTAATGATGGAATACTTCTAAATAAATCCCATAAACATTCAAAATGATTTTCCATTTCTCTACCACCACGTACGACAAAGCCATGATGCTCCATATTAATACCATCTAAACTTCCCCCTGAGATGTCTAATTCTTCTAAAATATGGATGTTTTTACCTTTCATTTTACCGTCACGAATTAAAAAGCATGCTGCTGCTAGTGAAGCTAAACCTGATCCAATTAAATATGCTGATTTTTTTTCAACATTTTCAGGTTTTTTTGGACGTGCAAAGGCTTCATAATTACTATTGGTATAGTACATAAAAAAACCTCCTTATTAATAAGTGAAATTTCTAAATACTCTAACTTGATTTAATTTCATTATACACTTTTGTATACATATTTACAAAAATATATTAATTTTATTTATATTTATTATCCGATTGTTTTATAATAAACAAGAATAGATTGATATCACTATATTGTAGAAATAAAGTAAATATTAATTTATGATCTATAATGAATTTGTATGCATAGTTAATGAAACTTATTAATTAAAATCACTTAAATCCCTCTCTGTTTTGTCAATAATTTATCAAAACTAAAGCAAAAGAAAAAACACTTTAATATTTATTTGACCAAAATACATATAATTATATAATAAAATATATAATATTATATGTATTTTTTATTATAATTTAAATAAAAATTAAATTATAATAATTATTTTATATAACTTTTTAATATCTTAAAGTTAAAATTGTGTAATTTTCTCATTCTAAGATTGTTATAATTGTTGTAGTTTGTAAGTAAAAACAGGTTGCAATTAGTCAAAAAATAGTTAAAGTATTTATCAATTTTTATATGTATTTCTACTGAGTTGCTGATTAAGATAATAGAAAAATTTTTAAAATTAAAATGATCTATTCCATAAAAGAATAGGTCATATTTAATATAAGTATTTTTATACTGGAAATATTTATATTAAAATAAAACATGTACGTAAAAGAAGGGAGTCAATTATGAATACAAAAGAGTCAAAAACAGTTGTTGTTATTGGCGCTGGTGTTTTAAGCACAACTTTTAGTTCTATGCTTAAAGAATTAGAACCAAGTTGGAATATAAAACTATATGAACGTTTGGATCGACCTGGTATCGAAAGTTCAAATGAGCGTCATAATGCTGGAACTGGTCATGCTGCTTTATGTGAATTGAACTATACAGTAAAACAACCTGATGGATCAATTGATATAGAAAAGGCGAAAGAAATTAATGAACAGTTCGAGATTTCAAAACAATTTTGGGGTCATTTAGTCAAAAATAATAGCATTTCAAACCCTAAAGAATTTATTCAACCATTACCTCATATTAGCTTTGTTAGAGGTAAAAATAACGTTCAATTCTTAAAAGATCGTTATCATGCTATGAAGGATTTTCCGATGTTCGACAATATTGAATATACAGAAGATATTGAAGAAATGAGAAAATGGATTCCCTTAATGATGGAAGGTCATAGCGCGAGTGATATTATGGCTGCTAGTAAAATTAATGAAGGTACTGATGTTAACTTTGGTGAGCTTACTCGCAAAATGGCTCAAAGTATTGAACAACATCCTAATGCTAATGTTCAATATAATCACGAAGTGATAGATTTTAATCATCGAAAAGATGGGAAATGGGAAGTTAAAGTGCGTCAACGTAACAGTGATAATGTTCAGACTGAACTTGCTGATTATGTATTTATTGGCGCCGGTGGTGGTGCAATTCCACTATTACAAAAAACAGGAATTCCAGAAAGTAAACATTTAGGTGGATTCCCTATTACAGGTCAATTTTTAATTTGTACTAACCCAGACATCATAGCTCAACATGATGCCAAAGTATATGGTAAAGAACCTCCTGGCACACCACCTATGACTGTACCTCACTTAGATACTCGTTATATTGATGGTGAACGTACGTTACTATTTGGTCCATTTGCTAGTGTCGGCCCTAAATTTTTAAAAAATGGTTCAAATTTAGATTTATTTAAATCAGTTAAACCATATAATATTACAACATTATTATCTGCTGCTGCTAAAAATCTACCTTTAATCAAATATTCATTTGATCAAATATTAATGACTAAAGAAGGTTGTATGAATCATTTACGTACTTTTTATCCAGAAGTACGTGATGAAGATTGGCAGTTATATACAGCAGGTAAACGCGTACAAGTGATTAAAGATACTCCTGAATATGGTAAAGGATTTATTCAATTTGGTACAGAAGTTGTTAATTCTGAAGATCATTCAGTAATAGCGTTATTAGGAGAATCTCCAGGAGCATCAACTTCA
>NZ_JHVS01000019.1:0-10387 GCF_000620265.1 Staphylococcus sp. URHA0057 | reverse complement strand
CTCCAAAATATAGAAGACAAGTAATATATGGGAAGATAAAGAAAGATATTCGAATTATTCTACGCCAATTATGTGAAAGAAAAGGTGTAGAAATTATTGAAGCAGAAGCATGTAAAGATCATATTCATATGTTAGTTAGCATTCCACCCAAAATAGGAGTGTCTTCATTTGTTGGATATCTAAAAGGTAAAAGTAGTTTAATGATTTTTGATAGACACGCTAATTTAAAATATAGATATGGAAATAGAAAGTTTTGGTGTAAAGGTTTTTATGTAGATACAGTAGGTAGAAATAAAAAAGTCATTGAAAATTACATTCGTAATCAATGGTATCCCTCAAGACGATGTATTTAGATTTGAAACAATAGAAACTCGAGAACCATATGCAGGTGAGATTCAAGTAGAATCCATTTATGTATCTGTAGATCCTTACATGAGAGGCAGAATGAATGATACAAAAAGTTATGTTCAACCTTTCCAAGTGAATGAGCCATTACAAGGTCATATTGTTGGAAAAGTCACACAATCGAAAGATGAACGTCTATCTGTGGGTGATTATGTCACAGGCATATTACCATGGAAAAAGATAAATACAGTGAATGGAGACGATGTGACCCCTGTTCCATCAAAAGATGTACCATTACATTTATATTTGAGTGTTTTAGGCATGCCGGGAATGACGGCCTATACAGGATTGCTTCAAATTGGTCAACCACAATCTGGCGAGACGGTTGTCGTGTCAGCTGCATCCGGTGCGGTAGGCTCTGTCGTAGGACAAATTGCTAAGATTAAAGGCGCAAAAGTTGTCGGTATTGCTGGTGGTAAGCAGAAAACAACATATTTAACAGATGAATTAGGATTTGATGCGGCCATTGACTATAAACAAGATGATTTCGCACAGCAACTCGAAGCGGCTGTACCAGATGGCATTGATGTGTATTTTGAAAATGTAGGCGGCGCAATTTCTGATGAAGTGTTTAAACACTTAAATCGATTTGCACGCGTTCCGGTATGTGGTGCAATTTCAGCATATAATAATGAAAATGACGATATTGGGCCACGTATCCAAGGAACGTTGATTAAAAATCAAGCATTAATGCAAGGTTTTGTAGTAGGACAATTCGCTGATCATTTTAAAGAAGCAAGCGAACAGCTCGCACAATGGGTGTCTGAAGGTAAAATTAAATTTGAAGTGACGATAGATGAAGGTTTTGACAATTTACCTTCTGCATTCAGAAAGTTATTTACAGGTGATAATTTCGGTAAACAAGTTGTCAAAATCAAAGAAGAATAGTGCAAAAATTGCAACACCAATTGTTATAAATGAGTTGTATATATTATCACCAATTAAGAGTATTTAAATATCTTATCTTCTTAATCATTATTATTTATTCTATTTTACAATTCTTCACTAACTAGTGTTATAATTTACCTAACAAACTGTTTATAAGAATAAAATAGAGAGACGTTAGTGAGTCAATAAATGTTTTCAATATTATATTCTGGGTAAATGGAAAATTAGATAATAAGCATTCATATTTATAAAGCCTTGTTCTAAAAGAACAAGGCTTTTTCTCCCAAGAAGTATTAGATCATGATACCAGTGTATCTATGCTTATTATTTTTACTATTACTCATCCCAATCAATTTGTAATTGCTTTAAAAAAGCTTCCCGATCCTTTTCAAATTGAGGATCTATGTCAATTTTACCTTCTTTATTATCTGTCTGATTTTCTAACCATTGTGGTGTTTTTTCTCTACTAATATATTGTTTTGAACCCACTGTATTTTTACTTTTAGTGTACTTTTTATTATAAATACGATTTTCAGGTTCGAATATAAATTCTAGGTATTCTATTTTGCGTCCCTTTTTTGCTCTAACTTTATGTATCTTTAACGCTTTAAAAATATAACTGAGTTCGTTAATAATCGGTTTTAATACATTCTTATTAATATCGGTCATTCTATACGATATTGGAATATCTAATCGCTCTCTAAAATCATTTATTTTTATTTTTAAATAACCTGTATGTTTAAACTGCTTAAGTATTCTAAACATGTTTTTAGAATACGTTGATTTAAGCGTCGTCATTTCTTCTAGTTCAAATTTTGTAAAATTATTCGTAATTGAATTAAGTATATGCTTTAGATTAGGAGATGTTGAAATCTCTAAATATTGTTCCTTTTTATGAATTCTATAATGATTAAACAACACAAAGCGCTCTATGATTTCATCATCTTCATACTTAATTGTCAATTCCAACATTTTTTTGTATACATCATCCAAATCTTTCACAAACCTATTAATATTACGTGTTTTAGGATTATAGTTACTTAGTTCTTTTAATTCATCGAAAGGCAGATGTAACGTATAGGTGTCTTGTTCTTTTAACTTATTACACATCGCAAAAAACAAATTAATTTCTATGCTTGTAAATTTTCTTAATGGGACGAGGTTTAGATCGTTTTTGTATACAACTGTTTCACCAGACATTTTATTATCACTCCATCAGTAACTGTCTCATATAAAGGAGTACTAAAAAAAAGACTACTCCTTTATACCAATTGAATATAAGCATAAAACACTTTTATAGCGGCGTCAATGAATAAAAGGAGTGATGATATTTAAACTACTCCCTTTATGTGGCAAAAACACTCCTTTTATGTGGCAAAACTATGCCTTTAAAATTCTAAACTCCTTGGCACTCTATGTCTAAAGTACCTCCTAAAAAGGTTTTAAAAAGATTTATAAAAAGATATTAAAAAGTTCGGGGCAATTCACCCCTCATAAATTCAAAAGAAAAAAAGGAAACCAACCACATTTGTGGTTGGTTTTTATTATTAAAAAAACAATATGTGATATAGTTTTAATGCATTATTCCAATTGCTTTATTGACATTGAGCCTCTGACCCCCTTAACAAACCCGAAAACTGTCGACTCGTCGGGTTAATAGCTCACGCTATCCCGACATTCGTCGTTCCAGTTTAGTTAAGGGGGTCTTCTCAATGCACAATAAATTTTCTTGGCATAATAATATATATATTAATTAATACACAAACTATTAAAAGTAACGACAAAAATATTTTGTCGTTAAAATCAATTTTAGAAGACATTTTTAGCATATAATGTTAAAATTGACATAGTTTGACAGGTAAAATTTTTTTATTTTTTTAGCTCATGTACATTTGTGTTGTGTACATGAGCTTTTTTATTTTAAGCCTAATTTAAGCTTTATATAGCATCTTTATCCTGAATTATATACTTATTCATCATTATTTAATTAAATACTCTTATACGCTCTTAAAATGGTATATATAAGCAATCCAAATAAGAGATAAGGGACAAGATAAAGTAAAAGAATGAAATAACGCCATGCTGAATGCCCGGTTTTTAATACATAGTTAATCCATTCGTAAAAATGATGAACACCTAACAAGTCATCTAAGGAATTTAAGACTAAAAATGCGACCATAGTTAAAGCAAAAATGAAAAACATAGCAGTAATCCCTCTGGTTAAACGATTAAATGCTTGATCATATTGTTTAACAGCTGTTTCGTTGTTTTTAATTCGCTCATCTATTGTCTTTTTATATTCGCTATTCGCTTTTTGAAGGTCTGCTTGATTGCTTTTCATTTCTTTAACCATGTTTTGTGTTTCTGTTTTTACGTCATTGAGTTCTTTTTGTATCGCTTGTTCAAAATCTTGTTTTAAATTATCAGTATCAATGCGTTGTACATAATGTCTCACTGCACTCATAAATCGTTTTTCGTTCGTTTGAGTTGCTTGATTAAAGTTCGAGGCCGTGGTCTCGATCGTCGTTAATAATTGTTCGTGACGCTTGTTTCTCTCGTTCTCTCTCTTCTCGATCTCTTCGAGCCTTTTCATCAGCAAGTCTTTCTGATTCTGCAGCTTGTCTGCTACGCCCACGCACCTTTTTATTTTCGGCTAAATGTCGATAGGTAATGCTTTTGGGTGTGACGCGTTCAATTTCAATATCATGTTGGTTTAAATGGTCTTTGAATTCATCCATATTCGTTGCTTGTGATTGGTCTATCGCCTCTCTAATCTCATCTTTCCATGAATATTGGGCTGTTGATTTCGTATTAGGGTCAGCAATCGCTTTTTCTATCTGCGTATAACGTAAGCGTGCTGTGTCCTTTTCTGGCACGCTTAAACCATGTTCTATGCAAACCTCATCATTGAAATCTCTGACATTACGTAACGCTTGTTTATTGTTATTGAATTTCTTACCTGTCTCGAGGTCAATTGAATTAATGACAATATGATTGTGTACATGGTCTGTATCGGCATGCGTATAGACCGCCACTTGATGATTCGGTGCGAGCTTTTCAGCGAGTGCTAAGCCTAATTGATTACATTGTTCAGGCGTGACTTCGTCAGGTTTAAACGATTAGATAATCACATGACCTTGATTACCGTCCGTTTTGCCATATAACTCACGAGTGGCTTTGAAACTCGATTTCGCATAGTCTACATCACAATTTAAACCACTTTTTTCAATGGCACGTTTTTCAGCGTAATTGATCGCCCGTGATGTTGATTTGGTGGCACTTAATTTAGTTGTTGCCATCATCATCACGTCGTTTTTCTATTATTTCTTGAATTAAATAACCAATATTGATTACTCCAATAACTAACATAATTATGGCTGTTGTATATGAATGGTTATAAAAATTCCAAATTGAAAAGCCTATAGCAAGTATTAATACAAATAAGCTCGTTACTATTTCTAAATTCTTGCCCATATGTCATTCAACCTTTCACGTAATTCATTAATATTATGTTCTAATGCCTCATAATTCGGTGCGTCATATTGATGTTGATTACAATATTTGGCAATCTGATTAGCATTTGCGCCTAACTTACTTAAATCTTTCGCAATCGATTGTCGCGTTTCTTTATCAAATTTCGGTGCGACCAATCGACTGCCTTGTGCCTTTTTCTTAACGAAAGAAGGCACACTCATATTTAAAGTTTCAGCCGACTTCTTTAACTTTAAATATTCGGATTCGCTCACACGAAAACTAATTTGTTTCGGCTCCTTACGGTTGGGTTTATGGTTTTGCCCAACAGTTTCGTAGCTAGCCACAAAATGATTTTGTTCGCTCATACATCCCACCACGCTTTTTTCGAAAGATAACTCCTTAATATAATTTTGCTTTACCCTGTAAAGTAAAATTAATCAAGTCGTTATAGTGGTTTGGACAAGCATTGGCTTTGCTAGCCACTAACGTGGTAGCGTCGCCTGCTTGTTGGGGATACTCCCCAAGCCCCTTATGATTTTTTCTGACGAAAAAATAGTGGCTAATTGATAGCCATTATTAATAAAGAAAAAGAAGTATTATTTGTTATAAATATATTAATTAGGTCCATATTTAGTCTTTAATATTTTCAATAAAAAAGGTAATAATGCTAAAAAGAGTGTTATTGATGCAAATAACCATGCATGACTTGACCCTTCTATGAGTTTATCTGAATTTGATGAATTACTGATAAATAATGAAGTAACTGCTGTATAAAAAGCAATACCTATATTTTGAACCATTCTTTGTGTAGCTCCAGCAGTACCTTGCATATCTTGAGATACAGTTCCCATTATTGCTGAAGTATTAGACGGTAGGAAAAAACCTCCTCCTATACCATATATTAGTAATAATAAGCTTATTGTCACTGGATTTAATATATATTGTAATAATCCTAGGCTTGTATATGCCACAATCATAATAATTAGTCCTGTAGTCATTAATACAATATTGCCAATGCGAGAAATTAATTTACCAGATATTTTTGAAGTAAGTACTAATCCTAAAGGAGAAGTAAGGTTAACTAATCCTATTTGCCAAGATGAAAGATGATTAATCTTTTCTAAAATATATGGAGGAATTATAAAACCTAAAGATGTTGTACCTCCAAATACAAATATTGCAAATATTGGAGATGAAAATGATACATTCTTGAATAAACGTAAATCGATGATAGGATGATTTGTTTTTAACTCCCATATAATAAATAGGCAAAAAGAAACAATAAAGATTAGGAAATTGCCATATACTGATATATTAAAAATTGAGTGATAAGACCAAGATGTTAAACTTATTAATAAACAAAAGATAGATAGAAATAATAATGAATTTCCACGTATATCTAAATGGATAGACGTACTTTTTTGCTCTTTAATATATCTTTTTAAAAATAAACAGCCGATTAAACCGATAAATATAAAGGGAATATTGATCCAAAATATCCATCTCCAATTACCTACAGATATTAAAAGACCTCCAATACTTGGACCTAAAACAGGACCTATTCCTAATAGAATACTTAACGTTCCTAACGCAGAACCTTGTCTATTTTCAGGAATGGTTGTAGTAATAATAGCCGTAGCAGTTCCTTGTAACATTGCTGCACCTATACCTTGTAAACCACGAAAAACGATTAATTGTATGACGTTGTTTGAAAAACCGCATAAAATAGAAGCTATTAAAAAAATAGTTAATCCTAAACTATATATATTTAAACGACTGTATTTATCGCTTAGTCTCCCAAATATTATAATTGTGCCTGTTAATAATAAAGTATATAGTGTAACACTCCAAGTAATAAAAGAAGTATCAACATTAAAGTATTTTGATAAAGTGGGTAATGCGACATTGATAATGCCACTATCCAGGGTGGATAAAAACATTCCTATTCCTGCTGTGAAAACAACTAAATGATCGAAATACTTAGAAGAATACATCTATCATACCTCCTCATTTAACTAATTTAATCATACCCATATAATATTTCGGTGTTAAACGAAATATTATATGGGTATGATTAAATTGTACTAATAGAAAGGATGTACTATATGTATGAAAATTTTGCTGATAATATTCTCCTCATTGGACATAAAACACGTTTAACTATGTTAATTGAATTATCTAGTGGTATATCTCTTTCAGCTGGAGAATTAGCTAAATTAGCTGGTATAAAACCTCAAACAGCTAGTGAGCATCTTTTAAAATTAGTAGAAGCCAATTTAATCTCAGTAAATACTCAGGGACGACATCGTTATTATAAAATTGATAATGATAAAGTTGTTGATGCAATCCAAGCTTTGTCTGTCATATCTCCACCTATGAGTAGTAAGTCGTTAAAAGAAACAACAAAAAAAGAAAAATTATCATATATGCGTACTTGTTATGGTCATATTGCCGGAAAAATAGGGGTTAAGTTTACTGAATCTTTGATAGAAAATAATTATATTAAAGAAGAAGAAAATTTTTATAAATTAACTCAAGAAGGGAAGACTTGGTTAAAAAAAATAGGAATTGAAACAGAAAAGAGTATGTACTCTAAACCTATTCCTAAACATATAGATTGGACTGAGAGAAAAAATCATATGGCAGGACCTATTGCGTTAAAAATAACTGAAAAAATGATTGAATTATCTTGGATTGAAAAAAGTGAAATTAATCGATGTCTTAATTTAACCAAAAAAGGAAAAAGTGCTTTCAAGACATATCTAAATATGAACATCCCATAATAAAAAAACGAAATAATTTGATAGTATCTAAAGAAAAGTTTAATGATAAGAATAGGATCCCTATTCTAAGTCCTGGACCAAGAGAAGCTGAACTTTCTTCAGATACAGACGACATGGATAATGTGATATTTACTAAACAAGCATATAATGGTTTATTAATAAGAATGTCTCTTTTATATTATTTTTTACACTGATTAATAGCTATTTATAAAATGAATACGCTATACAAAAGCACTACCCATAATCAGTAATTATGTTAATTAAAGGAAAAAGAACCAAACACCGTCATATCAGCGTCTGGGTCTTTTAAAAATGAAAATTGAATATAAGATAATGAGATACTAAAACATTAATAAACTTTATACGTTTGTCCAGTTTGAGCGCCTTCAACACTTTTAATAAATGCATTTGCTACTTTATCAACTGGAACAGCTGTAAATCCTTTGAAGAATTCTCCATACTTATCTAAAGCTTCTTCAACGACATTAGGACTTACATTGTTAATTCTTAAACCATTTTTTAATTCTACAGCTGCTGATGTAACAAATCCTGAGACACCACCATTTGCCATAGCTGCTGAAGAACCTAATAAAATAGGATCATCCATCATAATTCCGGAAGTTAAAGTAAAGCTACCATTTTTATTTAAATAGTGTTGGCCTATTAAAACAAGATTTATCTGTCCTAATAATTTACTTTTTATGGCTACATTATTTTCTTCTAAACTCATATCTGATAGGGATTTGAAAGTTGCTCCTCCCGTGGCACTGACAACAGCATCTATATCTTTAATATCTTTATACATTTGTTCAATTTCTGTTGGAGAGGTAATATCTAATTGATAATCACCAGATTTACTGCCAACTTCAATAACTTCATGATTATTTTCTTTAAGTTTCTTAGATACACTTTTACCTATTGTGCCAGTAGCACCAATAACTACTATTTTCATTGTAATCCTCCTAATAAATACTGTTATTTTTGTAAATTTTTTAGCCAAAATAAATATATTCGAAAGTTTACTATTAACACTTACATACTTAATGTAACATATACATTTATGAATTTATTCTGTAAAACATAGTATATTCAAGTAATGTTAATATTAAATAAGCTTATACATAGAATATACAAATTAGCTACCCATAAGAACTAATTATGTCAACTAAATGAAGAGGGAGAAACGCTGATTTAACGGCGTTTCTCCCTTTTATGTGAATTCATGAACTATTCACATTTTATACATACCCTTAACCACACGTTTTCATGCATTTTCATGAAGAGAACTTTTGTATATTTATGTAAGTTACACTTGTGTAACCTACACATAGCGTATACTTATTTAATAGTAAACAAGTAAACAAATATACAAGTAAACTATTAAACTTGTTTACTTGTGAGATGTATTTAGCTGTTGCATACATGATGCGCGCATATTATATGCATGTATATTGTAGGCCTGCATACACTTGAAAAGTTATATATTTGAACACAACTTTAAAAAACTTACTACATCTATATAATAATCAATGTAAGCAAGTTGGATCGATGGTGGCTAATCTGAGTATAAGGAGCGTGATGCCTATGATGGTATCAATCAAATCTTTAGAAAGGAGACGCCTCTTGGTTGATATAAGTACCATGTTGCAATTTGGCATTTTCCTTATTGCGTTCATTGGTCTTATCGTCGAACTTATTAAATTAAGTCAAAAAAAATAACCATTCCCAACTTTTGACCGAGTAAGAATGGTTATTAAGTAATATCCGAAAAGTCACCGTCTTTTTAACGGGCTTACTATGGCACAAGTGTTATTAGCACTTGTGTCTTTTTGGTATATACTAGTTAGCAATTCATTTGTTACTTTAAGTATATCTTTCATACTATCTTTTGTAAACCTTTCTATTCTTCCCAATCGACTTCAAGTTGTTTTAAAAAGGCTTCTCGTTCTTTCTCTAATTGTGGATCATACTCATTTTGTGTTTGTTTTTCATATGTGCGTTCTTTTAACCATTTTGGTGTTTTCTCACGACTTATATATTGTCGTGACTTACCTATATCTGCCATTTGAGGTTGTCGTTTACTGTGAATGCGTTTCTCAGAGTCAAAAGTAAATTCTAACCATTCAATTTTACGTCCTTTTTTAGCTTTAATTTTATTGATATTGAGGTTATTAAATATTGGAGAGAGCTCCTTAATAATCGGTGTTAAAACAAATTGGTTAATATTAGACATTCTATAAGATTCTGGAATATCTAATCGTTCTCTAAAGTCTTCAATTTTAATCTTCATATAGCCAGTATGTTTATATTGTTTAAGTAATCTAAACATATTTTTTGAATAGGTAGATTTAAGGTGTGTCATCTCTTTTAATTCAAATTTAGTAAAGTTATTCGTAATTGAATTTAAGATATATTTTAAATCAGGAGAAGTAGCAATTTCTAAATATTTTTCCGATATATCTATTTCATACTTATAGAATAAGACAAATTTTTTAATTTTTGTTTCAGTTCTAATAGTATATCTGATATCTAACATCTTATCGTAAACTCTTTGGAGATCATCTACAAACCTGTTAATGTTACGTGTTTCTGGACTGTAATTACTTAATTCTTTGAGTTCATCAAAAGATAAATGAAGTGTATTAGTATCTTGTTCTTTGAGCTTATTACACATAGCAAAAAATAAGTTAATTTCAGTAGCAGTAAAGCGTCGTAATGGAACTAAATTCATTTCATTTTTGTAAATAACAGTTTCTCCGCTCATATAATAACTCTCCTTTCAACAAAGGCATAACAACAAAAAAACTATGCCTTTAATGTGGCAAAACTATGCCTTT
>NZ_JHVS01000018.1:0-11753 GCF_000620265.1 Staphylococcus sp. URHA0057 | reverse complement strand
AGGATGGCATTATCAAAATAGAAACTATATTGAGTCATTAAAAGAACATGATGTATTTCAAAGTATGTCTAGAAAAGGAAATTGCCTAGATAATGCCTCAATGGAAAACTTCTTTGGGTTATTAAAACAAGAAATGTATTATGGACAATCATTTGAAACATTCCAAGAATTAGAACAATCTATTCATAAATATATCAATTTTTATAACAATACAAGAATTAAAGCAAAATTAAAAGGCTTGTCTCCTAAGCAATATAGGAAACAAACCTTTAAAATAGTATACTAAACCAGAGTACAACTTTTGGGGTTCAGTACAATGCTTGGCTAACTTTTAAAGTGCTTAATATAGGTTTAGGGGGTAAATCTATTAGTGATGATGCTCGTGCTCATCGTCTTTGACTTTAATCTTACTATCTAATGCTTTTTTAATATTTTTAATATTTTCTTTCATTAGGGATTGATAAGATAGTCCTTTTTCATTTTGTTGTTCTTTTGTTACTGATTCCATATTATTAAATTTCAATGGTTTAGCATCAGTTTCTTTTCGAATCGTTTCAGTGATTTTATTTGATACATTTTCTTCATATAAAATATATTCCACTTTATTCTTTTTAATTTCTTTTACTATGTTAGTTAAATCTTTTTGAGATGGATCTTCAGCACTCATATTTTGTACACCTACTTGTTTAAATCCATATCTATTAGATAAGTAACCTAAAGATTCATGTGATATAAATACTGCATTACCTTTTTTACCTTTAGTAGCATCTTTCATATTTTTATCAATATTCTCTAAATCTTTATTTAATTTCTTATAGTTCTTTTCATAATATTCTTTATGATCTGGATCTTTTTTCACAAGTTGGTCTTTAATTTCTTTAGCAAATGTTTGGTCCATTTTTGGATCTAACCAAATATGTGGATCATATTTACCATGATGGTGTTCTTCTTCTCCATGATGTGCCTCTTCACCCTCGTGATGATGGTGATCTGCTAATAAATCGTTCTTGCTAATTTTATCTTGTAGAGATAATTTTTTATTATCATTTTTGATTGTTGAAGCTACTTTTTTTGCGACTGGATCTAAATCATCGCCTGTATAGATGAATAAATCTGATTTAGCTGCATTCAACATGTCTTTTTGTGTTGGTTCATAACTATGTAAATCAGTACCTGCTGGATAAATTGATTTTACATCAACATGCTTTCCACCAATTTGTTCTGTAAACGACTTAAGTGGATATACCGTCGTGCTAACTTTGAGCTTATCTCCTTTGTTGTTAACACTATCGTTGCTGCAGGCTGCTAGTGCAAATATCATTAGAGGAATAAGAATTAATAAACTTAGATTTTTTTTCATATCGCTTCTCCTAAATAGTAATTATTACGATTAATGATTATATACCTTCTTTCTTTAAAAAACAAGTACCTGATTATACTTTTATATACTTATTATGTCTTTATGTATATTTAAATTTATTTATTCGAATACTCAATTTATTTTTGATATATAAAAAACTGCTAGCAAAGCAGGACGCTTTGTTAGCAGTTCAATATTAATTCTCTTTTAAGACTTTATCATATTCTTTGAAATGATATGGATCTTCAATTTTCTTTCCTTTTATAAATACTGTAGGTGCTGTAGAAATATGATGTTCTTTGGTATCTTTTTTATCTTTTAAAGCTGCTTTCCATGATTGACTATTCTTGGTTTTATATTCCTCTTTGATTTTCTCTTTTTGATCTGAGGTAATATTAAGATGATTAATTTGTTGGTCAACCACCTTTTCAGTAATCCACTGTTTCTTTTCATCTTTTTGGTGTTCGAACATTAATTTTTGAAATTCTAAATAAGATTTAGGGGCAATTTGTTGGACAGCATGCCCTGCTCGGGATCCTATAATTGAGTCTTTACCTAAAAATGCCATATTTACATATTTAATTTTAGCTTTATTTTTGTCTAAAAAATGGTCTTTAAGTTTAGGCATGACATTTTTCTCTACTTTTTTACAGTAAGGGCATTTAAAGTCACCATAAATGACGATAAGTGGTTTGCCATCTTTTGTTGCCTCGGGTGCTTTTTCTTGTTCTTTCCCGCAACCACTAATTAACACAACAATTAAACATGCGCTTATTATTCCTATTAACTTTTTCATTGTTGCTCCTTATAACTAATAGCTAATGCATATTTTCTTCTTTGTAATCAGGATCATGTTGTTGATAATAACCTTTTGAATTGAAATTTTCTTTATATTTAGCTTTCTTGCCTTTAAATTCATAAGTGTAGTAATGTACTTCTTCATCATCATTTAAAGGTTTATAAGCCAAAATGACATATTTCCCTTTATCGTACACATAGATGTTAGCGTCCTTTTTATCAAAGTGTTTAACTTCGTCGCCAGCATCTCTTTTAGCTATTTTTGATTGTTTCTTTTCTTGTAATTTAACTGCTTTATCAATTTTGTCAGTATACTTACCGCTACTACATCCAACTAATACAAGCGTCAATACAGCAATAACTGCCACTATCTTCTTCAATATATTCACTCCCGATAATATGAATCACTTTATATGAAATCTTGTTTTAAATCCGTGTCATCTTTCACTTTAAATTTTATCACAGAATTCATAGCATCACAGTAATAATTAACGTAAAAATAACGTTTTTAAAGGATTTTTTTAATTTAATTAAATACTTAGTATTTGTTATATCATACAAAAGTATGACGCTATTTTTTATGTTATGATGTGTAATGATTGCAGGAATTTGATAATATAAATATTAACGATTCATTTAATAGTTCTATTTCTAGAGGGGAAGATATATATTGAAATTTGTTAACTTAACATCAGAGGAGTTCGGTAAATTTACAGCCGAACATTTATCACATTATACACAATCAAGTATCCATTACGATAATCGTAGTGAGATGAAAGGAGACGTCCATCTTGTCGGCGTAAAAGACGATCAAGATGAAGTTATCGCTGCTTGTCTTTTAACAGAAGCACGTACGTTAAAATTCTTTAAATATTTTTATACACACCGAGGACCAGTGATGGACTTCAAAAATTTATCACTTGTTCGTTTCTTCTTTAAATCTTTAACATCATATTTAAAAAAACACAATTGTTTATATGTACTTGTTGACCCATATATTCTTGAAAATGTTAGAAATGCTGACGGTGAAATTTTAACATCTTACGATAACCGTGCATTTGTTAAAACAATGGAAGACCTAGGTTATAAACATCAAGGTTATACTGTTGGATATGATTCAATGAGTCAAATTCGTTGGCTTTCTGTATTAGATTTAAAAGATAAAACTGAAGATCAATTGATGAAAGAAATGGATTATCAAACACGTCGTAATATTAAAAAGACTTACGAAATGGGTGTTAAAGTAAGAACGTTACCTATTGAAGAAACAGATACGTTCTTTGATTTGTTCAGAATGGCAGAAGAAAAACACGGTTTCAAATTCCGTGAAAAACCTTATTTCGAAGAGCTACAAAAGACATACGAAGATCAAGCTATGTTGAAACTTGCTTATATTGATTTGCAAGAATATCTCACTACTCTAGAAGATAAACATAAAGAATTATCAAAACAACTTCAAGAAGTAGAAACAGCGTTACAAGAAAATCCTAATTCTAAGAAAAACAAAACGAAACATACTCAAGTTAAACAACAACATGATAGTAATGAAAGAAAAATCAATCAGACAAAAGATGAAATTGCTCAAGAAGGCCAAGTATTGAATTTAGCTGCTGCAATATATATTTATAATGACCATGAAGTATATTATTTATCAAGTGGTTCTAATCCAAAATATAACCCTTATATGGGTGCATATCGTTTACAATGGGAAATGATTAAATTCGCTAAAGAACATAACATTGATCGCTATAATTTCTATGGTATCACTGGCGACTTTAGTGAAAATGCTGAAGATTTTGGTGTGCAACGCTTTAAAGAAGGCTTCAATGCTGATGTCTATGAATATATTGGCGACTTCATCAAACCTATTAAACCAGTATTCTATCAAGTAAAAGAACTTCTTGAAAAAAGAAAATAGCACGTTTATTTCCAACTTAATAACATATAAAAACCCAGTGAAATTAAATTCACTGGGTTTTCTATATCGTCATTTATTGTATTACATTTAAAAAGCGTTTAAGTTCGTCCGTTTTCGGATGATTGAAGATATCTTCTGGGGAACCTTGTTCACCAATTTTACCTTCATGAATAAACACTATTTGATTTGAAACTTCTTTCGCAAATCGCATTTCGTGAGTGACAATAACCATTGTCATACCTTCTTGTGCTAAATCTTTAATAACTTTCAACACGTCATTAACAAGTTCAGGGTCTAATGCTGATGTTGGTTCGTCAAACAACATCACTTTAGGATTCATAGCTAATGCTCTTGCTATCGCTACACGTTGTTGTTGTCCACCAGACAATGCATGTGGTCGTTGATCTTTAACGTGGGTTAAACCAACTTTTTCAAGTAAATCTAACGCTTTATTTTTAGCTTCTGATTTACTTTGCTTTTTAACTGTGACTAAACCTTCCATCACATTTTCTAATGCTGTTTTGTGCGGAAATAGATTATAACTTTGAAATACCATTCCAGATTGTTTTCTAACTTCTATTTGTGACTTTTTATCCTTTTCAGTGTATGTCTTGCCATTTACATAAACTGTTCCTTCAGTAGGAATTTCAAGTGCATTCATCATACGTAAAAGAGTCGTTTTACCTGAACCGGAACGTCCAACTAATGTCACAACTTCGCCCTGATCTACTTTTAAATCAATACCTTTAATCACTTCTGTTTGATTAAATGATTTATGAATATTCGATAATTCAATCATGAGCGATACCCTCTTTCAATGTATGATTCATAAAAACTTTGGATTACAGATATAATGAAACAAATTACCCAATACATTAATGCAACAAGAATATAAATTGTTAAATATTCATAAGTTGTTGAAGCTACTTCTTGAGCTTTACGGAACATTTCAGCCACTAAGATAAATCCTAATAGAGATGTATCTTTAATTAGGCTTAAGAACGTATTACCTAGTGCAGGGATGGAGACTCTTATCGCTTGCGGTAAAATAATACGTTGCACAGTTTGGCGGTAATTCATTCCGATTGAATATGCCGCTTCTGTTTGACCTTTTGGTATAGAAATAATTCCGCCACGAATGATTTCTGATGCATATGCACCTACATTGAGTGACAAACCAATAATTGCTGCTACAACAGGAGCTAATGTCCATTGATTATCAGCATCATTGGTTATTAATCTGCCTAATTCCGGAATACCATAAAATATAATAAATAATTGAACAATCATCGGTGTACCACGAATAATCGATACATAAACTCTTGCTACACCTTTTAAAAATTTACTTGTAGAGATACGCATTAATGCTGTAAATAAGGCAATTATTAAACCTAATACGAATGTAACAAGTGTAATCGGGATAGAATATTTAACTAACCCTTCTAACATTGGTCCAAATGCTTGCTTTGCAGCGTCTAATGCATGAAGTTGCTCACTATTCAGGTTTAGAGACATCTTGACCAAACCATTTCTTACCTATTTTTTTAAGTTCGCCACTCTCTTCGATTTTTTTCAATCCATCGTTGAATTTTTGAACTGTTTTATCATCAACTTTTTTAGAGAAGGCAAATGCTGATTTATTTTTCTCTGCGTCACCTTTGATTGCTTTGATTTTAGCATTAGACTTTTGTTTTTTATAATCTAAATAAGATAGGCTATCATTAAATGTAGCATCTACACGTTTAGATAATAATAAATCCATAGATTGGTTAAAACCATCTACTTTAGTAATTTTAGCACCTTTATCTTTTGCTAATTGACCGTAATTAGAAGTAAATGTTTGTGCTAATTTTTTACCTTTAACATCATTAAAAGATTTAATATTCTTTTCGTTATCACGAACTACTAACACTGCGCTTGAATAAGTATATGGATTAGAGAATTTATATTTTTTCTCTCTATCTTTATTAATACCTACTTGGTTAGCTATAACATCAAAACGACCTGCGTCTAATCCAGCAAACATAGAATCCCATGATGTTTCATTAAATTTTAATTTAAGTCCTTCTTCTTTAGCTACTGCTTTAATAACGTCGATATCATAACCAGTTAATTTGTCTTGTTTATTGTGGAACGAGAATGGTGCATATGTACCTTCTGTACCCACTTTAATCGTATTATCATCTTTACTGCTTGATTTACTGTCTTTACTAGAATTATTACCACATGCTGCTAGTACGAATACTAATGCAACGACACAAAATAATAGTCTTTTCATTAAACATTTCTCCCTTATCCTTATTATTCTAATCGGAATAAAAATATTTTAATCCTTAATGGGTGTGAAGTCAATAACTTGTTTCGTGATTCTTACTGTCATTTCAACTTTCAACCACTTATTTATCATTTGGAGTTTGAGCATTTCTTTTTAACATAAACGAACATAAGAAACTTACTATTGTAATAATAACTGCAAATAAGAATCCAGCATGATAACCATGTAACATTGTATCTATTTTAATTTGACCTAACATTTCACTGCGTTTCATACCATCATAATCACTCATATTAGGCGTATAGTTTTTACTAGCTTGGCTTAAGATTGTAATTAAGACTGCTGTCCCTATTGAGCCGGCAATTTGTTGAGCTGTATTCGTCATAGATGAACCATGTGCATTCATTTCATATGGCAATTGATTCATTGTATGTGTCATGACAGGCATTAAACCAAGCGCAATACCAATCATGCGTATACCATATACCGTTGCCAACATTGTCGAACTTGTATTTTCATCCATCACAACAAAGTAAGTAGTTGTGATGACTACAATTAACATACCTATTAATGCTAAAGGTTTAGCACCAAATTTTTCATAAAGTGATCCTGAAGCAAATGACATAATTGCCATTACAATTGCACCAGGTAATAAAATTAAACCAGAATCTAGAGGCGTACGATTTAGTAAGTTTTGGACAAACATAGGTAAAACAGTTTCTGAACCAATCATTGAAATCATCGTTACTGCCATAATTAAAATACCAATTGCGAATTGTGAATTTTTGAAAACATCAAAGTTTAACAATGGGACCTCGAGTTTTGATTGTCTCCAAATAAATAACACAACTAAAATAACGCCACCAATAATAGTGGTTAATACAATTGGATCGTTCCAGCCATCGTGTGATATAGAACTAGTACCATACAGTAAGCCTCCAAATCCTAAGACAGACAATATGATAGACAATACATCAATTGGGGCCTTAACAATTTGTCCTACATTTTTAACTGTAAATATTGCGATAATAAATACGAGTGCCGCGATAGGCGCAACAACATGGAATAATGATCTCCAGTTAAAATATTCAACTAAATATCCTGATAAAGTGGGACCAATTGCCGGTGCCAAACCAATCACTAAACCAAACATCCCCATATACTTACCGCGTTCATGTGGTTCAAATATATTTAAAATACTAGTCATCATGAGGGGCATCATGATACCTGAACCTAACGCTTGAATAATTCTTGCAATTAATAAAATAGTGAAATTAGGACTAAATCCACCTAATATTGTTCCAATAAAGAATACTAAAATAGCTATTAAGAAGACCTGTCTAGTGGTATATCTTTGAATAAATAAAGCTGATAGTGGAATGACTATGCCGTTCGTTAATAAAAAGGCGGTTGTCAGCCATTGCACTTGTGAATATTGGATATCAAAATCTTTCATAATACTAGGTAGAGCTGTTGTTAATAATGTTTCATTTAGTAAACCAAAAAAGCCGCCTAGTAACATCGTAATAATCATTACCAATTTTGCTTTAAGTGTCACGTTAATTCCTCCTTACTTTCCTTTTCAATTATCACAACATTATACATAAGTTATATGCAATATGCATTTTATTAGTTTAAAATTAATTTTTTCTTACAAATCGTAATAATTACTATTTAAATTTTCGAAACTTTAATTCATAATATTACTATATAAAGGAGGTCATTTTATGAAAACTGATTTACAAACTGCACGCCGTAATTTGAACAGCCCAAACATTAAAACGAGAAAACGTGCTTTAAAAATTATTAAACAACATAAAAAAATAAAATAATTAGACATATCTGTTTTTGCAATGCTCATATATTTAATTTCTAATCATACTAAGCATCAAGTTAGATAATAAAATGCTTAAATTCTTATTTAAATTACTCCACAAAAAAGGTCACTTATTGATGCTTTTCAACATCAGTAAGTGACCTAATTTTTTATTTTATAAGTAATATTTATCTTTAACTTCTAAATCATCAGTCAATTCGTAAACAAGTGGTGCACCTGTTTTAATTTCATAACCAATAATATCTTCATCAGAAACATTTTCTAAATATTTGATTAATGCTCTAATGGAATTACCATGAGCTGAGACAAGTACAGTATTACCATCTAATAAATGTTGAGATATTTGATCTGTCCAAATAGGCACCACACGTTCTAAAGTATCTTTTAAACTTTCAGAATATGGCATCATACGATGATCTAAATGACGATATCTTCTATTTTTTAGGTATTCATTACGTTGTTCTTCACTTTCTGCTGGTGGCTGTACATCATAAGAACGTCTCCATTGATGAACTTGTTCTTCACCGAATTGCGCTTTAGCATCGTCTTTATTTAACCCTTGTAACGCGCCGTAATGACGTTCATTCAAACGCCAGCTTTTATTAACAGGAATCCATTGTTGTTCAGATTGAGCTAAAATATGTTGTGTTGTTTCAAGTGCTCTTGTTAATAATGAAGTATATGCAACATCTATTTCTAATTGGTTTTCTAATACTTTTTTACCTGCTGTAGTCGCTTCTTCAATTCCTTGTTCAGATAATTTCACATCTGCCCAACCAGTAAATAAATTTTTCGCATTCCATTCACTTTGACCGTGACGACATAATATAAGTTTTGGCATAATTTAACACCTTCCTATTTATATAACGAACTAACTTGGATGTTAGTTGATACAATTAATGATTTAAATATAAAATAGATGACATTCATTACTAAATGATGACATGATTCTATTTATATTTTTACTGTATATCTTTATTATAGAACGCACTTGTAGATTTTCAATCAATAACGTTTGCTTTAGCTTTTGTAACTTTTGAAATATTCCTTTTTAAATTTGAAATGCTTGTATTCTAACTAAAATGTGTGTCATTACCTTTTTATATTCATGTAACCTATGCAATACCTTTAGATGATATAGTATGAACACACCTTAAGAAATCAACACATTCAAATATGAACAGACACATATCCTTGGGATTATTTTTTAAGTCTGATTGAAATCACACACTAAAGGAGTTAACTATTATGAAAAAATCAATATTAGCAATTATCGCTACAGTTTCTATAGGAGCAACAGGTTTAGAAGCGCATCAAGCACATGCAGCTGAAAACAATCAACCTTCACAATGCTCTCCTCAACAAAATCAATCGTTTGGTAACCAACAACAAGATAAGTCTTCATCAGTTTCTTCAAATTACCAAACAACTCAAACGTCTACACAAAGCACTAGTTCGGAGAGTAAATCATCATCTAGTGAAGATTCATCATCAAGCAGTGAATCATCAAGTGATGTCTATAAAGAATTTATAGAAGCAGGTGGCACAAAAGAATTATGGGATAGCGTAGTAATGCCAGAATCTGGCGGTGATCCAGATGCTTCAAACGGACAATATCATGGTTTAGGTCAAACGAACCAATCATGGGGCTATGGTTCTGTAGCTACTCAAACTAAAGGTATGATTAACTACGCAAAAGAACGTTATGGTTCAATTGATGCAGCTATTTCTTTCCGTGAATCAAACGGTTATTGGTAAGATTGCTTTATATAAATAATAACAAGCGCCAAACAGAAATCGACGTTGATTTCTGCTTGGCGCTTATTTTGTTTAAATTTCTATACTTAATTATGTATCTCATTACTTAAATTATCATTCATATTAGGTTCAGGATGTACATATACAGAAGAAATTCCCTTCTCATGTAGATGATCTTCAACTTTATCGCAAATTAAATGTGCTTGACTAATAGATAAATTGGGCTCTACCACTATCGTAACGTCTAAGAAAATACTACTTCCATGATAACGTCCCTTAATACTTCTAACATCTAACACATCGTCCACTTCTAATATATCATTTCTGTATTCTTCCAAATCTTTTTCATTAAATCCATCACTCAATGTAAAAATAGACTCTCTAAAAATTCCAAATCCTGTATAAATAATAAGCAAACCTAGTAAGGTTGCTAAAATAATATCCACGATTGGAAAGCCAATCTGAGTGAAAACCAAACCAATTGCTGTACCTATACTAACTAAACTGTCAGATAAATTATCTTTAGCGGCTGATTTTAGTGAACTACTTTTGGTTTTCTTTGCTAATTTTTGATTCACTAAAAATACACCTAGCATGATTAAACCACTTATAATACTTACTAAAATTGTAATTGGACTCGGTACATTTTTATCTTGTGTTAGAAGCCTTGGCGCATTTTCAATAACAACTTGTATACCTACAAACATGATTATAAATGAAACCAACAATGTAGATATATTTTCTGATTTTAAATGGCCATATGGATGGTTTCTATCAGCTGGTTTAATTGATATTTTTAATCCAATAATCACAGCAATAGAGACAACTATATCTGTCATATTATTTAATGCATCGGCTCTCACGGCAGCTGAATTAAAAACGAATCCTGTAACATATTTTGCTATAGATAATATGATATAAACGACTAAACTTAAATATGCACCTCGTTGTGCAATCTTTAAATTTTCATTTTGAGACATGACCTTTGACCACCTTGAATTCCTTTAGTAATCATAGTATGAATCATAAAAAATATTTTTACAACGTTTTTTAATTTCTATATTTTTTATATAATTAAGCTAATTATTTTTTTAGACTTCCCTAAAAAATTAACTCTTTTCTATAGAATAAACACCATAGGGTAACATCAAGATCCAGTTAAGAAAAAGTATCCGAAACATTAAGTTTTTGGACAAGTGGAAAAGAGTGATTTTTATTGAAATAATATAGAAATTGTCTTTTTCATTATTTTTTAGTCTTTTAATATAAAATTACATATAAATACGTAGTATTTATGGCAAGACTCCCGAGGGAACAGTACTAGTTGAAGACCTTAGAAATTCTCACAGATTTATCTGTGTAGTATTTCTGGCTGAAACTGTACCATGGGAAGGGACCCAACACAGAGAAACTGATTAAATCAGTTTCTACAAGCAAAGCAAGTTGGGCATAGCGTAGCCATACAATACGAAGTATTGACAAAAAGAAAGCACTAAGATGATGAAAATGATGTGCACCCCAAAAGTTGGACTGAAAATCTAACTTTAGGGGGTGCATTTTTTATGGGTAAACATTATAAATTTGAAATCAAATTAAAAATAGTTCACGAATATTTAAATAGTAGTTTAGGATATAAGAGATTAACTAAAAAATATAATCTTTCTCATCATTCTTTACTTCAAAGATGGGTTAACCAGTATTTGGAATCGGGCCCAGAAGGATTAGATAAAAAAATGAAAAATAGCTCATATACTAGAGATTTTAAAGTATCTGTTTTAAGATTTAGACAAGAAAATCAATTGTCTTA
>NZ_JHVS01000017.1:0-15764 GCF_000620265.1 Staphylococcus sp. URHA0057 | reverse complement strand
AGGTCTCTTCAGATCTACGGATTTTCCCCATGCCACGAAATTAGCATCATGCTAGCAAGTTAAACGAACACTGACATGATATATTAGTGATTAGCTATATTTTTTACTTTGCAACAGAACCATATTTAGCAAGTGAAGTGTGGTTTATCATATGCAAAAATCCCACTACTGTCCAAAGCAAAGTAGGGTTTTTATTTAATATACAAAATACAAAGCATTTCTATATTGACAAAGGATAAAAATCATACTAACTTATGAATATATGAGCATATATTCATAAGTTAGTATGATTTTCTTCGAGTAACAAAACATTAATTGAAATTTTATATTTTTTAACTCTATAGTTATAAAAACAAAAATTCAAATTATAGAAAATATTTTTCATCATTAAAAAGAGGAGGGATTAAATGGAAAACGATCACAATCATAATCATACACATGGCGCGAACAAAAAGACTTTATTAATTAGTTTTATTATTATTACAAGTTACATGATTGTAGAAGGGTTAGGTGGTTTCTTTACTAACAGTCTTGCGTTAATTTCAGATGCTGGTCATATGTTAAGTGATTCTATTTCTTTAGGTATTGCTTTAATTGCATTTACTTTAGGAGCGAAGCAAGCTAATACAAATAAAACTTTTGGCTACAAAAGGTTTGAAATACTAGCAGCTGTACTTAATGGTATTACTTTGATGTTAATAGCTATCTATATTTTTTATGAAGCTATTGAGAGATTTAAAAACCCCCCTGAGGTAGCTTCTACAGGCATGTTAATTATCGCCTTGGTAGGCTTGTTTATTAATATTATTGTGGCTTGGATAATGCTGCGCGGGAGCGATGTAGAAGAAAACTTAAATATGCGTGGAGCATATTTGCATGTAATAAGCGACATGCTTGGATCTATAGGTGCAGTTATAGCAGCCCTTCTCATTATATTTTTTAGATGGGGGTGGGCGGATCCTTTAGCAAGTGTGATTGTAGCAATTTTAGTACTACGTAGCGGCTTTTATGTAACAAAATCAAGTCTTCATGTATTAATGGAGGGAGCACCAAGCAATATAAATACAAAAGACATTATTAAAACTATTAAAAAATTCAAAGAAGTTAAAAATATTCATGACTTTCATGTTTGGTCAGTAACTAGCGGATTAAACGCGTTATCTTGTCATATTGTTGTAGAAGATACAATGACCATTACTGAAAATGAGTTTTTACTTAAACGTATAGAACATGAACTCAATCATCAAAATATTCAACATGTCACAATACAGACTGAAACTTCTAACAATAATCATAGTGAAAAATTGTTTTGTATCGTGAAAGAAGAAGACAGTCAACATCATCATTAAATAAACAGCCATTATTTTTTAATAATGGCTGTTTATTTAATTATTCCAATATATTTAATATATCTTTTTTGTTATTTTCAAATCCCACGTAATATTTAAACAACTTTTTTTTACCCCAAAAAATTTTTTTATAAAAAACAAATAAGGGAACAATTCGGTTGCCTGATATTTTTTTCATTTCTTCTTCTAAGTCCAAATTTTGACTTACATCTTTATGACTATAACTAATCTCTTGAGAGTTTAAATACCTTTTTGATTCTTGGCAATCAGAGCATGTAGGTCTTGTGTAAAGCTCAAGTTGTATATTTTTATCCAAATATATCTCTCCTAATATAAGTTTTAGCATACATTTTATACAAGTGTACCTCTTAAAACAAACTATAAATATTAATTTTTTATATGAAACTTTTGTATTGACTTATACCTACTAGGGGTATAATATAGATTCCAACAAGAGATACCCCGTTAGGGTATATGAGGAGGGGTGAAATTGAACACTACTACTGTTAAAAACAATGACGCATTGCTCAATAGACTCAAAAGATTAGAAGGACAAATGCGCGGTTTACAATCAATGATAGCAGAAGATAGATATTGTATAGATGTACTAGTACAAATAACAGCAATACAATCAGCCCTAAAACAAGTGGGTTTTATAGTAACTGAAGACCATATATCTAATTGTGTAAGTGAAGGTATTAAAAATGGCAACGGAGAAGAAAGTATCAAAGAATTGATGGTTGTATTAAAACAATTTTCAAAATAGGAGGAAAGAAATAATTGAGTGAAAATATTAAAAAAACCTCATTAGGTATCACAGGCATGACATGTGCAGCTTGCTCGAATAAAGTAGAAAAAAATCTAAATAAATTAGATGAAGTTAACGCTAATGTAAATCCTTCTACAGAGAAAGCTACAATTGAATATAACCCCAATGTTACATCATTAGAAGATATTGCAAATACAATTCAAAAAACAGGTTATGGAGTTTTAACCGAAAAAGTGGATCTCGATGTAATGGGAATGACGTGTGCAGCTTGTTCGAATAAAATCGAAAAAGTTTTAAATCGAATCTCAGGTGTAAATAAGGCTACAGTTAATTTAACCACAGAAAGTGCTACTGTAGAATACAACCCTGATATGACGTCTGTAGATGAATTTCAACAACGTATTAAAAACCTAGGGTATGAGGCACAACCTAAAAAAGAAGCATCAGAAAAAAGTTCCCAAAAAGAAAAACAATTAAAACGACAGTTAATTAAATTAGTTGTTTCAGCTGTTTTAGCAGCTCCATTGTTAATGACAATGTTCGTTCATTTATTTGGTATTCAAATACCACATATATTTATGAACCCGTGGTTCCAATTTGTATTAGCAACGCCTGTTCAATTTGTTATTGGTTGGCAATTTTATGTAGGCGCTTATAAAAACCTTCGTAATGGGTCAGCAAATATGGATGTTCTTGTCGCTTTAGGTACAAGCGCAGCCTTCTTTTATAGTATTTATGAATCGATTAAGTGGTTAATTAATACAAATTATGAGCCACACCTATATTTTGAAACAAGTGCTGTATTAATTACTTTAATTCTTTTCGGAAAGTATTTAGAAGCACGTGCTAAAACACAAACAACAAATGCGTTAAGTAAATTGTTGAATTTACAAGCTAAAGAAGCACGTATATTACGCAACGGTGAAGAGACTATGGTTCCTTTAAGTGAGGTAAAAGAAGGAGACTATTTAGTTATCAAACCAGGAGAAAAAATACCAGTAGATGGCAAAATAATTAAAGGTATGACTTCAATTGACGAGTCAATGTTGACAGGTGAATCTATTCCTGTTGAAAAAATGCAAAATGATAATGTTATAGGATCAACAATGAATAAAAATGGAGCAATTACTGTTGAAGCAACAAAAGTTGGTAAAGATACAGCTCTTGCCTCCATTGTTAAAGTTGTCGAAGAAGCGCAAGGTTCTAAAGCGCCAATACAAAGACTAGCAGATATTATTTCTGGATATTTTGTACCTATCGTTGTAGGTATCGCGATTTTCACATTTATTATATGGATTTCATTAGTTCAGCCGGGACAATTTGAACCAGCCTTAGTTGCTGCAATAGCAGTATTAGTTATCGCTTGTCCTTGTGCGTTAGGCTTAGCTACGCCTACTTCTATAATGGTGGGTACCGGAAAAGCTGCTGAAAATGGCATTCTATTTAAAGGTGGAGAACACATTGAAGGTACACACGCTATTAATACAGTTGTTTTAGATAAAACTGGCACTATAACAAATGGCACACCTGAAGTCACTGATTTTAGTGGAGATGATCAAACATTACAATTGTTAGCTAGTGCAGAAAAAGGTTCTGAACACCCACTAGCTGAAGCTATCGTAAGTTATGCTAAAGAAAAATCATTAGAATTTTTAGAAGTAGACCATTTTGAAGCTATACCAGGGCGCGGTATAAATGCAACAATTGATGGTAAAGAACTTTTTGTCGGAAATCGAAAACTAATGAGTGAAAAAGGAATCCAAACTAATGAAGCTGAAACAAATCTCGCTCAATTTGAAAAAGAAGGAAAAACTGCAATGCTTATAAGCGTAGATAACGAATTGAGAGGGGTTGTCGCTGTAGCTGATACAGTTAAAGATACTGCCCAACAAGCTATTCAAAAACTTCATGAATTAGGTATTGAAGTTGCTATGTTAACTGGTGATAACAAACGTACCGCACAAGCAATAGCAAAACAAGTTGGTATAGACACGATTATTGCAGAGGTTTTACCAGAAGAAAAAGCTTCTAAAGTAGCAGAAATTCAATCTGAAGGTAAAAAAGTAGCTATGGTTGGAGATGGTGTCAATGATGCTCCAGCACTAGTTAAAGCAGATATTGGTATTGCCATTGGTACAGGTACAGAAGTTGCAATCGAAGCTGCTGATATAACTATTTTAGGAGGAGACCTTTTATTAATTCCAAAAGCAATAAAAGCAAGTAAATCTACAATTCGTAATATTCGCCAAAATCTATTTTGGGCGTTTGGTTACAATGTTGCAGGTATCCCTATAGCAGCAATTGGTCTGCTAGCACCTTGGGTTGCGGGAGCAGCAATGGCTTTAAGTTCTGTAAGTGTTGTCACAAACGCTTTACGTCTAAAACGTATGAAATTATAAGAATCTTATATTTCTTGAAAGGAGGTGACAACATTGACTAACGAAGTTATTAATGTAGAAGGTATGAGCTGTGACCATTGCAAGCATTCAATTGAAAAAGCATTAAATGGATTAGATGGTGTAACATCTTCAGAAGTAAGCTTGGCGAATGGGAATGTGGAAGTTGAATTTGATGAAAATCAAGTAGCTTTCAACGACTTTAAAGAAGCTATTGAAGATCAAGGTTACGATGTAATTAAATAATTTAAATAGTTGGGCATATCGTTTAATGATATGCCCTTATTAAAAATTAAGGAGGATAAAAATATGAATCATAATCATGAATATCATTCAAACAAACCCGAAATTAAAGCAAATGTTGTATATAGAGATGGTAATATAGAAATTACGTTAGAAGATGAATTTAATAATGCCCCATTATTAGATACTATGCATGAAAAAGAAATGCATTTCGTTTTAGTATCTAATGACATGGAGAAATATTACCACCTACACCCTCAAAAAAAGCATGAAGGTTTATTTATAATTAACCAACAATTAGAGCCAGGAACTTACCAGGCTTTTGTTGATGTTACACCAAAAAACCATGTGTATTCCGTTCATCCTATTGAACTGCAAATTGGAGATAAAATAACCTCTACAACATCTTTAAATTCTGATAAAAATTGGGTAAAAGTTAACAAAGGAGTTCATGTAACTTTAAATTCTATAAGTGCTAAAGAAGATGAACATGTCCCTTTAACTTTCAATACAGAATTAACTCCCCAACCTTATTTAGGAGCTTTAGGACATGTGATTATATTTGATGAGCAATTAACTGATTATATTCATGTTCACCCAGAATCACCTGATTCTACAACCTTTTATGCTCATTTTCCTAAAAAAGGGATGTATAAAATTTGGGCAGAATTTAAATTTAATGATGAAGTGCATAGATTTACTTATAATATTAAAGTTGCATAAATCTATTAGCAAAAGCTTAAAAATCAGTAAATTGTAAAGAGTTATTTAGATAATACAAAACGCTTTATAAAAAATCGAAAATTTAAGATAGAAAGTTGATGAAGAAAGTATCAAAAAATTGTAGTGGTTGTTTATATTGCAACATTCACTGAATTTTTATAGTTAATAACCTATTATTTAAGGAGTAATTTATTGATTAAGTTTGAATATTTTGAGGAGAAAGATTTTGATTTATTAATAAACTGGATAAACTCTCCTGAACTTTTAGTCAAATGGGCAGGTACAGATTTTAATTATCCCCTAGATGAAGAACAATTAAAGGAATATATTAAAGACACAAATAAAGAAAATTCTAGTAAAATAATTTATAAAGTTATCATTGAAGAAAATAATTCAAAAAAAATTATAGGTCATATTGCTTTAAATAATATAGATTTTAAAAATTGTTCCGCCACGTTAAGTAAAGTTTTAGTAGGTGATCCGCAAATGCGTGGCCAAGGATTAGGCCCTAAAATAATAAAGAAATTATTGAAAAAGGCTTTTGAAGATTTGGGACTACACAGAATTGAATTAGGTGTTTTTGCCTTTAATAAATCAGCTATTAAAAGTTACAAAAAGATTGGATTTATAAAAGAAGGAGAAAAAAGAGACTTTAGAAAATTAAATGGAGAATATTATAATTTATGGCAAATGAGTATGTTAGAAAGCGAATGGTCTTGAATAATTTTAAACAAAAATAGTCCTCTTATTTTAATAAGAGGACTATTTTTGTTTATTTAGAGCGTACTCAAAAATGACATTTTGTATATAAAATTTATTTTGATTCATAAGTAATTCAGCTAATGACTTCTATTTTATTAATTTTAGCTATATATTAATATAGAAATAATAGTAAACATCTAATTAACTAAGATAGACAATTACAAAGACTTTACACTAAAATTCTTCTGAGTATGTTGAGGGGAATTATTGACAGAATTATCTTTTTTACTGTTTTAAATCTTTCACATATCTTTCCAATGCTAAATAATCTACACACATTGATTCAAAAAATGAAACTTTTTTTATCACAGCATTTTTATA
Source organism: Staphylococcus sp. URHA0057 (assembly GCF_000620265.1). Lineage (NCBI taxonomy): Bacteria > Bacillati > Bacillota > Bacilli > Caryophanales > Staphylococcaceae > Staphylococcus > Staphylococcus sp. URHA0057. The sequence goes on along the minus strand of NZ_JHVS01000017.1, from coordinate 9,201 downwards.
TACTTTTTGGGCTTTATTTACGATTCTTTGATTTTCTTGCCTAATAAAAATTAATTGGTTAGTTAATAAGTTATAATATTCTAAATCTTGCTCCTTTATGTATTGCATATCTATTTTAGAAAGATATTTATCAGGAACAGGTATCATATTTAAAAATAATAGATATCCTAATCTATTTTGAATATTATTAACCTCAAACAATTTTATTGATAGTTGATTATTTAGTTTTTTATTTTCTTTAGGGGAACTTAAGGGGACAAAATAATTAAGATCATTAATAGATAATACAACTCCTAAATAAGGACGAGTGGATTTATTTAATAATACTCTCTCATCTACATTTCTTAATTCATTAATATAATCTTCATCAACATAGTATAATTTCATAATTTCTCCTACAGTATAAAAATAAAGCGACCAAATATTTGGTCGCTTTTCAATGTCTACTTGTGGCAAGACCTCTCCATTTTTTCAATTCCAACTTTTAGCATGGACTCTCTATTTTTTCAATGTCTACTTGTGGCAAGACCTCTCCTATATACATTTTAAATTTTAGCACTGTATAAATCATATGTCAATTTTTTATCTTTATATTATATTTCTCAGAACCGTTCAAATTGGTTTTCTAAGAGAAAAATGATTAAAGATTTACTAACTGATTTTTCATTAGAAATAAAGCAGGTAGACGCTTGGTACAAAATACTTTCTACACCGATACAAATCCACAATTGATTGGAAAGAGTAAAATCCTTTGACAAGCTAATTACCGTATTGTTGATAGTATAAGAAAAGACTTATTAACCAAAAAAATCCTACAAAATCAATAATAATAGTCTTTTACATTTCTCCACCAACCAATGTTATAGTCCAATTAACGAAAATGATTAGCAAAGTAATGATCCCTCTCTGCGACTAGATTGATTCTTGATAGATAGGCGAACTATATATATCATGTTCTAATATACGACCTTTGATAAGTTATTTTCTCTTAATCTAAATTTGTTATCATTTTTTCTTTTTAAATAAATTTTTGGTAATAATAAATGCAACTACATATAACTCAACTGTTACCATTAATGGTAACGTGAAAAGACCCATATACATAAATATATCATTTGCGTGCATTATTCTATCCCAATCATCAACGACACTGATGAAGTTCCACACAAAATACCCTGTAGGGACCCCAAATATTATTAAACCTATAATCATTTTTAACAGTAATTGTTTATCTCTTAGACTCATCGTAGCTATTTTAATGTCTTCTAACGTTAACCAAGATTTTTTTTGAGATGTACTAATTTTTAAATCCTTTATTCCTGTTATATCTTTTTCTGTCTGATATCCTAAGGCATCTTTTAGAATTAATTTATCTCTACCATTAATACTCACTCTATCTATAATTTCTCTTTCAATAATACAATTATTTACATTTTCTGCAAAATAGTTTTTTCTACGTCGTTTTCCTACAAATGGAAATATAAAAATAGGGAATAATAACGAATAAAGAACAAGTAATATAGCTGGCAAACTAATTTTATCCCAATCTGTTATATATTTAATCACTTCTTCTTTAGGATATGCACTGAGTGAATAAAAAATCATTGCTAACAAGTACATTAATGCTACTAGTGTTATAAATATGTATAAAATTATATTGATTATCAGTGTTTTTACTCTTTCCATCTTTTGTCTTTTATATAAAATATTTTGACTTAGAATTTGAATAAGCGCATATATAATATATATTACTGCAAAAATCCCTACTTCGTTAAAATTCTTGTATAGGTCAATCAAGAAATCCATATTTTTGAAATACACGTTAACTCCTCCAATTAAAGTGTATAACAGGTTACTAAGACTTATAAATTTTTGCTTAAGTTATGCCATATTCTCATATAGCCCATAAGTTCTGTGTATTCAGACTTCAACATACCGTTAAGTAAATCATAAACATCATCAAATTCTTTATTTATAATTTCATAAACAACTTTTGTTTTATTTCTATACATCCACTCTGCCACGCGTTCTGTTTCACTAGTACCATCTTTTAAAGTAACGGGTTTAACTTCAATTTCATTTAATTGTTTAAGTATCTTATTTTTACTCCAATGTACATTATTTAAATACTTCTTCTTTTTCAAATCAACAAACTTTTGTAAATTATTATTTATCGGTTGTTCATTATTAATATCAGGAACCTCCCACATTTTCGTATAATAAGACAGATTTAAAACAATTTTCTTAGTATCAAAAATATTAAAAATATTTTTGATATCTAGTATATCTAAATATTCATTAGAAAAACGTATACAGTTTTCTAAAAAATTACTATATTCTTTTTTCAGAAGTTCATATTTTTCTTTATTATCTATATCGTGATCCCTATGTATATTTTGTGCTATTTCTCTAGAATCTTTAATAACAGATTTAAATAATGATAGTTTATTTGAAAAATAACGTACGTCGTCTAATGATTTTGCCAGTGTATCACTTAATTGATTTAGGTAATCTATCATTATACTTTTATTATGTATATTCTCATTCTGTCTAATATATTTTGCTATTCTATTTTGATTAGGTAGCAACTCTTCGATTGATATATTACCTCGTTTTATTTTTTCAGGTTTTGTTACATCATCTCTTAATATTTCATCGATCATATCTTCATTAACATACTTTACTTTTTTGAATGCAAACTTCCTTTTTTGTGGGTAATGATATTTATTCCAATTTTGGTTTGTTCCATTTTCTATATTATTTAAGATATCATTACTTTTATTTTTTACATAGTCTGTTGTGACACTTCGCTTTTTGCTATCTTCCTCATAAATTGAAAAATAATTCCCATTAATAATATACGCAGCTTCTTCCAGAGAATACCATCTTTCCTTTTTGCCATCTATCTCCAAGAATTTTTTATAATTACTTTTAAAAATTTCTTGTTCCATACTTAAATCAGACCCCTCTAAAATTTCTTCGATATTGTCATCAGTTAATTGATTATTCATCCAATAATTAAAATCTAAGTCATTGATTCCTTTGTTATTAATGATAATCACGCTATTACCTCCAAAAACCGAATAAATTTTTTCACCTATTATTTTATCACTTCATTTGCGAAAATTTAATCAATCACAGATATCTTTGATTAATTCTATTTATATTTCCTAAACGATGCGCATCAATAGGATAGAAAGGATGTTTCACATGAAAATTCAATCTAATTTCAAAAAAGGTGGCTATTCAACTGAAATAGCTTCCAATTATATTGATAATAAAAAACCCATTTATAGCTTAAGTACAGAACTTTATCCGCAACAGCGTTTTGAGAATAATCAGCCTACCGGAGAAATTATTGCGTATAAAGCCTGGTTTGTTCAAGAAGGCTTACCGCCCTTCACAGTTAAATTCGAAAATGAAGTGACATTACCTAATTATATGAGCGTCATTACTTTTGATCATTTAGAAGCTTGTGAAGTCCGTTATGATGTTTACTTCAAAGCTTCAGATCTGAAGGAGGTTAAATAATGACAGCCAAAGAGCTCGAACAATATCTCCTACAAAGCTTAAATATGGCACTAGGATCCATGATGCAAGGCGAAACCAGTTATACCAATAGTTTCACCTGCAAGGTCACGGAAGAAGGTTTTTACTTTCTTCCTCGCCTGCCTGCAGGCTATATTGTGGACGATGACTTATATCAAAAAATATTTCTCATTGCGAGTGCAGCTTTATATCCCAAATTCACATTGTTAAAACAGAATTCTGCGTATTTCGTACCTATGGATACCGACGATATTCATACGCAACGCGCTTTGTTTTTCCCATGGCAACAAGGGATATCAGAACGCTTAGTGATTTCTGATTTAGATCGTTTTACGTCGTCTCTAACGAATCAACAAATTCCGATCATGAAACAATTAACTTTAAACTATCAAAACATTACATCTATAGCGATCGCAGGTAATTCAGGCAGTGGTAAATCTTATATGCTGACGTACTTACTAAGTGTATTAAAACCGATATCAGAACTCATTATTGTTGACCCTAAGTTTGATACACCGAGCCGTTGGGCACGTATTCATGATATTACTGTGATTCACCCTCATCAAAATCGATCTAAGTCTGATTTTTTATCTGAAATTAATGAAAACTTAAGTCATTGCCTTCAAGTTATTCAACAACGACAAACCATTCTTTATGACGATCCAGACTATCAATTTGATCACCTAACCATTGTGATTGATGAAGTGCTCGCTTTAGCTGAAGGTGTGAATAAGACCATTAAAGACGCGTTCTTTTCATTACTATCTCAAATTGCTTTATTAGGTCGTGCCACCAAAGTTCATTTATTACTGGTGTCTCAACGATTTGATCATCAAACCATCCCGGTTTCCGTTAGAGAACAACTCAATGTGCTGATTCAAATCGGTAATATTAATAAAAAAACCACACAATTTTTATTCCCCGATTTAGATCCAGAAGGTATTGTGATACCCATTGGTAAAGGGACAGGTCTAATCCAAGTGATTGATAGTGAATCTCCCTATCAAGTCTTACCCTTGTTATGTCCGACTTACTATACGAAAGCAGGTGTATTGTGATGAGGAAAACCTATTTCATGCGTGTGTATGATATTATCATTTACTTGTTCCTGTTCGCTATTTTGACAGTTATGGTTAGTAAACTCTTTGTCCTATTAAACTTTATTGTGTCTCAAATTGATATTATCGATACGCGAAACGTCACACACTATATCACAATCATTTCAAATGGTGTATATCAACTTACATTTTACTTATTAGTCTTAGCATTGATGTTAATAGTTATCGATTTAATGATTCGTTTATTGAAAGATCAACTCACGAATCATATCAAATCTGTTTATCACACAATGGTTTTACGACATTATCTTAAACAAGATGTTGACACAGACACGACTCAGGATTGGCAAAATAACGGCAAAAGTAAAACAAATTCTGTCCAGCAATACTTTAATAAAATGGTTGGAAAATCGCTCGTTGATGTTCGTCAAAATGAAGTCCGTGTGGCAATTAAAATTCCCCGGAAACAGCAAGCTCACGATATATTAAAAAAGATTGAACCTCAAATTCATGAAGAAATTACACATATGCACCCGAATTATTACTTTTCAAAACCTCAACGTCATCATCGTTATCTATGGTTTGCAGGCCACAAACGTTAAGATACACATGCGTTGTGGTACACGAAGTGATAAACACAAGCGCATGTGTATCTTAACAGTGCCATGGGGTTACTACGACCCCCATGGCATCATTAATCAATAATCACAGAAAGGATGTTGATGATGTCAAAAGATAAACGTTCAAATAAGTGGGCTTTCTTAATATATGAAGAGAGCTCGCCATCTAACTACCGAGATATTTTGGAACAAATGCATATCCCCTATATTTTAAGTCCGTGGCATAATCAAGATATTGATCACTCGACAGGAGAAATTAAGAAGTCACATAAACATGGAGCTTTGTTTTTTGATTCTTTAAAAAGTTATTCCCAAGTCTCTGAATTACTTCAACAACACTTAAATACACCTAGTCATATTGAAATAATTATGTCCCCTAAGGGCATGTTTGATTATTTTATTCATGCGTCTAATACAGATAAAACCCCTTATGACATCAACGATATTGAAAGTGGTTGTGGTTTTGACTTAAATCAATTTTTATTAGATCAAGGTCAGTCCGAAATATTTAATAAGATTATTGATATTATTGAGAACCAAGATTTTACAGAATTTCAAAGTCTAGTGATGTATGCGCGGCAACACCATCCATCCTATTTACATTTGATTATTCAGCGAACATATTTTTTCGCAAAATATTTGGATTCAAGGCGTCACATGTTTAATTAAAATGGATATCATGTATCAAGACGAGAAGAAACCTGTTTCTCAGCTTACTCTTTCTTGACATTAACGCAGCGTAATACATTACAATTAATAAAAAGAGGTGAAAACGATAGAGTTTTACCAAATGCCTATGTTTAACAAAGTCCTAGTTAAAGACATTGAGAAATCAGAAAAATGGTATGAAAAAACACTTGGCTTTAAAAGTGTTTTTAAATTTAGAAATGATAAAAATGAAGTGCTTATGAATCATTTAAGACTAGAAAAACATCAAGATTTAATCTTAATTGTTCAAACAGATTTTGAAGTTGGCAATTCAATATATCTCAATATCTTAGTCAAAGATATCGAAGATAAATCACAACATATCTCATCAAAATTTATAGTAACTCAATTAGAAGACCAACCATGGAACGCTAAAGAAATGACAATCAAAGATCCAGACGGCCACTAAATCACACTTACTCAATCAAATATTAGCGATACTGATTTTGAAAAATTAATGAAACATACTTCGAAAAATTATTGAGGCATAAACCTTTATTGATAATACAAAAATAAATATCTATGAGTCATTATGCCAAATAAAGATTCTAGAAATTTCTCTAGGATCTTTTTATTTTTCCGAATTTTAAATATCATTATTTTGCATTTTAAAGGGGTATTTAGAGCAAATTCTAATCTCACATAGTTTTTTCTATCCATTTAATTTTGCCCTTTAAAACACAAATACGAGACAAATAAGAGTATATACATATGACATTTATTACGTACTTTACATGTATTTTATGTGATATATAAACTGATTGGCTCATGTCACTTAATATACATGTATTCGTATCTTTTATACATAGTACTCGTAATAATTCAAAACCATTTCTCATGTTTCGCTAATTTGATTGGAACTCCCTATCATTTATAAATTTAAACCGTTACATTTGTTGTTTATTTCTAACGAATGGCGAATTTTTAGATATTATTTACATATAAAATCAAATTTGAATAATCCAGTTATGTCAACAATTTCAAAATAGAACCTGACATTATCAAATATTTTAAAATTATTTTACTTGTTAGAAGCTTATTTGAATTATTGATTAAAGATATTGTATTTAGGTATATTTTGGCGACGCATATTTAATGCATGTATTTCTTCAAGTTCAGCTTTAATTGATTGCATTAAATAGCCTTGCATCGCTTCAACATTTTCATTTTTTTGTATCAACATGGCTTTAAAACGTTTTAAAACACTCACAAGTTCAAATTCAACGTCCTCTAAACGATAATATGTATCATGTGCATTATTAAATGACTTTTTCCCTTTGAGTAAAACACTTTTAATAATACGGATGTCTTTAATTTCAAAATTACTTAAATAAGTCTTGATTTGTGTAGGTAATTCTTCAAGCGCTTGGAATTTTAGAGCATTATTATTAAATTCAGTTTGTTGATGATTTGTATGATTCGAATGATAATTTTTAGAAACTATGTCAGATGTATCATTCAAATCATTCGTATCATTATTCTCAGTCTTTATATATTCAGTTTCATTAAGATCAGTATCACTTGTGTATTCTTTTGATACTTCATGACGTATGTTATTAATATTTCTTGATGTATCATTATCATATTTCTGGACGTATGATAATGATACGTCCGTGTTATCTCGTTGTTCTATATCGTTTTCTTGTTGTGAAATATAATATACATCAGCTTCTGTTACTTCTGGTTTTTTAATATATAATTTATTAGGTTTATTCAACCCTACTCGTATTTGATTAAATAAATCAGCTTGTGTTAATTCTTTTTTAATTTTAGATAATTTATTGGGACTACTGATATTTAAAATAGATTTAAGTTTTTCATTGGTGTAAATAAAAAATATATCTCCATTCTTATCTATCCAATTATTTCTTATAGATAAATCTAAACGATCTCTTAGTATAGACCAAGTGATTTTTGCATCATTGGATAAATTAGTATACTTAGGATTCGTAAAAAATACTTTGGGTAATTGGTAAAACTTTTCTTTTTGAATTTCTTTAATATTAAAGTTGGACATACAAAAAACCTCTTTCACATATGAATTTTAAAAGAGGTAATAAATAAGCTATAAGTAAGTTTATATGTGTTCGGCTTGCACTAATAATTCTTAATATATATAATAAGAATATAACAATTATATAAACAAACAAACCACTTGTTTTATTACCGAAGAAACCTGACTATTCCCGTAGTCGGGTTTCTTTTATATATACTTATATTAACACTTTTGAAAGTTTTGTTAAATTGTTTATATACATTTGTATTTATGCATTTTCAAAGAATGTTAGAATTTCGTATAATGACATTATATGAATAAGTTGTATAGAACTATATAAACACCTATATAACAAGTATAAAGGCTATATAAGCCTATATAAATGTAGATATATAGTGTTTACGTATAACTATATATATAAGATTACTTGAATATATATATAATGTTGTATTAACAAGTATAAAGACTATATAATGATATAGGTGTTATGTGTATAACTATATGGAGGACATTATATGAAGAGTATGAAAGAGATTGCTGATGAATTGAATGTTACGAAAATGACTGTTTATAATAATGCTAAAAAAGCGAATGTGAAATTCCAAAAGGTTGACAATGTAAATTATTTAGCAAGTGAAGATGAAATTATAGTAGTAAACCGAATAAGAAAAAATCAAAATAAACATAATGATTTTGAAAATGAAAAGAAAGAAGAAGTTAAGACTAATAGTAATAACCTGGTAAAAGATGAAACAATAAAACATTTATATAACCAGTTAGATATATATAAAGAACAATCAAATAGAGATAAAGAACAAATAAATACTCTTAATAGACTTTTAGAAAATCAACAAATTTTAGCTTTGGAAAGTAATAAAAAGATTCAAAAACTAGAAAATCAATTAGAAGAAGAAAGACAGCTTAACTATTCTTTTGATATTGAGAAGACTAATAATAAACAAAACGTTAATATGCAAGAAGCAGTATTTACTGAGGGAAATCAAAATAGGGCTCAACAACAAGAAAAGAAAAAACCAACAGAAACTGAGCATAAAGATATTTCTGAAAAGAATAAGAATAAAAGTATAAAAGAAGATGAATTACTAAAAGATGCTAAACTAACAGAAGCAATAAAGAGTGAACCTGATGATAGGGAGGAAGAATCACCTAAAAAGGGGTTTTGGAGTCGTTTGTTTGGTAACTAACTGTAATTAAAAAGGACACGATAAGTTTAAAAACTTATCGTGCTTTTTATGTGGATCGTACTTCT
>NZ_JHVS01000016.1:0-21527 GCF_000620265.1 Staphylococcus sp. URHA0057 | reverse complement strand
CCATGCCACGAAATTAGCATCATGCTAGCAAGTTAAGCGAACACTGACATGATAAATTAGTGGTTAGCTATATTTTTTACTTTGCAACAGAACCTGCAAAAGTTATGTATGCTTTATTAAAAGATCGCTTTGAACTATCAAGATTAAATAACTGGGTAGATTCAGAAAATAATATTTATCTTTTATATACCAATAAACAGTTATGCTCAATTTTAAATTATGCAGAACCAAAAATCATTAAATTAAAAAAAGAATTAGAAAAATACAATTTGATTATAAACGAAAGACAAGGTTTAAATAAACCTAACAAAATTTATTTACTCGAACCCACATATGACAAGGAACTAATAAATCATCAGTTCAAGAACTAATAAATTCTAAGTCAAGTGATACTGATTTTAATAATACTGAATATATAGAGACTAAGAATAATGATACGAATTATACGAATGATACATCTAACATGATTTCTAAGAATTCTCATTCGAATCATACAAATCATCAACAAACCGAATTTAATAATGATGCCTTAAAATTCCAGGCGCTTGAAGAATTACCTTCGCAAATCAAATCTTATGTAAGTAATTTTGAAATTAAAGACATCCGTATTATTAAAAGTATCTTACTCAAGGGGAAAAAGTCATTTAATAATACACATGATACATATTACCGTTTAGAAGACGTCGAATTTGAACTTGTAAGTGTTTTAAAACGTTTTAAAGCCATGTTGCTACAAAAAAATGAAACCGTTGAAACTATGCAAGGCTATTTAATGCAATCAATTAAAGCTGAACTTGAAGAAATACATGCATTAAATATGCGTCGTCAAAACATACCTCAATACAATATCTTTAATCAATAACTCAAATAATCTTACAACAATCAAAACAACATCAAAATTTGGAATTAAGTCAACAGAAAACGTACGTTAACTTATGTGTAGGACTTAAGCAAAATATAAACATTTTAAACTAGAAGAGGGCAAAGATGATCTTATTTTTACAAGAAAGGCGTTGAATAATTGCTAACCAATTTTTAAATTTGCATGTAACTGGGCAATGTCTTAAAAAATCGACACTGGATTTGCTCAAATTTTATGTTGTGAAATTAAAATATATTTATTTGGCTCTCATTTGCGTTTTAAGAGTTTATGTAATTGTTCAGGTATAAAACTATATAAAATACTCTTAATTCTTTAAAATGCCCCTTTAAAATTAAAAATAAAGGTATTCTAATTTTTAAAATATACTTAGATAAAAATAAAAAGCTAACTCAAAATGAGCGAGCTTTTTATTTCAATATAATTGGGTGCGTCATATTGATGTTGGTTACAATATTTGGCAATTTGATTGGCATTTGAACCTAACTTCCCTAAATCTTTCGCTATCGATTGTCGCGTCATTTTATCTAATTTAAGTGTGACCAATCGACTGCCCTGTGCCTTTTTCTTTACGAAATTCGGATTCGCTCACACGAAAGCTAATTTGTTTTGCCTCCTTACGGTTGGATTTATGGTTTTGCCCAACAGTTGCGTCGCTAGCCACAAATGTATTTTGTTCGCTCATCAATCCCACCACGCTTTCTTCGAAAGATAACTCCTTAATATAATTTTACTTTATAGGATAAAGCAAAATTAATTAAGTCGTTAAGTGGTTTGGCCAGCTTGTTGGGAATACTCCCCAAGCCCCTTAGGATTTTTTCTGACGAAAAAATGAGTGGCTAAAGTGCTAGCCACTCATAGTTCAAAACCACAAAATCAAAAATGTGATTTCTATAATTATTAAACCCAAATGAAAAATACAATTAAAAAGGAAATGATAATAAGGTCAAAAATGATGTTCTTTATATTCCAAGTTAAAAAATCAGGGACACTATTAATAATTAACCCTGCTATCAATAAAATCTCACTAGCAAAGTGTATGTACTTTAAAAAGGAAAGATCAGATAAAGGAGTGCTTTTCATAAGCGAAAAAATAACAATACAAATAAATGCTGTTCCCATAACAACATTGCCTATCTTATAATATTTTTCATAGTCTTCAGTTTCTCTTAAAAGCATTTAATCTCTCCTAAGCCGAAATCCAATTTGTTTTAACTTTAAATTTTGTTTGAAGTATATACCAAAGTCTTATCTTTGAGTGCTTTTTTATCCTGTTTATAAAAAATCTGCAAATTGTTCGCGATATTTAACATGTAAAAGAGAGCCCAACACAAAAGTAATTAAAAGGAAAGTAAGATTATATAAAGATAGTTTCCAATGTGTTATAAAAAACCAATTTTGATATAGAATTGCCGCTCTATAACTTTCAGCTATAAAATAGATAGGATTAAATTGTATAACCTTTAAAACTAAAGTATTTGTCGGTAAATATAAGATTGAAGATATAAAAAATATTATTCTCATAAGAGCTTGCATAAGCATTTGGACATCTCTAATAATTACAGCTAATGTTGAAGTTAATAGTGTTATTGTCATTGTCAGTAACAAAGTGTAAGGGATAAAAATTAATAATTGTAATGTATATATAGTAGGATAGTATCCATTTAAAGCACATATAAGCATAATTAAAATAAGTAATAGTATATGAGTGTAAAATTTACTCAAGACGATATAACTAGATAATATAGATAATGGGAAATTCATTTTAGCTACTTGCTTATATTTGCTAGTAACTGCTTTTGTACCATTTAAAATACCTTGGTTCACAAAAAACCACATACTTATTCCTACAATTAACCAAAAAATAAAAGGTATATTCTCAACAGTTCTATTATTTCTGAACCCTAAACCAAAAATAAACCAATACATAAAAATTTGTATTGAAGGATTAATTAACTCCCATGCTGTTCCCAAATAATTATTTTTGTTAGAAATTTTCATTTCAAATTGTGCTAATCTTTTCATTAAATATAAATTATTAAAATGTTCTTTTAATATAAATAAAGATGATTTCATAACATTAAGTTACCTTTCTAAGATTATTAATATTATAAATGAAACCTAAAAAAAAGGTAAAGCAATTGTTTATTGCTTTACCTTTTCTATTTTAATTATGGAGTTGTACAAAATTCACTGTTTCCGACTGGGAAGCAATTATGTTTGTTACCATTTCCTTTATGTTTTTTCTTTTTAGATTTAGCAAATGCTTCATGAGAGTTATCATTCATAAAACCAGTTGAAGCACTTGCATACGATAGTGTTGTTACTAATGAAAATGCAATAAGAAGTTTAGATATTTTTTCATTTTTGCCCCTCCAAAATATTAATTTAAAATAAAGATATCACAGTTTTAAAAAATAATATAGTAAAAATATAAATTTATTAATCGTTTTTTGATATATATTTAATATTCTGTTCATTTTTACAAAGTATACATATTCTATATAAAATCACTACTTATAACACTTTATTATGTTAAATCAATGAAAAGGCACAAACACTGATTTAAAGGTGTTTGTGCCTTTTTACTGTATTTATCCTATATGCACCATTTATACATCGTTGTTCTCACACGTTTTCATGCATTTTCATCAAAAGAAATTTTGTATCTTTATTCAAAAATTCACATTACAAAGTATCGTGTTAAACTGGTCGTTTTTGTTATACTTAAAAAGCACTTCCTGTGCATGAAAGGAGGTGTGATGTACAAATGACTATTGCACTTTTCGTCGTAACAATTATCATTTGTCCAGTTTTGACTGGCATCATCGCAAATTATTTGTATGATCAATTCAAATGATAAAAAGAAGACCCCCACAAAGCTTTGGACGGCTGTGGGGGTTTTTGATGTACAAACAACATCGCACTTTTCGTTACTTCTAGTATATTATTTCTTATGACTTTTGTAAAATGAAAGCTACATATCTTTATACAATATCAATTTAAATCAATTGTCGTGTCATTGTCGTCTGTCTGTCGGGCGATTGTCGTGGCTATTTTTTAAGATGAGGAGTAATTTAATACTATGAATCAATCAAAAATCGCAAAATTAAGAAAAGACAAATCGTTAACGCAAGAAAACTTAGCCGAAAAGGCCTGTGTCACTGTAAGAACTATTCAAAGAATAGAGGCAGGTGAAGAAGTTAGTAGCGAAACACTTAAAAATATTTCGAATGCGTTAGATGTTACCATCAATGAACTCTTTGAATCGATTGCGTCGTCTGATAAGGAGGAGGAAATCATGGAAATAGCTAAAGAACAACAAAAGCAGTTTCATTATCGTAGAAATGAACAATTGACGTTTCGATTCATCGCATTTGGCGTTATTTTTGTATTTTTAGGTTTGTTTGGTATTTTTGTAGGAGGATTAAACGGGTTAAAACAAGACATTTATGGCATTGTCTGGATTTTTATGCTGTTTTTAAGTTTAGCTATGATGCATTATGTTTTAAATGTATTGATATCAAAAAAATTAGATGAAAAATATCCGATGACTGTTGGTATGAACAATAAAAGATCTAATATGAAACAGCAACCTGTCAAAAATGGTTGGGAATTTATGGCTCGATATTGGTGGATCATTTTTCCAATTGGCGGCTTTTTAAGTTGGCTTATTCCTGAATTGACAGGAAAGTAAATCTCAAACAATAAAAATATAGTTGGGAGGCATCGCTTTTTATTATTTGAGTGTTCACAATTGATATCACCTGTTTTAAAAAGTTCTCATTTTTGAGTGTGGGGGGGCAGTAACTTTTTATGCCGAGAAAATTGATTGTCATTGAGAAGAACCCTTAACTAAACTATATCGACGAATGTCGGTATAGCGTGAGCTATGATACCGATCATTCGATAAAATTCGGGATTGTTAAGGGTTCGGAGGCTCAATGACAATCAAGGAATTGGAATAAATACCAGCGATGATGTGATGAACGATGATAAATAAAAAGGTACCTATACGGTACCTAAGTGATATCACGATCATAACTTTGGAAAACAAACCATTCGATGAGTTCATAGGGATCGAATGGTGTAGGTGGATGTGTATATGCCAATAAGTTGTGTCTCTGGCAGTGAATATAAACAGCGCTAGCGAGTTGATTTAATGTATTCAGCTCATCCATATCGGCATGATTTTGGTCGACTTTTTCAAATAATAAAATAACTTCAACGATGTCATAACCGAGTTGTTCAAGGTACATTTGAATATGATGATACATATGAAAGGTCTCCTTTATAATGAATACGCCGTATCACAATCTTGTGATACGGCGATGATTGATGTGATAGATATTCAATATTGATTTTTTGAGTAAGGCAAAGCTATTTAGATTTATTTCTGATCTTGAACATAGCGGCTATCGGGCGCATCAAACTGAATGCCTTTTGTTTTTTTGCCTACCGGTGTAACGAGATTCAACTCACCATCGTTTTGGCTTATAAATGCATATTTTTTGTCATAGACATCAGCGGTACCACCTGCAATATCAAAGGCGATCATATGATGGTTAGGATGTTTGTCGGTTGTGAGGTAATCGATCGTACCTTTGTTTTCATTTAAAGCATTTGATATACCACTTTCCGTCATGACTTGTTCAATATCGCCAACATCTTCAGGTTGTTTTGTGTTACCAATCCCTTGGGGATGAATGGCAAATGCTTCTCGTGTCGAGTGGTTCCCTGTTTCATCTTCTGTCACTTGGATACGCACTTTTTGAGGTTGAGGGGCCTGATAAGTCATATTATCTAAATGTTTTATGGCTGTTTCAGGTTGGGTTTGAAAATCACTTGCTTTTAGTTTAAAACCATCATGATCCTTCAGTTGTTTACGATTCACAAGTTTTTGTATTTCTTTTTTCATTTCTTTTTTCTCATATTGAAAAGCAGCACGATCATCTTTTTTGGCCATATCAATAATAGTTTTATCTGATTTGTCTTTAAAATCACCTAACGTGCGATCAGATGCTTGATCACTACTATAAACGGTTTGTTTGCCATTTTGTGTCACAATATAAGCTGTCACGACGGAATCTTTTGTCGGTGTTGGATTGTCTTCTTTTTTGACGAGATATGAGATGTGTTGATCTTGATGCATCACGTCTCCTAATTTGACGTGTGTTTGATTAGCTGCTTGGTTATGGTGACCACATCCGGCTAATAAGAAAGTGAGACTGATCATACTAATGATACTTTTTTTCATTGTGAACACTCCTTTGTGTTTTGGATAGAAAGAAGCGATAGCTCTTCATATTGAAGACCTATCGCTCTGTTAACGTATTAAGCTTTGTGAGAAGCACGGCGAGCGATGAATCCGATACCCGCCATCAGTGCGACGATGCCAACCATTGTTGTTATACCAGTGTGAGATTGACCTGTCTCTGGTAATGTTTGATTTGTTGTATCATGTTGTGATGTTTCAGTGTGTTGTGTTGCTGCTTGTGTTGTGTTTTGATCGTGTGATGATGTGTCTTCATAATGACCGAAGGTTTTGAAATCTTGACCACTGCTGTCGGTACTGTGTTTAACTGTACCATCTTTATAAAGACGTGTGATGCCTGTACCGCCGACGCCTGATTTATTATTGGTTGTCACTTCATAATAATCACCATGGTCTTTCGGTTGACCATAACGAATTAAATCAGGTTGATTGCCGTGCTGTTTGTCGACTTGTTGAATAATATCGACGGCATTTGATCCATTGATGTTACTTTCAGCCTTTGCCTGAGGCGCGTTTAAGCCCGTTAATAAAAGTGTTCCCGCAATGGCAGTTGTACTAAGTAATTGTTTTGTTTTCATAGAATCGCTCCTTGTTGAATAAATTAGATTGATGATTACTTGATCTCAATAATCAAAAATAAATCATCAATCGAGACAGCGTTAAATACATCTAATTCCTCCTTACTATTTTTGAAACGCTTGATATTTGTAGTACATGTGTAAGACAACGCCGATGGCGACAGGGACGATAATAAAATACATGATGATCATGTAGGCACCGACAAAGAATAAAAGAAAACCTAGGTACCCCATGGCGATAAACCAAGCACCATTGCCCATCTCTGCACGACGATTCCGTTTTTCAGCGTCTATATTAGTCGCAGTCCAATGTCCATTGCGACGATTGTAGTTAAACGCATAACGATCATCGGCGTAGACTTTGCCTCTTTTTTCACGAATCCGTTGGTTATGACGTTCAGTAAAGCGATCTTCATGTTTCACTAAACCCCAATAAAATCGCGTGAAGCTGATAGATTTCACAAAACGGATGTACGTTAATGTGAGTGGGGATAATATCATGACGATGAAGGTATATAGATGCACGAGTTGCGTCATGATGGGTGGTGCTGAGAGTGGGACAAAGAAAGGTTCTTTGCCAATCTCAAATGGAAAAACAATCGATACGAGGACGATATAAAACCAAAACCAACGTGGGACGATTTGAAAGACCGATTGAACAAAACGTAAGAAACTTGAAGTATTCAGTTGTTGAGTATTCTGATACAAACGGAGATGATTGAGTTGTTTGAGTGATTGAAACATAGACCTTAAAGTGCTCCTTTCATGTAAATCATTTGTAGTTGAATCAGTTCGGTTGTGAATTGCGCAAAGAGCGTGTCAGGTGACACTAAACGTAATGCATGACGATATGTAAAACAAAAATGAATGGCTTCTGAGGGTGCCATTTGGAATGTCACAAGCATTTTATGTGCGTCATTTTTGAGGACGTATGTTTGATAATGATGTTGTAATTGTTGATAAAGTTGATGTGTCATTTCATATGTGACACTCGTCGGTGTCACTTGATCATCGGTCATGGTTTGATGACTCATATAATAATTTTGCGTATGATGGTCGTATAATAAATGTTGATGTTGATCGTTTAAAAAGTCACGAATATCTTCTAAATCTCGTTGAATCGAACGCGGATGAACGTGAAATGTTTCAGCCAACAAAGGCACATTAACATAATGGTGATCACGTAACTTAGTATAGATAGTTAATGTTCGTTGAATCTTGTTTCCCACAATATTGTCCCCCTTATGATTTTTATTATAAGCAAAACAGACGACAAGCATTGTCGTCTGTAAAAAATTAAAATAGGTATCAAATTGAATGATGTTTATGGTGTTTAAGATGATTATTAAATACCATTTTTGTGATTTGTTTCGCGACAAATCGTGTCGTTCTGAGACATTGTTAAATGACATGATAGTAATACGATTGGATTAAAAAATAGTCACGTAAGTCATGAGGATTGAGCGCAACAGCGGTTAACTCTAAACCTAATTTGAGATCATTACGTAGGTAACGATAGATGTTTTGAAAGAGTTGTTGCATCGTTGTGATTTCATTTTGCGTGGCACGATATTCAAAGATTTTTTGACATATGATAGCGACCTTCACAGGATCTTTTTGATGTTTGAACAAGTACTGATTAATGTGTTGATATACCATTTGTTTCACCTCTATTTGAAAAATTTTCAACGTTTCAACTAGAACGATGGCCATCGTTCCTATGGTTTTGAACTTTGAAAAACGTCTCAACTTTTTGAACGAACATCATCTCCAAAAAACAAACATGCATTAAAATAACGAAAGTTACCGGGATTTAAAAAGTTACCGAGACGTCATAAATCCCATAGCGGCGCGGTTGAAAATTTGGAAATTGTCAATTTTGTTTAAAATTGGCTACTTTTTGGTTAAAAAAGTTACCGGGGCTTTTTCGGGTTATTTTAGCTCCAATATCGAAAGTAGATATTGGAGCTGATCCCTTGGGGCTCTAAGTTCAACGCAGTTGGAGCAAGTGAGCGAAGCGAGCGGTAAGGAAACCCCAGCTATGCTGGGTGCCACCGAAGGTGGCATCGTTGTCCCTTATGCTCTTTACTTGGTAACTTTTTTAAGTTGCCAAGTATACAAAAAAGTTAGCTCCGGAGCACAAAAAAGTGCTTTGGAGGTTACTTCTTTTCTTTGAAAAATAGGAGTGAATAGCGATCTATTTTGAAAAGTTGAAGGCGTGTTTGAGGTGTCATGGCATTTGATTTTATGTGTGGTTGAAATCGTCAGTGATCATATGAAAAAGAAAAAAACGAGGACATGTTAAGATGTCAAAAAGAGATTTCCAATATTAAAAATGGACGATTAAAATCAAAAAAATGTGTGATACTTTTTTTGTATATATGAAGCAAATGAAACGATGTATGGGCATGTTTGGGATCGGTTTTAAAAGTTAAAAAATGACAGTCAATGATCGATAATAATGATTTGAAAAACTATTTTTTGATATAGTTTATTGCCATTTTTTGAATGTCTAAGGTCATTGAATGAATCCAAATAGGGTATTAAAATCATTCAATGTTATTCATTTTTACGTCGCGTTTTTGATGATTTATGTGTTCAAAAATGAAGTGATCATGATTCAAAAAAGGAGCTTAACGGCTCATCATTTGTGTCATATTTTGAATTAAAACACGATCACTTTTGATTCAAAAGGCACTTAAAAAATATGATGTTTTTGGATGTTTAGTTTGGCGTTAAAGACATCATTGTGGTCAAAAAGAAAATATCATCAAGCATCGATATGTGACTCAAAAAAGTATCATAAAAGTAAAGTTAGATGCGATAGATTGGATCTAAAAATGGAAGCATGTTGATAGCATAAAATGATTTTTTAAGTTTAAAAATGGGATGTCAGACGAGAGTTTTTTAATTTAAATGATAACAGTTAATATGAAAAAGTAGTATGAAAATATATTGTAGTAAAGTGCAAAAGGAGTAGGACAAAACACTTTTTTTAGTTGGTATAATACTCATTAAAGTTTGGAAAACTGAGATGATAGATTTTTGAAATAAAGTTATCCGAACAGAAATGGTTGCTATTTAACTTGATAAATATGACTCAGAAACCATTGAATAAACATCATATGTTCTTCTAATTTACTATATTGGAATCATAAAATGAATTAAATATAAATAACAATGAGGTGTCAATAGGTATGGAAATCAAGGAATATTTTGAAATTGCCAATACTATATTGAGATGGTTAAGCATATTTGTTATACCGTTATTTGGAATCATTATATCAAAACTGGTTGATAGAAATAATATAATGAATCCCAATAAAGAAAGATTAGGTAGACTATTTAAAAATATATTAAGATTTATTGGTTTGGTTATACTTTTAGATATATTGATGTTTTTGAGTATTAGTGAAATATTTTCAGAGGTTAAAAATATTAATTCAATAAAATCAGACTTATGGAGTGCATTTTACATATTTACAGCGTTTAATGTGGTATATGCTATATTTTTATTCCCCCTATTTATCAAAGAAAAGAAATATTATGAAGTTGAACTTACGCATAATAATAAAAAGATGAAATATATTGTTCGTGATAGAGTCGAAGATAAAGATGATGGAAAACTTATATATGTTGATGAAGATGAAAATAAAGAGTATGAAGAGAATATTAGCGATATTAAAAAAAGAGAGTCAAGAGTGACTTTTATACCTCATGTCGTAGCACTTTTTAGTATTAATAAGGATGCATTAAAAGAAACTAAAGTATTTCCTATGTGGCTAAGATGGTCATTATTTATCATATTAGTAGGTGTTGATACATATATTGCAATTACATGTTTAAAAGCACTATATGATTTATGGAGATGGGACTTTGGTAAATTATTAATACCGTTTAGAATATTTCTTTCTACATTTCCAGTAGTATTAGTATTAGAAATAACAGTACTAGTAGTATTCTTATATAAAACGTGGTTAGGTAAAAATAAGTTGAAATATCATAACAAAAAGAAGGGTGACAGTGAGATGAAATTAAATGAGAAAGAAGCTTTTAGAATGATTTCTTTACTAAAGAATGAATTTCGAGGCGTTAGAAATAAGACACCTGAGATAATGAAAGATGATACTTTGAATTATCAACAAAAAAAGCAACAATTAGATGACATCGAAAACAAATGTGTCAAAAATGTATTTCGTTATTCTGAAATTAATAAAGATTTCGTTTATGGTCTGAGTAGTTTATTGATTTCATATAAAGTGGGTACAAATGGTAGAGAACAAGCATATAGAAATTTTATAACTCAATATGTTAATGGCAATGTAGAAGAACTTATACAATTTATGAATCGAGAATTGTTAGGGGAGTATGATCATGCAATACGTCGCCATCAAGTACTTATTGAAATGTTTATGGAAAAGAGAGAGTAATATAAAATTTTATTTTAATATAGTTTTTAACATAAAATCACTTATCGGAAATTATCTGTAATTCAAATATTATAGTTGATATAATATAAAAGTCGCCTATCTCTCAGGCGTCAATTCAGACGCAGAGAGGAGGTGCTAAAAATGACAGATATCCTTGTTCACATCATGACCACAGCAACAAGTGGTTGTATCGTTGCGTTATTTTCGTATTGGCTTCGAAAACGTGATGATAAGTAAATATAGGCGACTAAGCCACACCATTAAAAATCCCCTCACTACTCGCAATAGTGAGGGGATTGGTGCATCAAATGCAGATATCCTTGTTAATTAGATTATAACACTGGTTGGTGGAGAAATGCAAAACCATGTATTCAGACTAATCACGCTAAAGTAAATTTCTAAATACTTCGTATTGTTCGCTATAAAGAGGATCATTTCTTAAAGAATTTTCGAAATGAATTCCTTTTAACTTTAGTAATTTTAATAAATCCTTACTATTTTTAACTAATTCATAGTTATTATAATAAGTGTTTATTTGATTTTCATTAATTCTATAAATATATTGGGTTATAAGGCAAGACATTTTCATATAGATTTTCAAATATATCTTTTTCTCTCGATATATAATCAAATTTTTCTGTTTCATGAGTCCGGGACATAAAGTTTCTGGACTCTTTATATATATCTATCTGTTTAAGCCTAAATATTATTCGCTATATTTATTAGATAAGATTGATATAGGTCAAGTTTATATTTCTTAAAAACGAATACACTATGATTAAACTAAAGTGTAGGAGAGGTTTATATGCAACAGACTATTTTGAAACATAAAAATCATATCAAGTATTTAGAGATAATATGTTAGAACATACACAAAAGGAAGATACAGTGGATTTTTCTAAAATCATTGAATATAGTAATGGTCAAAAGGTTTCAGATATTGAAAGTATAATTGCAGATTTAATATCTGCTCATGAAAATATTAGAGATATTTTAAATAATATACGAAGATTAACTTTTAATTTCCAATTACCAAGCGATGCTTGTAAAATATGGGAATTAGTATACAATAGTAAGCAAATCTAAAAACGTAAATGTTATTTTAACAAGAAATTATTTTTGCATTTCTCCGTATTCATATTACAGTATTTTTCACTTTGAAACAGAAACATTTTTCTCACTAACTAATAAATTTCACCATATAAACTCTTCAATATTTCTATTAATCAAAAATCAATTTTAGTTAATCATATTGTCTTCCATTAATATTCCAATATCTCAAATAAACAAACTCCTAGAAACTAAAAAAAGTTTTTAAGATAAAAAGTAGAAATAAATTACATTCCAATTTATTTGCATATCATAAATTAATGTGCTTAAATGTAACTATAACAATTACTTTTGGAATTTGGAGGTACTTCATTGAATTTAGAGTTTAATATCGCAGTCCATGTACTAGTTTTTTTAAGTAAGCATTCTTATGAAAAGTTCAGTAGTACCGAACTATCAAAGAAAGTTTGTGTAAATCCAGTTCAACTAAGAAGAGTTATGAGTCAATTATCCGAAAGTGGTTATATTACAGTGGAAAAAGGAAAGTATGGCGGTTATAGTGTGCAAGGTAATGTCTTGAATACATCCTTAGCAGAATTATTTAGATTATTCACCGCTAATAAATCATTTGGAAGAATTTACACAGGAACTAAAGATAGTGAATGTGAAATTTCAAATCAAATGAGTCATGTTATGTCAGAATATCATTACGAAGAGTTTAGAATTTTAGAAGCATTTTATCAAAATATATCAATTGAAGATATACTCAATAAAATTTTAATGGAGAGATACAATGAAAAAGTATGATTTATTAATTTTAGGATTTGGCAAAGGTGGTAAAACACTTGCAAAAAGTGCATCAGCACAAGGAATGAAAGTAGCAGTAGTTGAAAAATCTCAAAAAATGTATGGAGGTACATGTATCAACACAGGGTGTATCCCATCTAAAACATTAATACATGAAGGATTAGAAAGTGGTTCATTCAATCGATCATTACATCGTAAAGAAGAAGTTATAACTGCACTTAATAAAAAGAACTACCATAATTTAGCAGATGATGAAAATATAACAGTATTAGATTATAAAGCTGCCTTTAAATCAAATACTGAAGTGAATTTATTAGATGAACAAGGTAAAGTCATAGATACTTTAACAGCAAATAACATCGTTATAAATACAGGAGCAACACCTGTTATTCCAAATATCCAAGGCATTCAAAAATCAAAATATTTATACGATTCTACTGGTATCATGAATTTAAATGAGAAGCCTAAACGATTGGTTATTGTGGGTGGAGGTTATATTTCTTTAGAATTTGCATCTATGTTTGCCAACTTTGGGACAGAAGTGACTGTATTAGAAATGAAAGAAAGACTAATGCCAAAAGAAGATGAAGAAATCGTTTCTCATGCAATTAAAGACTTAGAAGATAAAGGTGTAAAAATTGAGCTAGATATTCAAACTTCAGCATTTGAAGATCAAGATGATCATACTGTCGTAAAAACGAATAGAGGCGATTTTGAAGCAGATGCAGTTCTACTCGCAATTGGTAGAAAACCAAATACAGACTTAAATTTAGAAAATACTGATATTAAACTTGGTGAACGTGGCGAAATTAAAGTTGATAATCAACTGAAAACTGAAGTTAATCATATCTATACGATTGGTGATGTTAAAGGGGGCATGCAATTCACTTATATTTCTTTAGATGATTTTAGAATTGTTAACGACAAATTATTAGGTTCAGGTGAGCGTACTACAGAAAATAGAGGGTCAATACCATATACTGTATTTATAGACCCACCATTATCTCGTGTTGGTTTAACGGCGAAAGAAGCGAAAGAACAAGGTTATAAGATTAAAGAAGGTAAGCTTCCAGTTAATAATATACCAAGACACAAAATCAATAATGACACTAGAGGCCTGTTTAAAGTAGTGATAGATACTAAAACAAATAAAATATTAGGAGCTACACTATATGGACTACAATCTGAAGAAATGATAAATATTATTAAACTTGCTATTGATCAAGATATTGACTATACAATTTTAAGAGACAATATTTATACCCATCCAACAATGATAGAATCATTTAATGATTTATTTAATATTTAAATAGTATTAATTCAATTAAAATCAATATAAATAACTTTAAATGATAGTATATCTCTTGATTTATAATATTAAAATATGAATTTATTCGATTAAGCGATATGTATTTTCTAATTATTTTGGAAATCAATTCGTTTTTACTTACCCCTACTGGGTATATAATATGAACTAATTATATTACCTATAGATTTTTATAAATTGGAGGAAGTAATTTGATGGATAATAGAGACTCACAGCATCATATGATTCATACTAGACATGGTTATCATGATCATCATGATAACCATGCCTCACATCATAGTGGCCATGCACATCATCATGGAAATTTTAAAGTTAAGTTTTTTGTTTCATTAATTTTTGCAATACCTATCATTTTAAAATTTTCTATAGCTAATTTAATCTCGTCTCTAACACGTTGAAATTCTGACCATTATTTACCTGCTGGATCCTCAAAACCCCAATGCTCTTTTTTAACGTTTGGTGGCAAAATAGGACAATTATCGTCTGCATCACTACATAACGTTACGACAAAATCTGATTGTTTTAAAATATGATTATCAATCAAGTCTGACGTATGGTTTGATATATCAATATCTACTTCTTTCATAGCTTCTATTGCTTTAGGATTAACACCATGTGTTTCAATACCGGCAGAATAGACATTCCAATCTTCACCCAATATTTCCCTTCCCCAACCTTCAGCCATTTGGCTACGACAAGAGTTTCCTGTGCATATAAAATAAATTGTTTTCTTATCCATAATTAAAGCCTCTTTTCTTAAAATATGATTAGTGTAAGGTATAAACCTAAGAGTGTTACAAATAGGACTGGAATAGTAATGATAATTCCAGTTTTAAAGTATGTTCCCCATGAAATCTTCACACCTTTTTGTGTTAAGACATGTAGCCACAATAATGTTGTTAAAGAACCAATTGGCGTAATTTTAGGTCCTAAATCAGAACCTATGACATTCGCATAAACCATACCTTCTTTTAATATTCCTGTAGCACTGAATTGACCAATCGCTATTGCATCTATTAAAACAGTTGGCATGTTGTTCATAATTGAAGATAAGAAAGCAGCTATAAATCCCATACCCATGATACTGCTGAATAACCCATAACTTGAAATATTTGTTAGGATATCCCCAAGAATAGTTGTAATACCTACATTTTTTAGTCCAAACACAACAAGGTACATACCAATAGAGAATACAACAATATTCCATGGTGCGCCTTTAATTACTTGTTTTGTATGAACTGCTTTAGATTTACGAGCTAATATTACAAAGATAAGAGCAATGATACCAGCAATGATTGATACAGGTATTTGTATAAACTCACTAACAAGATATCCCACAAGTAGTATTGCTAATACAATCCATGAAAGCTTAAATAATTTAGGATCTTTGATTACATTTTTAGGGTCTGAAATATTTTCTGTATTGAACGTTTTAGGTATAGATTTTCTGAAATATAACCATAAAACGATAATACTAGCAATCAGAGAAAATATATTAGGAATAATCATTCGACTAAGATACTCAATAAACCCAATATCAAAGTAATCTGCAGAAACAATATTAACTAAGTTACTTACAATTAAAGGCAGTGATGTAGTATCTGCAATAAAACCACTAGCAATAATAAAAGGGAAAATCACTTTTTGATTAAATCCTAGATTCCTTACCATTGCTAATACAATGGGCGTTAAGATTAAAGCTGCACCATCATTTGCAAAAAATGCTGCTACAATTGCCCCTAATATCATTATAAAGATAAACATTTTTAATCCATTACCGTTGGAAGCCTTGACCATATGTATTGCAGACCATTCAAAAAAACCAATTTCATCTAATATTAATGAAATAAGAATAACAGCTACAAATGTTAATGTAGCATTCCAAACAATATCTGTTACTTCTAATACATCAGAAAAACTTACGACTCCTGTAATGATAGCAACGACAGCTCCAATGAAAGCTGTAACACCAATATCTAAATCTTTAGGTTGCCATATCACAAAAATTAAAGTTAAAAGAAAAATCACAATTGCTAAAATTGTCATCAACACTCACCCAATTTCATACTTTTACATACGTACCGTTGGTTAGGCGAGTTAATGATGTTCAAATTTTGATTAATATAATCTAAAAATTCACGATTAAGTTGATACATGTGTTTATTACCATTTTTTCGTGTAATAACTAAATCATTATCTACTAATGACTTCATATGATGACTTATCGTAGGTTGTGAGAATTGAAAATATTCCAACAAGTCACAAGCACATAATTCACCACAAGATAGTAAATCCAGCATTTCCAACCTACTTGGATCTGATAAAACTTTTAATATTGTTGATAGTTCTTTATAAGACACGAATATACCTCTTAGACATTTAATAGACTAACATCTATATAGATTAATGCCTATACTATTTTATCTACTGTTTTTAATTCTATATATAGTTTGGCGTGTAATACCTACTTCTACAGGATTTATATTTATTTGATCTAAAACTTTATTGAAATCTTCAAATGATCTATGGTGCCCTAGATTGATACCTTGGATTCTTGCTTGTTTAGCAAGTAATGCGAATAAATTAACATTTGCTCCCATATTTTCAAGAAATCCAATAATCTATGTATGCCCTTTAAAAACTAAGACATCTATAGATTTGGCAATACTTGACCCACCAACCACTTCTACAATATGTTCTACACCTTTACATTTGTTAATTTTTGGACTTCTTTTTCCCAATCAAGATGCTTTTTGTAGTTGATTACTTTAGAAGCGCCGAGTTCTTTGGCTTTTTCTAATTTTTCATCACTGCTATTTGTTGCAATAACTTCTGCTCCTAATGCTGCTGTTATTTGAATTACAAATATAGAAACGCCACCTGTGCCTTGAACAAGAACTTTATCACCTGCTTTAATATTTCCATATTCAACCAATGAGAATCAATTCACAAATGCTGCTACTGGCAAAGTTGACGATTGATTATCTGTAAGTGTTTCAGGAGAGAATACAGCTGCATTTTCATTCAATACCATGTATTCTGAAAGTCCACCATCTACTGTAGCACCTAAGGCATGTGATTGTTCATCGCTTTTAGGTTTTCTATCTAGCCACTTGATAAACATATGTGAAGTAACACGATCACCTTTTTTAAATTTGGTAACTTTTGAGCCGATTTCTACAACTATTCCTGAAGCATCTGAAACAGGAATAAACGGAAATTTTAATAATTCAGGGGGATATATACATATACCTTCGACAATTGCAGTATCTCGATAATTAAGTGATACAGAGTTAACTTTAATTAAAATTTGATCTTCTGTAATTTCGGGTTTCTCTAGTTCAACTTGTTTAAGGTTATCTAAACCAAAATTTTCTAATTGCCATGCTTTCGCTATTAAAACTCCTTTTTATTAGGATTATGGAAAAATTTACAAAACACTCAAACCGTCATACTGTTAAACAACAATGTATAAGTATGAAAAAAGAACTAAATTATAGCTCTTTTTCCAATTACTTTACGTATATATTTAATGACTTGTTCATTCTTCTTTTGAATAATACTCTGAAACCATAAGTTTTACGCACTATTTTTAAAATCGAAATCAATTTGCACAATTGATGAAAAATTTTAAAAGTTAGTAATCAATTAAACAAACGTATGTGGTTCATTATAAGTTTTCTCAGTTGATTAATCGTTTGCGATTGATTATTCTTTAATGAGAATAGGAGTGATTAAATTGATTGATGATGAAATGAAATTGGCACATCAGCTATGCTTTTCTGCTTATAATGTTAACAAATTATTCAGCAAGTTTTATGAAAAGCAATTATGTCAATTCGGTTTAACTTTTTCTCAATATCTAGTGCTATTAACATTATGGGAAGAGAACCCTCAAACTTTATTATCCATTGGTAAAAAGTTGAATCTAGCAAGTAATACCCTAAGCCCATTACTAAAAAGACTTGAGCAATCTGGCTGGGTTCAAAGAAATAGGGATGAAAGCGATAAACGTAACCTTATCATAACTTTAACGATAAAAGGTCTAAATGAGCAAGAAGCAGTACATGAAGCTATTGCTAAATGCATTTCTTCACAATTTGATGTAGATGAATATATGAAAGCCAAAAGTATTATGGATAATTTAGAAGAAACGTTGAAAATTATTACAAAGGATGATTCAAATGAAACAATATGATGTTGTATTTTTAGGTAGTGGACACGCAGCTTGGCATAGTGCGCTGACTTTAAACAAAGCGGGGAAATCGGTTGCTATTGTCGAAAAAGATCGTATAGCAGGTACTTGTACAAATTATGGGTGCAATGCCAAAATTTTATTAGAAAACCCTTATGAAGTACTAGAGCAAGCTTCACACTATCCCAACATAATTAATACTGAAGCATTATCAGTGAATTGGGAAAACCTTATGTCTTATAAACATAAAATCATTGACCCTATGGCAAATACTTTGAAAGGTTTATTTGAACAACAAGGTATTGATATTATTGAAGGGGCAGGAAAATTAGTAGATGAGCATCACCTCGTAGTAGATGGTGAACAATATTACGGTGAAAACATAGTTATTGCAACAGGTCAACACAGCAATAAGTTAGATATTGAAGGGTCTGAATATACACACGATAGTAGAGACTTCTTATCCTTAGAGCAAATGCCAAATAGTATCACATTTATAGGTGTAGGTATTATTAGTATTGAATTTGCTAGCATAGCCATTAAATCTGGTGTAGAAACTCATATGATTCATGTTGACGATGAACCGCTCAAAGGTTTTTATTCAGCACATGTTGCTAAATTAATGGACAAATTGGCAACAGAAGGAGTTCAATTCCATATGAATGAAAATACTACTGTAATTAAAGAGCTAGGTGACAATTATACTGTATCAACAGAATCAGGATTAGAGATTACTACTAACTATGTGTTAGATGCTACTGGACGTAGACCAAATGTCAACGGTATTGGACTTGAAGAAGTTGGCGTTAATTTCACTACTCGAGGTATACAGGTAGATGAATATTTACGTACAAATATCCCTAATATTTATGCTAGTGGTGATGTGTTAGATAAAGTAATTCCTAAATTAACACCTACTGCAACATTTGAATCTAACTATATTGCTGCGCATATTTTGGGTATGAATAAAAATCCTATTACCTATCCTGCAATACCTTCAGTTTTATATACACTACCAAGATTGTCTAATATTGGAGTTTCTGTAGATGAAGCTAATACTAGTGAGGACTATAAAGTGATAGATATTCCTTTTGGTAAACAAATGGTGTTTGAATACAAAAATGAAACTGAAGCTGAAATGACAATTGTATTAAATAATGATAAACAATTAGTGGGAGCTGCTATATATGCTGATGATGCACCAGATTTAGTTAATTTATTAACTTTCATTGTAAACCAAAAATTAACGGCTCAAGATTTAAATAAAATGATCTTTGCTTTTCCTGGATCATCAAGTGGCGTTATAGATCAATTAAAATTAGCAATGTTATAAAAGGAGTGCTATAAAATAACTAGTAATATTTATGATATACAAGTTGTTAACAAAGATGGTAGTAGGTATTAAGTATTATTTAAATGACTACAAAGGTAAAGTTATTATATTAGTTAATACTGCCACAAAATGTAGCTTAGTGGTCAATTTGAAGAATTAGAAAAATATTACCAAAAATATAAAGAGCAAGGGTTAATTATACTTGGATTTTCTTGTAATCAATTTGCTAAACAAAAACCTGGTACTGATGATCAAATAGCTGGAATATGGAAAGAAAATCAAATAAAATTTCACAAAATTTATTATTGCTAAAGATGGTAATGTAATAAAAAACTTGCTTTCAAAAACAGTCCTAAAAAAGTAGAAATTTTATTTCAGAATTTATTATAACTAAGCATTATTAATTGAAATGACACAATAATATAGCGTTTAATATCTAATTATGTTACTAGTAAATATATCCACAATCATACTGAATAGAATGAAAAAAATCCTATACAAAACTAAAGTTAATAAAAATGTACTGAAGCTATTACAATCAATAAAATAATAGAAATTTCATTATCTGATTCTATTGTTGATTTACTCCATTAATTTGTTTTAAAAGATTTTCATCCTGTGATGTAAGTTAACTTTATTGATCATAATCACTCCTATTTTTAAATATATTGGATTCACATAACCTAAACAGATAAAACTACTTTGCATTTCTCTACTAACCAGTGTTATAATCTAGATAACGAAAATGATTAACAATTAATGCACCAATCCCCACACTACTCGCAATAGTGTGGGGATTTTTCGATGCTGGCTTATAAAGTCGCCTATTAATTATTTGTTGCGTTTACTAAGCCAATAAGTATAATACGCAACAGCACAGCCGCTGATGACTGGTGCTATGATGTGAACGAAAATGATTAGCAAAGTAATGCACCTCCTCTCTTCGTCAATTGACGCCTGAGAGATAAGCGACTCATATATTATATCATCTCTGAATATTCGATAATAGATAACTTCCGATAAGTCATCTTATGTTATATTTAAAAATTTTTATGTTTTTTTAACTCTTTAGTCCTCTTCATTACATTTATAATCAGCATAATAACGATCTACATCATTTTTTCTATAAATATCATTAGTTGCTGTAATAAGTACGATGAAATTCAAAGAATACAATAATTGAAAAAATAATAAATTCAGGATTTGTAATAATACTATTAAGACAAAGACATAATAGGACTATATATAAAATTGGTACCAAAATCATACCTATAATTCATTTTTTACTTATAATTTTAAGGTACATTTTATAAAAATACTAATGGAAAGCAAAATAGTAAAACACAAGAAGCAACATTTATTGAAGAAAATCAGAATATAAACAAAAATCAAGATGAGAAACAATCAACAGACATAGAAATCGAAAATAAAAATGTCAATGAAGATGAAAAGAACAGGGAAGAAGTGTTAAAAGAACAAGAAAGCTCAAACAATGGTAACTTGTCGAGTAGAGTAAAAAGTAATCTAGATGATAGAATAGAAGAATCCCCGAGAAAAGGGTTTTGGAGTCGTTTGTTTGGTAACTAACTGTAATTAAAAAGGACACGATAAGTTTAAAAACTTATCGTGCTTTTTATGTGGATCGTACTTCT
>NZ_JHVS01000015.1:1510-31705 GCF_000620265.1 Staphylococcus sp. URHA0057 | reverse complement strand
TCCTATCTTCCGCTC
The DNA here is from genome assembly GCF_000620265.1 of Staphylococcus sp. URHA0057. NCBI lineage: Bacteria > Bacillati > Bacillota > Bacilli > Caryophanales > Staphylococcaceae > Staphylococcus > Staphylococcus sp. URHA0057. The sequence goes on along the minus strand of NZ_JHVS01000015.1, from coordinate 31,690 downwards.
CAAATTTTATATTAAGCGGGAGTAGTTCAACTCTTAGAACACATTCCTTCCCGGAATGAGGTATAGGTGTAAGTCCTATCTTCCGCTCCAATTACTTCAAGGTGGGAAGTTTTTTCTTTATATTGAGCCGGCGTGGCGGAATTGGCAGACGCGCGGGACTCAAAATCCCGTTCCTTTATGGAGTGTCGGTTCGATCCCGACCGCCGGTATTATATAAATACCTTATGTATTGTGAGTGAAAATGTTGTTCAACCAATGTTTTCACTCTTTTTTTATACTTTTAGATATTTTAAAGAATAGAGGAATAAATACTAATGATTTGAAGAATTTAAAACGTTTAAAAATATTGTCTTATCTTTGTTAAAAAGTGTGATTGTAGTAAAAAGAGTTTTATAATATGATAATTCTAACATTATTAATTGGAGGTCTATAATGAGTAATACTAGCTCGAAAATGGGTAGTAAAAGTTTTTTTAGTAATATTTTAAATGCAGTAGGGGCAGGAGTAGTCATTGCATTATTGCCAAATGCTTTACTTGGTGAATTGTTGAAATTTTTTAAAGATGGTAACGAGCTGCTTGAAAGTATTTTTAGACTTGTTACTGTAGTACAATCATTCATGGCTTTTATTGTTGGTGTACTTGCTGCGCATCAATTTAAATTTAATGGATCAGGAGCAGCGATAATAGGAGCTTCTGCTATGTTAGGGTCAGGGGCAATTGTTTTTGATGGTCAGACTATCATGTTAAAAGGTATTGGAGATATTATTAATATTATTTTAGTCGTGATTATAGCATGTTTTTTATATTTAATTCTTCAAGGTAAATTGGGATCTTTCGAAATGATTATTTTACCTGTTTTAATTCCGGTAGTCAGTGGAACAATAGGACTCATTACATTACCTTATGTTCAAATTATCACTCATACTATTGGTAAAGTTATTAATTCATTTACTGATTTGAATCCTTTAACTATGTCAATTTTAATAAGCGTAACTTTCTCTTTATTGATGGTAACACCTATTTCATTAGTAGCAATTGCCACTGCTATTAGTTTAACTGGTTTGGGAAGTGGTGCTGCTAATATGGGAATTGTAGCTGCATGCGTAACATTTTTATTTGGTTCATTAAGAATAAATTCTATTGGGGTTAATTTAGTATTATTAATTGGAGCAGCAAAAATGATGATTCCTGTTTATTTAAAACACTTAATTATTGCAGTACCATTGATAATTAACGGAATAGTGACTGGTATAACTGCGTATTTGATTGGAATTAAAGGGACGCCACTTTCAGCTGGATTTGGATATACAGGCTTAGTTGGACCTATTAATGCATTAAATCGTATGTCTGGTGACCAAATGACTAATATTATATTATTATTTGTTGGATACTTTATAGTTCCTTTCATAAGTGGATTTGTAGTCCATGAATTATGCAAAAAATTTATACACTCTTACAATGATGAAATATATAAATTTGAAATTCCAAAAGAATAAATTTGCTTAAAGTGTAGCCTAATGGCTATGCTTTTTTTATGTATTTAAAAATTAATATTGCATATTAATGTATAAATTTGTATAATAATGAATATTGAAAAGGAGGGATGCTTTAATGAAATATATTATTAAAGTATTTTTGGTATTTATAATCCTTGTAGGTTCATTATTGACAAATACTCAAAACAATACTCATGCTGAAGAAAACGATGAACATTGGAAAAAAATCAAAGAAAGTGGAGTATTGCGTGTTGGTCTATCAGCAGATTACGCACCAATGGAATTTGAAAAGAATATAAACGGTAAAACTGAATATGCTGGTGTTGATATTGAACTAGCCAAAAAGATAGCTAAAGATAATCATTTGAAATTAAAGATTATTAATATGCAATTTGATAGTTTACTAGGTGCATTAAAAACAGGAAAAATTGATATTATCATTTCAGGAATGACAACAACGCCTGAACGGGAAAAAGAAGTAAATTTTACAAAGCCTTATATGATGACTAATAATATTATGTTGGTTAAGAAAAAAGAAAAGAGTCATTTAAAAGATATTAAAGATTTTAAAAATAAAAGAATTGCTGTCCAAAAGGGTACCGATCAAGAAAAAATAGCAAAAACAGAGATAGAAAATGCTGACGTGACTTCTTTAAATAAATTGCCTGAAACAATATTATCTGTCAAAAGCAATAAAGCAGATGGAGCTATTTTAGAAAAGCCGGTAGCAGAAGCATACATAAAACAAAATCCAGAACTTGCTTTTTCAGACGTGACATTTAATGAAGAAAAGAAACCCACTTGTATTGCGCTTCCTAAAAATTCTCCCATTTTATTAAAAAAGCTTAATCAAACTATCGATGAAGTCAATGATAAACATTTAATAGATCAATATATGACTCAAGCATCAAAAGATATGCAAGATGATGGTAATTTTTATACAAAATATAAAAGCTTTTTCATTAAAGGTATAAAAAATACGATTTTAATCTCAATTATTGGGGTAGTGTTAGGAGCTATTTTAGGAGCTTTTATTGCGCTTATGAAATTAAGCAAAATTAAACCTTTATCTTGGTTGGCATCAATTTACATTGAATTTTTAAGAGGAACACCACTATTAGTACAAGTTTTTATAGTATTTTTTGGTACTACCGCAGCACTTGGACTAGATATTTCTGCGTTAATTTGTGGAATCATTGCGTTAGTCATTAACGCTTCAGCATATATAGCAGAGATATTTCGTGCAGGTATTAATTCAATTGACAAAGGACAAACAGAAGCTGCTCGTAGTTTAGGCTTAAGTTACAATCAAACAATGAGATCTGTCATTATGCCTCAAGCAATTAAAAATATTCTACCTGCTCTTGGTAATGAATTTGTCACATTAATAAAAGAATCATCAATTGTATCTACAATTGGTGTAGGTGAAATAATGTTTAATGCTCAAGTTGTCCAAGGTATTTCATTTGATCCTTTCACACCATTATTAGTAGCAGCAGGTATGTACTTTATTCTTACATTTACTTTATCACGAATCATGAATTTTATAGAGGGGAGAATGATGGCCAGTGATTAAAATTAAAAACTTAAATAAGAAATTTGGTAATAATGAAGTTTTAAAAGACATTAATTTAGAAATACAGAAAGGAGAAGTTGTAGCGATAATTGGACCCTCTGGTAGTGGTAAAAGTACATTACTGAGATGTATGAATTTACTAGAAATACCAACTAAAGGACAAGTTATTTTTGAAGGTAATGATTTAACGCATAAAGGTATACAATTAGACCAGTTACGCCAGAAAATAGGTATGGTATTCCAAAATTTTAATTTATTTCCACATAAAAAGGTTAAAGATAATATCATATTAGCTCCAAAACTTTTAAAAAAGAGAGAGTTAAATAAGTTGAATAATCAAGCTTTGGAATTACTTGAAAAAGTGGGTTTAAAAGAAAAAGCCGAAGTATATCCAAGTCAGTTGTCAGGCGGACAAAAACAAAGAGTTGCTATTGCACGTGCATTAGCAATGCAACCGGATGTTATGCTATTTGATGAACCTACCTCAGCCCTAGATCCAGAAGTTGTTGGTGATGTATTAAAAGTAATGAAAGATCTAGCTAAAGAAGGTATGACTATGGTTGTGGTTACACATGAAATGGGATTCGCTAAAGAGGTAAGTGATAAAGTAATATTTATGGCTGACGGAGTGGTAGTAGAATCTGGTAAACCCAACGAACTATTTGAACACCCACAAAATGAAAGAACTCAAAATTTCTTAGCAAGAGTTTTATAACTATATGAAAAATAATATATAATTTGTCAATAAACAAGTGAACATTTTGTGTGTTTGCTTGTTTTTTAAATCTGATACATACATCATTAATTACTGATATGTTAGAATAACAAGAGTATATTTTTATTGTGGGGGCAAAATTTTGGATGTAAAGCAGTTAAAACAAGATATCATTGATTATGCGCATACTATTGGTATCGACAGTATAGGTTTTACTACTGCCGATCCTTTTGACGAATTAAAACAAAAACTAGAAGACTATCATGCTAAGGGATATGCATCTGGTTTTGAAGAGTCTGACATTGCACTAAGGACTGAACCCAAATTAAGTTTACCAACTGCAAGATCCATTATTGCAATTGCTGTAGGCTATCCAAATAAACTTAAAGGTGCACCTAAAAGTGTTCGTGGTGATAGACGTGGTATGTTTGCAAGAGCTTCTTGGGGACAAGACTACCATACAATTATGAGAAAGCGACTCGATCAACTAAGTGAGTATATAAGATCAGTTGTTCCAGATGTTGAGATTCAATCTATGGTAGATACTGGTGTATTATCTGATAGAGCGGTTGCAGAACGAGCTGGTTTAGGATTTGTAGGACGAAATGGATTTGTAATTAATCCAGATTTAGGTACGTGGACTTATTTAGGAGAAATGCTTGTTAGTATTCCATTTGAACCTGATGATCCATTAATTGATAGTTGTGGTGACTGTACTATTTGTGTTGATAGATGTCCCACTGGAGCATTAGTAGGTAATGGTCAATTAAATAGTCAAAAATGTATTAGCTTCTTAACGCAAACAAAAGGGTATTTAGATGATCAATATAGATATAAAATAGGTAATCGCTTATATGGTTGTGACACATGCCAACAAGTTTGTCCAAAAAATAAAGGAATCAATACGCAACATGATGATATAGTTTTAGAACCAGAAATATTGAAACCTCGATTAATACCATTATTACAAATGAGTAATAAAGAATTTAAAACAACATATGGGCATTTAGCAGGTGCTTGGAGAGGAAAAAAACCAATTCAACGTAATGCTATTTTAGCTTTAGCACATTTTAATGAAGAAAGTGCTATACCTGAGTTAAAAGAAGTAGCATTAAATGATCCAAGACCTATGATAAGAGGAACAGCATTTTGGACAATTGGACAAATTGATGGTGAAAATGCGCGTGAATTTATTCAAACACATTATCATGATGAATTAGAAGAAGTCCAAGTTGAAATGAAGAAAGGCTTGGAAATGAGGAGAGAAAAATAAATGACAAATCACATTGTTTTATTTCAACCTGAAATACCTGCCAATACTGGCAATATTGCTAGAACGTGTGCAGGTACCAATACACATTTACATTTAATTAAACCTTTAGGGTTTAGTACTGACGATAAAATGTTAAAAAGAGCAGGATTAGATTATTGGGAACATGTTAATATTACATACCATGAAAATATAGAATCATTTTTTGATGAAACTGAAGGAGATTATTATTTACTTACTAAATTTGGTAAACAAACATATAGTGATTTTGATTTTTCAGATACAAGTCACGATCATTACTTTATTTTCGGAAGAGAAACAACTGGGTTACCGGATTGGGTTAAAGAAAAATATCAAGAAACAGCATTACGTATACCTATGAGTGATAAAATTAGATCATTAAATCTTTCTAATACGGCAGCATTACTTATTTATGAAGCTTTAAGACAACAATCTTTCCCTGATTTATCTTAAAAAATGATAGATTAAGTTCAAAGTAGATGAAGGATATTATATCAACATGTTATATTTATTGATGAAAAAATAATATTCAATAAACATAGGTTAGTTTAACCTAAATATAATAAGGGTATAAATGAATTAATATTAACCATACTATTCTATGTATAGCAAACTAAGAGGAGTGTATTTTAAAATGGCAATGAACTTTAAAGTATTCGAAGATAAACAAAGAGTAGCTGAATATACAGCAGACATTTTGAGAAAACAGTTTAACAACAACCCTATGACTATCGCTGGTGTTCACTTAACTAAAGACCATGCACCTGTATTAGATGAACTTAAAAAGAATGTTGAGTTACATGCAGTTGATTTTAGTCAAATTAACATTTTAGATTATGATGAAAATAAATCATACTATGAAGCTTTAGGCGTACCTCAAAGCCAAATTTATTCATTATCTTATAATCAAGATGCTAATGAATTTATTTCTGATAAAATTAAAACAAAAGAAAATAAAGGTAAATTAGTTTTACAAGTAGTTTCTATTGATGAGAATGGCAACCTTGATGTAAGCGTAAGACAAGGTTTATTAGAAGCACGTGAAATTTTCTTAGTTGTTACTGGTAGCAATAAACGCGAAGTAGTTGAAAAATTATATAATGAAAATGGTAAGTCTAATTATGAACCAGCAGATTTAAAAGCTCATCGCATGGTTAACGTTATTTTAGATAAAGAAGCAGCGGCTGGATTACCTGAAGATGTTAAAGAATACTTCACTGCTCGCTTTGCTTAATTACTAAGTGAAAAAGAGGTTCTATGTATGACACAAAATAAAGATTCTAAAACTAATTATCATGAAGAAGAAAATGCTATGGTAACTGATTTAGATGATTTAAAAGATTTAGGTAAAGAAATGGAACAAATTTCTGAGGAAAATGATGAAGATAAATTAAACCAATCACATGATTCAGATGTTCGTTCTGATTTAGAAGAATAATCATTAATCAAGCGCTTGTATTAGCATAGTCTACTACAAGCGCTTTTATTAATTGTATGATATTTTTACAATTTGTATTTCAAAAATGCATAAAATATCTACTTATATTATGATATGATATTGAATAGTCATATATATAAGGAGAACGTGTATGTTAGGAAAGTATTGGAAACATTTAATGATAGCTACGGTCATTATAAGTTTAATATCAATTAAAGCATTTCCATTAGCACTTGGCGCATTATATTTACCATTATTATTCAAAATCGTGCAATTGCAATTGAATCTTTCAAATGGCTTAATTGATGATGTCAATGCGCAAACTTTTATTAAGAGTAATCAATCTGGAATCATTATAAGTGTAATTTGTTGTTTAGCTATAACTGGAATTTTATACTACACATTAAATGATTTTTATAATGGTTTAACAGGCTTCTTGAGAATTTTAATTCAAATAAGTCCAGTTACAGTTATTTTAAGTGCGATATTGTATATTTTAACTGCAATTGCTACTGTTCAAGCAACAAAACAAAAATTTCAATAAAAAAATAATAGAGTCTAGTTTCAACAGTTAAATAAAATTGTTGAAGCTAGATTTTTTTGTAAAATTTTATTATGTAAACGGTTTAGTTCTAAATTGATAAGGTAATTTAAATAGTGATATACTGGTATCAAACAATATAAATAAGGGGAGAATAAAATGTCAGTACGTATTGAACATGATACATTTGGAGAAATTGAAGTACCTGCAGATAAATATTGGGGTGCGCAAACAGAAAGAAGTAAACGTAATTTCCCAGTAGGTAAAGAAAAAATGCCTATTGAAGTAGTTTATGGTTTTGCACAATTAAAAAGAGGTGCTGCATTAGCTAATAATGAATTAGGTAAACTTAGTGATGCTAAAAAAGACGCAATCGTATATGCATGCGATAAAATTTTAAATGGTGAGTTGGACGAACACTTTCCATTAGTAGTATGGCAAACAGGAAGCGGTACTCAAAGTAATATGAACGTTAACGAAGTCGTAAGTTATGTAGCTAATGAATATTTAAAAGAACATAATAGCGATGAATCAATTCATCCTAATGACGATGTTAATAAATCACAAAGTTCTAATGATACATTTCCAACTGCAATGCATGTCGCTTTGTATCACGAAGTTGAAACTAAATTAGAACCTGCATTAAAAAATTTACGTCAAACATTCAAACAAAAAGAAGATGAATTTGAATCTATCATAAAAATCGGACGTACACATTTACAAGATGCTACACCAATTAAATTAGGCCAAGAAATTAGCGGTTGGAGATACATGTTAGATAAATGTGAAACATTACTAAGTGAATCTAAAAAACATATATTAAACTTAGCTATTGGTGGTACAGCAGTAGGTACAGGAATTAATGCACATCCAGAATTTGGAGATAAAGTTGCTAAATTTATTTCAAAAAATACTGGTTATGAATTCGTATCTTCTGAAAATAAATTCCATGCTTTAACAGCACACGATGAAGTTGTCCAATTACATGGAACACTTAAAGCATTAGCAGCAGATTTAATGAAAATAGCTAATGACGTTAGATGGTTAGCTTCAGGTCCAAGAGCTGGTTTAGCTGAAATTTCTATACCAGAAAACGAACCAGGTTCTTCAATTATGCCGGGTAAAGTTAATCCAACACAATGTGAAATGTTAACTATGGTAGCTGTTCAAGTCATGGGTAATGATACTGCAGTCGGAATTGCAAGTTCTCAAGGTAACTTTGAATTAAATGTATTTAAACCGGTTATTTTACACAATACTTTACAATCAATTTATTTACTTGCAGATGGTATGCAAACATTTAATGATAATTGTGCAGTTGGAATTGAACCTATAGAAGAAAACATCAATAAGTATTTAAATCAATCATTAATGTTAGTTACTGCATTAAATCCTCATACCGGTTATGAAAAAGCAGCTCAAATTGCTAAAAAAGCACATAAAGAAGGATTAACGCTTAAAGAATCAGCAATTCAGTCAGGCCATGTAACTGAAGAACAATTTGAAGAATGGATTAAACCAGAAGATATGGTAGATCCACATTAGAGGTATAAAAATTTCAAAAAGCTAGGTTGAACTATATTAATAATCAACCTAGCTTTTATTTATGAGATATCGTCATCTAAACTAACTGAAATGAATTCCTTAGTAAAAGGATGTTGCAGCTCAATTTTGTAGCTGTGTAATTCCAATTGTCTTAAAGTTGAATCACCATATAATGGATCACCAATAACAGGATGTCCAATTTCAGCCAAATGAACACGAATTTGATGAGTTCGACCAGTATCTAATTTAATTTCTAATTCACAAACATTTTCTTTAATCATATTTGATGAAAGTATATGAGTAATAGCACGTTGTCCAGTATTAGAAATACGTTTCTTATTTGGATGGAATTTGTCTTTACCGATTGGTTTATCGATAGTTTGTGGTTTAACTGGTAATAACGCTTTAACATGCGCTTTATAAATTCGTGTGATTTGATTTTCTTCAAGCATTCTATCTAGTATTTTCTTCATTATAGGATTTTTAGCTACAATTAATAAACCAACCGTTTCTTGGTCCAATCTATGAATAGGTTCAACATATTCGCTGTCAATCGTATATATAACATGATTCATTAATGTATTACTTTCTTTTAAGTCATTAGGATGTGTTTTGACACCTTTAGGTTTTAGGACGATTGCAAAATCATCATTTTCATAAAAAACTTGTGCATAACGATAACTAGGTAAATAATTACTTTTCTCATCAGGCGTAGGTATAAATATATGATCACCTGTATGTATTTTATTAGATAATTGGCTAGCTTTGTCATTAATGGTGATTTCTTTAGACATATTTAATAAATGTAAGTCCTTCTTAGGTAACTTCAAATCTTGGAAAATCTCTCTCAATGTATATTGATCATAATTTTCAGGTATTGTAAATTTCATAAAATCCTCCTATAGTTACTATTTATCATATCACAAAATATATGACAGCAATATAAAATTAATTGAAATCACAGTCCTTTAACTAATTGATAATTTAAAGAGTTTGGTGATATGTTTGTTTATATAATCTTAAACGCTATAATAGAATAGATATATATAAATTAAAATCGGAGGTAACTATGGAAAAACCAACACGTTTAGCACTCCTTAAAGAAATTGCTGAATTTTTAAATGAAGAAACAGAAGTGTATAGTATGATGCAAGGAGCAATTCAATATTTAATTGAGGGCAGCGATTTTACAACGGGTTGGATTTTCTTTATTGATGAAGCAGGTAATCACGAATTAGTATCGAGCGTAAATTTACCTGGGGCATTATCAAATAATCAATGTCACTATATGACAAACGGTTCATGTTGGTGTGTGAGATCTTATCATAATGGAAAATTAACAAAAGCATCTAATATTATTAATTGTTCTAGAATTAATTTAGCGAATCGTGCACACCATGAAGAAACAGATGGTATCACACATCACGCGACTGTACCACTAAGATCTGGGGAAGAACAATTTGGTTTATTAAACGTTGCGACACCACATAAAGTCCATTACAACGAAGAAGATTTAGCATTACTAGAATCTGTTGCTTTTCAAATAGGCTCAGCAATAAAACGAATTATGCTTACTGATAGAGAGAAAGAAAATGCTCGAATAAATGAAAGAAATAGATTAGCTCGAGATTTACATGATTCGGTAAATCAAATGTTATTTTCATTAAAATTAACTGCCCATGCAGCTTATGAGATATCAAATGAAGAAATATCTAAAAAAGCGTTTAAAACGATTGAAGAAACGAGTCAAAATGCCGTAAATGAAATGCGTGCCCTCATATGGCAATTAAAACCGGTCGGATTAGAACAAGGTATGTTACAAGCTTTGAATCAATATAGTAATGTACTACAACTTAATTTAACTGTACATGTGGACGGATTAGTAGATGTATCTAATCTAGTAGAGGAAAATGTATATCGCATGGTACAGGAATGCTTAAATAATGTAAGAAAACATGCTAATACTAAAGATGTCGAATTAATATTAAAACAAACTAAAGAAACGCTTATTGTAATTGTTCAAGATGAAGGCAAAGGCTTTGATAATAATCATCAATCCAAAGACAATTCAAATGGTCTTAAGCATCTTCAACAACGAACTGATTTATTAAAAGGACAATTACAAATAGAATCAAAAATAAATAAAGGTACGCGTATTAAAATTGAAATACCTTTGAACTAAGTTTTTAAGGGAGTATAACTATGCATAAAATTATATTAGTTGATGATCATCATATTGTGAGACAAGGTTTAGAATTTTTATTATCTACTGTAGATGATATTGAAGTAATTCAAGGATTTGCTGAAGGAAAATCATTTATACATTATTTAGAGAAAAATGAATTACCAGATATCGTTTTACTAGATTTAGTAATGCCTGATATGAATGGTATTGAAATTACAGAATATTTAAAGAAACATTATCCCAATATTAAAATTTTAGTGTTAACAAGCTATGTAGATGATGAACACGTGATATCAGCATTAGAAAAAGGTGCGGATGGTTATGAAATGAAGGATGTAGAACCTCAGAAACTTATTGAAACAATTCATAAAGTGCTTGACGGAGAAAAAATCATTCATCCCAATGCTAAACGTGTCATCGATACTATGAGTACAAAACCACATTTTACTAATAAGTTATCTAAGAGGGAAACTGAAGTATTAAAAGAAATGGTCAAAGGAAAAACAAATAAAGAAATCGCGAATACATTGTTTGTATCAGAAAAGACTATAAAAACCCATGTTAGTCACATATTTAGTAAATTACAAGTGAGCGATCGTACACAAGCAGCAATATATGCTATGGAAAATAAATTGATTTAATAAATGTAGTTTTAACCACTAAAAATCAAGCTCAATTTTTAATGTAAAAATAACTTTCTAACTATCAATAATGTTAAAAGTTTAATTATTTTGATAATTTTGCCTTTAATAAAAATACCGATAAAACAAAATTGACTCTTTTATTTTCTTTAAAAATATATTAAGATGTAATTTGTGTTTCAAGAAATGTGTATAATTGCAATTTCTTGTGTCCGGATATAAATTCTTTTCAAGAAAGGTAGATAATAGAATGGATAGACAGAGTTTTACAGATTTAATTCAAACAAAATTTAAAATGGTTCGTATAGAAGCAGGATATACACAAGATACAATGGCTCAAACAATTGGACTATCAAAGAAAACATTAGTTCAAATAGAAAAAGAACGCGTATTACCTAATTGGACAACATGTGTTTCTATTTGTGCTTTGTTTAGAGATTCTGATGTATTGAATAGTACATTTGGTTGTGATCCTTTAGAAATCGTACAAACTATTTCTAGAAACCACTGTGCTTACCCAAATCACTCAACTACTAGTGATATTTATTGGAATACAATCGAAACTAGAAGCGGTTATATTCTACAAAGTAATAAAGTAAGCAATATTTATCGTGTGTTAAATCCTGAAAAACAACCTATTTTTGGTACTTCAAAAATGAGAGAAGCAGAAACTTATTTCAATAGAAATGCTAAAGAAGAGTTAGTTCATATTTAATTTCTGTAAAAGTGACAGTAGAATCTTAAAACGATTTAATCACTTTTAAATAGTTAGAAGATGTTTTAGTTATTCGTTATACATATTAGCCTAGGTCATCTATTATGAAGACTTAGGCTTTTATTTATATAACCTGTAAGTTTTTAATAATTTTAATTATCTCTAATTAAATCAGTAACATGCTATAATGAATCATGATTTTTAAAAAGAAGGGAGTCTTTGTCATGCATGCTTTATTTATCATCTTATTTATGATGGTAGTCGGTGCTATTATTGGTGGTATAACTAATGTGATTGCAATAAAAATGTTGTTTCATCCATTTAATCCGTATTATATTTTTAAAATGCGTATTCCATTCACACCTGGTTTAATTCCAAAAAGAAGAGATGAAATTGCTAATAAAATTGGACAAGTCATAGAAGAACATTTACTCACTGAGGAGCTTATCAGACAAAAGTTGAATGATGGACAAGCTAAAGATGCGATAAATGAAATGATTATGAATCAATTAACTCAATTGAAGTCTGATGATATGACTATTTATAATATTGCTAATAAATTTGATTTTAATATAGATGATGTCATCGATCATCAAATGCCAGCCAAAGTAGAAAAGATACTGAATCAATATTATGAATCCAATCAGCAAAAAGCTATCAAAGATATCGTGCCCCAAGAATTAATTAATCTTGTTGATGAGAGGTTAGATGAAGTAGGGGATTTAATTTGTGACCGTGCACGTGTTTATTTATCATCACCTAAAGGAACTCGTGATATAAATGAAATGTTAGATACTTTCTTTAATGAAAAAGGTAAGATAATAGGCTTATTACAAATGTTCATGACACGAGAAAGCATTGCTGATCGTATTCAACAAGAATTAATTCGTTTGACAAGACATCCAAAAGCTAAAAGCATTATTGAGCAAGTTATAAAAAATGAAGTTGAAACATTCAAAAATAAACGATTAGGTGAGTTAGTAGCAAATCATCAATTTAAACAAATGGCAACAACAACCTCTACATTAATCATCACACATTTCAATTTGCATGATAAAGCAAGACAACCAATAAAAGACTTGGCACCTCAATTCATTAAATATTTAGAAAATGAATTGTCAGGTAAACTCACTATGATAATTATAGACCAGTTATCAAGTAACTTATCAACTATCATGCGTAAAATTAATTTAAGACAACTTATAGAAGATCAGATTAATACGTTTGATTTAGACTATATTGAAAAAATTATTATAGATATAGCTAATAAAGAGTTAAAATTAATTATGTCTTTAGGATTCATACTTGGAGGAATAATAGGTATTTTCCAAGGAATAGTCGCAATCTTTGTCTAACTAAATAATATGTGTTACATTATTGAAGAGTGTTAAAACACAAATTAACTCAAAGGAGTGCAATTAACAATGGCAGTAAATTTATATGATTATGCAAACCAATTAGAACAAGCATTAAGAGATAGTGATGAATACAAAGCTATCAAAGATGCTTACGCTAAAGTAAAAGATAATGAAGAATCAAAAAAATTATTTGATGAATTCCGTGAAACTCAAATGAGCTTCCAACAAAAACAAATGCAAGGTGAAGAAATTCCTGAGGAAGACTTACAAAAAGCTCAAGAACAAGCTCAAGCAATCGAAAAAGATGAAAACATTTCAGCTTTAATGCAAGCTGAGCAAAAAATGAGCCAAGTATTCCAAGAAATCAATCAAATCATCGTTAAACCATTAGATGAAATTTACGCTGACTAATTAATCGCGTAATGATTTATACTAGCTACAGTACTGAGATAAGGTACTGTAGCTTATTTTTATGTAATTTACTAATAACATGGTTCTGCATCGACTGTAGCGTTTCACATATGGTAAAATGAGTAGATATAAAGGAAAATTATAAATAGTTATAACTTAATAATTAAAAAGATAATTCGTTTTTATAACTTTAACTACATTTTTTAATTAATGCAGTTATAAAGTGTCTTAAATAAGGAGAATAAAGCTTATGGTCAAATTTATACATTGTGCGGATTTACATTTAGACAGTCCTTTTAAATCTAAAAGCCATTTAAGTCCTAAAATTTTTGAGGATGTACAAAAAAGCGCATATGAAAGTTTCCAACAAATTGTTGACTTAGCATTACAAGAAGAAGTGGACTTTATTATTATTGCTGGAGATTTATTTGATAAAGAAAATCGTACATTACGAGCAGAAGTATTTTTAAAAGAACAGTTTGAACGTTTACAAAAAGAACAAATTTTTGTCTATATTTGTCATGGTAATCATGATCCATTATCTACTAAAATTTCATCAAATTGGCCTAAAAATGTTTCGGTATTCTCAAATCAAGTAGAAACATATCAAGCAATTACTAAAGATGGAGAAACAATCTTTATCCATGGTTTTAGTTACCAAAATGAGGCAAGCTATGAAAATAAAATTGATAGTTTCCCATCAAGTCAAGGTCAACAAGGAATACATATAGGTGTACTTCATGGAACTTATAGTAAATCATCAGTTAAAGATAGATATACTGAATTTAGATTAGAAGATTTAAATAATAAATTATATCACTATTGGGCATTAGGTCATATTCATGAACGCCAACAGTTAAGTGATATGCCTGTAATTAATTATCCTGGTAATATTCAAGGAAGACATTTTAATGAAAAAGGTGAAAAAGGTTGTCTACTTATACAAGGGGACAATTTAAAACTAAAAACTAAATTTTATCCGACACAATATATCAAATTTGAAGAAGCTACAATTGAAACGACACAAACTACAAAGCAAGGATTATATGAAGCAATACAATCTTTTAAAGATAAAGTACGCGATGAAGGTAAAGCATTCTATAGATTAAATGTCGTTATTAAGAGTGAAACGATGTTATCTCCTCAAGATGTATTACAAGTTGAAGAAATGATTTCAGACTATGAAGAACATGAAAAAGACTTTGTCTTTATTGAAGATTTGAACATCCAATATGCAACAAATGATGAACCTCCATTAGTCAAAGAGTTTTCAAAAGACCTATTAGATGACAGTTCTGTTTTTGATAAAGCTATGTCTGATTTATATTTAAATCCACGAGCATCTAAATATTTAGATGACTATACTTCATTTGATAAAACCGAATTAGTTAATCATGCTGAAGATTTATTAAAGGCAGACATGAGAGGTGAACATAATGATAATTAAATCACTTGAAATATATGGATATGGACAATTTGTTCAACGTACAATTGAGTTTAATCAGTCATTTACTGAGATTTTTGGTGATAATGAAACTGGGAAATCTACAATTCAAGCATTTATACATTCAATTTTATTCGGTTTTCCTACTAAAAAGTCTAAAGAACCTCGTTTAGAGCCTAGGTTAGGTAATCAATATGGCGGAAAACTGAAGCTTCAGTTAGATGATAATAGTATCGTTGAAGTTGAACGTATTAAAGGAAGCGCCCAAGGTGACGTTAAAGTTTATCTAGAAGATGGTACAGTTAGAGATGAAGAATGGCTTCAAAAGAAATTGAATTATATTTCTAAGAAAACGTATCAAGGTATCTTCTCTTTTGACGTTTTAGGCTTACAAGATATTCATCGCAATTTAGATGAAAAACAATTACAAGATTATTTGTTAGAAGCGGGTGCGTTAGGCTCAACTGAATTTACAAGTATGAGAGATACAATCAGCTTAAAAAAAGACGAATTGTATAAAAAATCTGGTAAAAATCCAATTATCAATCAACAAGTCGAACAATTGAAACAATTAGAAGCACAAATACGTGAAGAAGAAGCAAAGTTAGATACTTATCATAGATTAGTAGATGAAAAAGATAAGTCATCTCGAAGACTTGATAATCTAAAACAAAACTTAAATCAACTCTCTAAAATGCATGAAGCTAAGCAGAAAGAAGTAGCTTTACATGATCAAACTCAAGAATGGAAACAACTTGAACAAGCACTTAATATAGAACCATTACATTTTCCTGAAAAAGGTATCGATCGTTATGAAACTGCTAAAGCTCATAAACAATCCTTAGTAAGAGATATTGATTTAAGAGAACAACAATTATCACAAATTGAACAAGAAAATCAATCACTTCAACCGGTAAAACAATCTGATATTGATGCGTTTAATAGTTTATATCAACAAGAAAATGAGATTAAACAAAAAGAGTATGAATTAAGATCTAGTGAAAAAGAAATTTCTGATAAACAACGTGATAAAGAAAGTATGCAGTCAAATATTGGGTGGAATGAAACGCATCACCAAGTAGATAGTTCCGAAGCTATGAAGAGTCACATTAGTGACCAAGTGAAGGATAAGCAAGAACAAGTTGCATATATTCAACAATTAGAAAGAAGTCTTGAAGATAATAAAATAGATCAGAGTGCGAATACTAATGAACTTGAACAATTAGAAAGTCAACTTGTTCCCGAAGAAACATTCGAGAAGAAAAAAGAACATAAACAACAAATCGTTGAATTAAACGAAAAAGAAAACTTATATGAAAAATTAAAAGAGACATTTGAACTCGAACAAGAAAGAAAAAATAAACGCCAGAATATATTACGATGGGCATTTATTTTATTAGCTATTGTAGGTGCAGCGTTAACTGTCTTTGCATTTATTTCTCAAAATATGTTGTTTGGTATTATTTTTGCAATCTTAACAGTAGTATTTATCGTAGGTATTTTCTTAGTGAAATCTAAAGAAGTTGATTATAGCGAAACAATTACTCAAGAAATTGATGATTTAGAAAATCAATTACAAGAATTGGAAAAAGATTATAATTTAGACTTCGATTTAGATGAACAATTTCGTATTCGTGACCATTGGCAACACGCTTTGAAAAATAAAGACGTTTTAGCTGAGAAGTCAAGCTATATAGAAAGTTCATTATCTAAAGCACAACAACGTTTAGAAGAAATCAATAATAGTATTGAAGTAGCTAAACAAGAGTTACATTTATCACCTAAAATATCAGATAATCTTATTGTTGAAAGTATTAGCACAATGAGTCAAATTAAGTCAAATGACCAATATTTAGATGATCTTAATAGCAAACGACATCAACTAGTAAATGATATAGAAGCTTTCTACAATCATGCTGAAGCAGTAACTCAATCTCAATTTACTTATTTCAATAAGATGTCATTCTTCCATGATGTCAAACAATGGTTAAAAAATGCAGAAGAAAATAATGAGAAATGGTATAAAAATAGTGAACAGAGCAAATTACTTAAAAATGAATTAACTCAATTACGTTCACATTTAGATGAAAGTAATAATACGATTAAAGAATTATTTAATCATATAAATGTTTCAAATGAAGAAGCTTTTTATCAACATCATGAAAATTACCAAACTTATACAAATCAAATGACACGTTTTAACGATTTAACTAAATATCTAGAAAATCAAAATTATTCTTATGAATCTAGTTCACAACTAAGTGAAAAAACTAGCGCACAATTAAACGAAGAAAATCAACTTTTAGCGCAACAAGTAGATCAATATAATGAACAATATCTTGATATGCAAGCTGAAGTTAGTGATTTAAATGCGCAAATTAATAATATGGAAACAGATACGACACTAACTAATTTACGTCATGAATATCATAGCTTGAAAAATAGAATGAATGATATTGCTAAAGATTGGGCAAGTTTAAGCTACTTACAAAGTTTAGTAGATGAGCATATTAAACAAATTAAAGATAAACGTTTGCCACAAGTCATCAATGAAGCGATTATTATTTTCAAAAATCTTACTAATCATGCTTATACAAATATTTATTACTCAGAAGAGGCAATTCAAGTGAAACATGAAAATGGCCAAATTTTCCAACCAGTAGAACTAAGTCAATCTACAAAAGAATTATTATATGTTGCACTTAGAATAAGTTTAATCAAAGTTTTAAAACCATATTATCCATTCCCAATTATAGTGGACGATGCATTTGTACATTTTGATAAAGCACGTAAAGAAAGAATGTTGAACTATTTAAGAGAATTATCTCAAGATTATCAAGTCTTATACTTTACATGTACAAATGATAATATCATTCCAAATAAAGAAATGATTACTTTAAATAAATTTGAGAAAGGCGGGAAATAATGAGAAATGTAGAAAAATTAAATCCCGGTGATTCGGTTAATCACTTCTTTTTAATTCATAGAGCAACGCAAGGTGTAACAGCTCAAGGTAAAGATTATATGACACTGTTCTTGCAAGATAAGAGTGGGGACATTGAAGCTAAATTATGGACTGCGACTAAAGAAGACATGCAAACATTAAAACCTGAAGAAATAGTACATGTTAAAGGTGATGTTATTAATTATCGTGGTCGTAAACAAATGAAAGTAAATCAAATAAGACTAGCTACGCCTGAAGAAAATATGAATACTCAAGATTTTGTTGATGGCGCACCAATGACACCAGCAGAAATTCAAGAAGCTCTTTCTCATTATATGCTTGATATTGAGAATGCCAGTTTACAACGCATAACAAGACATTTAATTAAAAAATATCAAGAAAGCTTCTTTACGTATCCGGCAGCAAGTTCCCATCATCATAATTTTGCCAGTGGTTTAAGTTATCATGTCTTAACAATGTTACGTGTTGCTAAATCGATATGCGATATTTATCCATTATTAAATAGAAGTCTTTTATATAGTGCTATTATTTTACATGATTTAGGAAAAGTAAAAGAGCTTAGTGGACCAGTAGCAACTACTTATACTGTAGAAGGAAACTTATTAGGACATATTTCTATTGCAAGTGATGAAGTAGCTGAAGCAGCTAAAGAGCTTGGTATTGATGGAGAAGAGGTAATGTTGCTTAGACATATGATTCTTGCTCATCATGGTAAATTAGAATTTGGATCACCTAAAATGCCTCATTTGAAAGAGGCTGAGATTTTATTTTTCATAGATAATATTGATGCTAAAATGAATATGTTTGAAAAAGCATTTAAGAAAACTGAAAAAGGTCAATTTACAGAACGAATTTTTGGACTTGAAAATAGACAATTTTACAATCCAACACAATTAGATTAGAAGTTCAGAAAAGGTGATATAGCTCAATGAAGAGCTACATCACCTTTTTAAATTATAAATATTTGTTATTCAAAAGTAATTTAAACTAAACAGACAATCTTTATATTTAAAATGTATTTTATGATGATATAATAATCATGTCGCCTATCTCTCAGGCGTCACTTCGACGATGAGAGGGGGTGTTCATTCCATGTCTGAAATCTTTGTTCATATTATGACTACTGTTATCAGTGGTTGTATTGTTACGTTGTTTGCACATTGGCTACGGCATCGTAACGATAAGTAAATAGGTGACAATTGTAGTCACACTAAAAAATCCCCTCACTACCGCAAATAGTGAGGGGATTGGTGTTTCCATACTGAAATCTTTGTTGATTACATTATAACATGCGTTTGTACTATTGCAAAATGTTACATTTAAAAAAGATTTTAGTGAAGATATATCTTAAGAGCCAGTCATTCCAGTTGCACCTTGTTGTGAACTAGCGCCACCTTGAGAAGACTGTTGTTGCTGTTGTTTTATTTTGTCTGGATCTAAAATAGTATCATCAACTGCTTTTTTAATATCTCTATCTTTATAGTCTACATTATATTCGTCTAATATATCTTTATAAGCATCGGTTAATAATTTAGGATTTTTTTGAATTTTTTGTTCTAAAATTTTAGATTTAAGGTTAGATTTTTCAGAGTTAAAGTCTGTTTCTTTATCTGCTTTAATAATATGATAACCGTAGTCTGTTTTAACTACTTTAGATACTTCGCCTTCTTTAAGTTTGAATAGTGCTTTATCGAAGCTATCCATCATTTGGCCCTTAGTTACATAACCAAGAGAACCATCTTTTTTGGCACTTGATTTATCCATAGATTCTTTTTTAGCGATTTCTCCAAATTTACTTGGATCTTTAGATACTTCTTTTTGAATTTCTTCAGCTTTTTGTTTTGCTTTTTTATCTGATAAACCTTCTTTGTCACTATCTTTAGATTTTACTTTGATCAAGATATGAGAGGCTTTTTTAGTATTATCTTTGATTTCTTTATCTGACACTTTAACTTTATCGTTCAATAGTTCTTTTTGATAAGCTGATAAACGTTTTTGTTCTTTATAATCATCCATAGACATTCCTTGTTGTTTTAAGACACTTTCAAATTGATCTTTACCGCCATATTGTTTTTCTTCTTTTTTAATATCTTTTTCGATATCTTTAGTATCCACTTTGTCTTTATATTTATCTGCAAGAATTTTATCTAATACAATACTAAATGATTTACTAGCGATTTGGTCTTTACCAATTTTCTTCATCACATCTTCTACTTTAACATCGCCAGCTTTTGATGAAATAAGAGTATTTTCTTTAGAATCAGTTGCATCAGATCCACATGCGCCTAATAAAAGGGCACTTGCAGTTACAGGTATCATAATTTTATTAAATGCTTTCATAAGTTGTTAACTCCTTTATGTATATAATCAAGTAAAATATAACATATAAAATGAGGCGTACCAATTCATAACCCTCTCTTTAGGACTATAGTACTAGTTTTATTGAAAAATATATGATTAATTTTGTTATATAAAATAAAAATTGGACCATATGAAAGGGTCCAATTTTAATATAAAGATCATTATACAGTTGTAACAAATTTCTCTTTCTTTAATATGTGGATACCAGATCGGTGTTCCTCAATATAGTTTCCATAATTAGAGAAAATAAGTATCTTTAAATACATTAAATCTAAAATAGAAAAACCAAAGTTAAGTGCCAATAAAAACATAAAATAATGTCCATATTGCGGGAACTTCACACACAAAGCGATGAACAACATTGATATTAAAATGAAAGGTAAAATCAAATTAATACAAAAATAAATTTTATGAATAGGTGTATTAACGTAAGTATTAAAATATGGAATCCATTTTCTTCGCGTTAATTTATGTACTCTAAAAGATTTATAATAAGGAATAAAAAATAACAGATGTACACTTTTATGTAGTGGATACATAAAGAATGTAATTGCTAAAACAATAAGAAAATGTTTGTCAGATAATGGTGTATCACTAAAGAAATACATGATTTCATAACTAACTAAAAACATTATAATAGTACCAACAATACTCATGAAGGCAATTCTAGGTATGCCAAAACGTTCATGAATATCAATTTGTCTTGTACATAAAAACATGAGACATGCCTCACTTCTTAATCAATATATGATTCGTATTATCTATTGAAATTTATATGAAGTCAATATCTATTTGCAGATTAGATTAAATGAACATTCTTAATTTAATACTTATGTTCCTAAGTTATTAATAAAATAATAACCCCTATCCAAATAATTATTCTTGAATAGGGGAAACATTATAGTACAAAAAATTATTTCTCTTTAGAAAATGTATTACTAATTTCTTCGCCACGATTTTGTAAATTTTCAATATGAGATTGTAATTTTTCGATATTAGGGTTGATATCAGATTTGAAGTTACCAATTAAAGTTTTGATTTCGTCACCAATTGAACTACCAAATTCAGTACCTTCATTTTTAATTTGTGAACTATAATTTAAAATATCGTTGAATGATTGTTTCATAGTTTCAAGTTCACGTTGTAACTCAGATTGAGCGCCAGTAGGTTGGCTACCATCAATAGTATTGTTCTTAACGCTTTGGTCATCACGATTTCTTAAAGATACTGCGAAGCCTGCGGCAACACCTACGCCAATACCAAATAATACGCGTGTTACTTTCATTATAATTCTCCTCACTTTTATATCTCGGATAATAGTATTATTCATCTTATACCCATTTTAATATAGATTATGCATGATTATTCGAAATGGGCTTGAATTTGAGCAGCAATTTCTTTTTTAGCATCATCATTTAATTCATCTTCGTGTGTTTCCCATTTATAACCGAAACCATCAATATCATTTTCATATCTAGGAATTAAGTGAAAATGTAAGTGGAATACAGATTGATCAGCAAACTCACCATTATTTTGAATAATATTAAGACCATCAGGATTAAATGCTTTTTTAATTGCATTCGCTACTTTAGGTAGCGCAACCCCGATATGTTTCATTGTTTCTTCATCAGTTTCAAAAATATTTGCAGAAGCTTTTTTAGGAATTAATAAAGTGTGTCCTTTTGTAACTTGAGAAATATCTAAAAATGCATAGACATAGTCATTTTCATATATTTTAAAGCTTGGTATTTCACCAGTAATAATTTTACTGAAAATTGTTTCAGACATTTTGATAACACTCCTCTTCGTTTCATCTTAAAATACATTATAGCATTACTTAGGAAAAAACGTCATTCTTCATAGCTAATTTTAGGAGTAAAACATAATTTTTGGTACAATAGTTTTCGTGGAGGTGCCTTATGACAGTAAAAGTAGAACATCTAACAGGTGGTTATGGAAAACGACCAGTTATTAAAGATATCAATTTTGAATTAAATAAAGGTGAGATAGTTGGATTGATAGGTTTAAATGGGGCTGGAAAGAGTACTACAATTAAACATATGTTAGGATTATTAACGCCTTCATCAGGGTCACTATCAATTTCAGAAACAAATATAAATGACGATATAGAAGAATATCGTAGAAAACTTTCATATATTCCAGAATCACCAGTAATATATGAAGAATTGACTTTACAAGAACATATAGAAATGACTGCGATGGCTTATGGTCTTACACATGAAGTAGCAATGGAAAGGGCAAAGCCTTTATTAAAAGTATTTAGACTTGAAGATGAATTAAAAGTTTTTCCAAGTCATTTTTCAAAAGGTATGAAACAAAAAGTCATGATTATATGTGCATTTATTGTGAATCCTGAATTATACATTATCGATGAACCATTTCTAGGATTGGATCCATTAGGTATACAATCAATGCTCGATTTAATGGTAGAAAAGAAAAATGAAGGACGTACAGTTCTTATGAGTACACATATTTTAGCTACTGCAGAGCGTTATTGTGATCGATTTATTATCTTAGATAAAGGTGAAGTTGTAGCATTTGGTAATTTAGAAGAGTTAAGAGAACAAACAGGATTGAAAGAACACACACTAGATGATATTTATATTCACGTCACTCAAGGTGGAAATGCCAATGATTAATGAGGCAACTACATTATTCAGGAAACGTCAGAAAGCGATTCGAAAGGAAAAGAATTATTATAATAAATTCATTTTCAATGGTCACTTTACAGTATTTTTATTAATATTATTTGGTGCTTTTATAATGGGGTATGGCGAATGGTTGAAGCATATACCTCAACATATTGATTATGCTTTGATTACAAGTATTATTATCGCCTTGTTATCATTATTTCCATTAAGAACATTATTAAAAGAAGCAGACCAAATTTTTCTATTACCATTTGAAAAATATATGAAACGATACATGACATTAAGTATTAATTATAGTTATTTCACTAGAATAATGATGTTATTACTTATTCTTATTGTTCCCTTCCCATTATTCTATCAATTAAGTGAAAGTAATATTCAATATTATATTGCATTTGCGTTAGTTGCCTTATTAACACCATATATAGTATTGCATTTAAGATGGTGTTTATATCAATTAGGTGTATCTACTTGGATAGTTAATGTGAGTTTTTTCATTATTTTAAGCCTTAATTTTTATATAATATTAGGCTTACATTCTTATTTAGGGATATTAATTACGATTGCAATGGCAGTGTTAATTGTTGTACTAAAAGGTAAGGTAGCTAAACAATTATACCCGTGGGAAAGAATGATTGCGATTGAGCAAAGACATCATACGAATTATTATAAATTCGTGAATATGTTTACAGATGTTAAACATTTAAGAGAGACAGCAGTACGTCGTAGTTATTTAGATTTTATTTTACCAGTACCAAAAGGCAAAAAATTTAATGCCAATCAAATGTACTTATATTTATTTATGAGAAGTTTTGTAAGAGGGAGAGATGCTTTTAGCATTATAATAAGATTAATGTTAATCGCAGTTGTATTAATCATATGGCTTTCTCATCCTATTGTAGGTATTTTAATAGGAAGTTTATTTATGTATATCACGCTATTGCAAATGTCACAGTTTTATACGCAACAAGCTTATGGTCTCTGGCCTCAAGTTTGGCCAGCACCAGATACTATTGTAATTAAAGGATACGAAAAATTTCTTTATAGACTTATGATAGTTATAGGTGTGGTATTCACAATAGCATTTTCAATTATGAATCCTACATTATTCTTTTTCTCAATTGTATTTTTCTTAGTAGGCTATTTGACTATTAGAAGTACAATTAAAAAACTAAAATATCAAGAAACGTTATTACGAGATTAAAAAAGTTGTCCTATTTGCGAAATTGAATTACTTCGCTATAGGACAACCTTTTTTATTATTGATGATCTACAGGATATAAGTAACGTTCGAAATAACTTGAATGTTGACCACTATATCCAAAGAATTGATTTAAAGCAGTTTTAGAAAAGTGCTCCTGGAATAAATCTGATGATTTGAAATCTTCATAAGCACTTCTATTTGCAAAACCAAAATATAATTTATAAGTATTACCTTCTAATGGTCTCAATAATCGATAACTTTTGAAACCACCAAAGTTATCAAATGGAGCACCAAAATGAAGAAGTTGTTTTTCTAATTGATTTTTATGATCTTCAGATGAAGGTATGAAGAGCGCAGAATAGAAATGTTCTTCATTAAATTCACCCACGCTATATAAAACTTCATAAGCACTTGGATGCTTCAGTACAGATTTGCCTTCAGTTTCTTCTAAAATAACAGATGTATCTGAAGCAGAATATTGAAATAGATTATGATCTGGATTATTAATTTGAATTTGATTTAAAAAACCATAAGTACCATACGATGTATATAAATTCATGATCCTTACCTCCCTTGTTTTAATTAATTATACGATTATAAATTTCTATTTTCTACCTTCAAAGTCTTAATTTTGAAATAAATGTATAAAAATGGATTGATTTTTTACAAATTAAACTAAAATTAATTGCTATTAATTTATATCATTACTATTAAATGTTTAATTATAATACTAATACACTTTAACAAAACGAAAAATTATGAGATAAGCTATGTAGATACAAATAATTTATAAAACATTTTACTATGTCTTTTTTATGACATTTAAGCACATTAAAATACGAAATAACTAAGTATATGCTATTATAGATAAGAATGATTTTAATTTAGGAGGACTATATGGTACATAGTAAGAATGATACTATTTTAAAAATGATTAAAGGTGAAAAGACCTCTCATACACCAGTCTGGTTTATGCGTCAGGCAGGGCGATCTCAACCTGAATATCGTAAATTAAAAGAGAAATATTCACTGTTTGAAATTACTCATCAACCTGAACTATGTGCTTATGTGACACATTTACCAGTTGATAATTACAATACGGATGCAGCAATTTTATATAAAGACATTATGACACCTTTAAAACCTATTGGTGTAGATGTAGAAATTAAATCTGGAATAGGTCCAGTTATTCAAAATCCAATCAAAACAGTCCAAGACGTGGAAAAGTTATCACAGATAGATCCGAAAAGAGATGTGCCATATGTTTTAGATACAATCAAACTGTTAACTGAAGAAAAATTAAATGTACCTTTAATTGGATTTACTGGCGCACCATTTACACTAGCCTCATATATGATAGAAGGTGGCCCTTCTAAAAACTATAATCAAACAAAAGCTATGATGTACAGTGATGAAGCGACTTGGTTTGCTTTAATGGATCATTTAGTAGCGGTTTCGATAGATTATGCTAATGCACAAGTAGAAGCTGGTGCTGAATTAATTCAAATTTTTGATTCATGGGTCGGCGCATTAAATGTTCAAGACTATAGAAAATATATTAAACCAGGTATGGACAAGTTAGTTAAAGGCATTAAATTAAAACATGATGTTCCAGTTATTTTGTTCGGAGTGGGTGCTAGTCATTTAATCAATGAATGGAATGATTTACCTATAGATGTATTGGGACTTGATTGGAGAACATCAATACAACAAGCACAACAGCTTGGTGTAACTAAGACGCTACAAGGTAATTTAGATCCTTCATTATTATTAGCACCATGGGATGTAATAGAAGAAAGATTAAAAGATATCTTAGATCAAGGCATGGAAAGAGGACAACATATTTTCAACCTTGGACATGGTGTGTTCCCAGAAGTTCAACCAGAAACTTTACGTAATGTAAGCCAATTCGTTCACGACTATACACATCAGTAATTTAGCATTATGAATTTCAATAGATTAAGTAATAGCAATAGACTAAAGGGTGGTTTTATAAATGAGTAAAACAATAGGTTTATTAGTAATGGCATATGGTACACCTTATAAAGAAAGTGACATTGAGCCATATTATACTGACATTAGACATGGTAAAAAACCAACAGATGACGAGCTACAAGATTTAAAAGATCGTTATGAATTTATTGGGGGATTATCTCCATTAGCTGGAACAACAGACAGACAAGCAGAAGCATTAAGAGGTGCATTAAATGAATCTTATGAAGATGTAGAGTTTAAATTATATTTAGGGCTAAAACATATTTCACCGTATATAGAAGAAGCGGTTGAATCTATGCATAAAGATGGAATTACTGAAGCGGTCACTGTTGTATTAGCACCACATTATTCAAGTTTTTCAGTAGGATCTTATGATGAACGTGCAGAAGAAGAAGCTGAAAAATATGGTATTCAATTACATCATGTAAAACATTATTACCATCAACCTAAATTCTTAGAGTTTTGGACTAATCAAATCAATCACACATTAGAACAAATTCCTACAGAAGAACATGATGACACTGTATTAGTAGTATCAGCTCATAGCTTACCAAAAGGTTTAATTGAGAAAAATAATGACCCTTATCCAAATGAGTTACATGATACTGCAGTACAATTAAAAGAGCAATCAAATATTATCCACGTAGCAGAAGGTTGGCAATCAGAAGGTAATACAGGTACACCTTGGTTAGGACCTGATGTTCAAGATTTAACAAGAGATTTATTTAATGAACATGGATATAAACATTTTATTTATACGCCAGTAGGATTTGTATGCGAACACCTTGAAGTGTTATATGACAATGACCATGAATGTAAAGTAGTGTGCGATGACTTAGGTGCAAACTACTATCGTCCAGAGATGCCTAATACGCATCCATTATTTATTGGTGCGATTGTAGACGAAATTAAAACAGTATTTTAATAGAAGGAAGCGTGAATGATTTTGAGTAAGAATGTAGCAATCATCGGAGCAGGTATAACCGGTTTAACAAGTGCTTACTATATGAAAAAACAAAATCCTAACTTAAATGTTACTATCTATGAGGCAAGTAATCGTCCAGGTGGTAAAATTCAAACGTATCGTAAAGATGGTTATACTATTGAATTAGGACCCGAATCATACTTAGGTAGAAAAACTATTATGACTGATATAGCTAAGGAGATTGGATTAGGCGATGATTTGATTACGAATACTACAGGTCAATCATACATTTATGCTAAAAATAAATTATACCCTATCCCAGGTGGTTCTATTATGGGAATACCTACGGATATAAAACCTTTTATAAAAACAAAATTGATTTCTCCATTAGGTAAGTTACGAGCAGGTCTAGATCTATTTAAAAAGCCTATAGAGATTGAAGATGACATTTCAGTAGGTGACTTTTTTAGACAGCGTTTAGGTGATGAAGTACTTGAAAATTTAATTGAGCCACTAATGGGTGGCATTTATGGTACAAATATTGATGATTTAAGTTTGATGAGTACTTTCCCTAATTTTAAAGAAAAAGAAGAAGCTTTTGGTAGTTTAATCAAAGGCATGAAAGATGAGAGGGAACAACGTATTAAACAACGCCAACTATATCCAGGTGCCCCTAAAGGTCAATTTAAGCAATTTAGACACGGACTTAGTTCGTTCATAGAGGCTTTAGTTGAAGCTGTAACAAAACAAGGTGTCAATATTGAATATAATACAGAGGTTGAAGATATTATTATATCTCAAACTGACTATCAAGTAATTGTCGATGGCAAAAAAGAATTTTATGATGGGGTATTAGTAACAACACCACAACAAGTCTTTATGGACTGGTTTAACCATGATCCAGCATTTGATTATTTCAATACAATGGATTCAACGACAGTAGCAACAGTGGTACTTGCATTTGATGAAAAGGATATTGAAAATACTTATGATGGAACAGGTTTCGTTATTGCTAGAACAAGTAATACAAGCATAACAGCATGTACATGGACTTCAAAAAAATGGCCATTTACAACTCCAGAAGGAAAAGTGTTAATCAGAGCTTATGTTGGTAAACCAGGAGATACAGTTGTTGATGACCATACAGATGAAGAAATTGTATCTATTGTACGTCAAGATTTACAACAGATGATGACGTTCAAAGGTGACCCAGAATTTACTATTGTTAATCGTTTGCCTAAGAGTATGCCTCAATACCATGTAGGTCATATTAAGCAAATTAGAGAAATACAACAGCATATTAAACGAACTTATCCACGTTTAAAAATTACTGGTGCACCATTTGAAGCAGTTGGACTACCAGATTGTATTCAACAAGGACATAATGCAGTTGATGAAATGCTAGAAGAATTAAAGTTGATCAATTAACAAATCAATTAAGCACTTTGAAGGGATAAATATATCTTTTTAAAGTGCTTTTATTATAAAATAAAGTAAAATGAGTCATGATTATTTTTTAAATTATATAATGTGAGGTTTGATAATAATGACAGACGTAATAATAGTTCATTCAAGTGTAGGCAATGCACATAATCATTGGTATGAATGGTTAGGACATAATTTAACATTAGAAGGTTATGAGGTTACATTATTTAATTTAGAAGCAGATACACCTGCTAATCTAGATATGTGGGTAACACAAATGCAACAGCAAATAAATGTTAGGAAAAAAGATACATATTTTGTGACACATGGATTTGGAACAATCACAAGTTTAAAATTTATTGAAAGTTTAAATCAAAATATTGAAGGTTTATTCAGTATTGCTGGATTTAGAGACGATGCACAAGATATTGATGAAAATATAGATTTACAAGATGTAACCATAGATTATGATACTGTCAAAAATAAAGTAGACTACTTTTATGGACTTTGTTCAAAGAGTGACAAGCATGTTTCATATAAAGAAACAAAAAGACTTATGGATACACTAGAAGGTCATATTCGTGTTGTTGAAGAAGGCGGTCATTTCATGGAAGAAGATGGTTTTACAACATTTACCGCTTTACAAGATCGTATGCAAGGACTAATGACACAATAATTTGATATGAGTAGGGGAGGGGAGGTATTTATAAAGTTTAATCATATATAAACAATAAGTGTTTTGTTATCGGTGTTAATATAGTGCTAAAAGATAACTAAACATGTATATTAAACCAATGTTAGTAGGATTTATTTGAAGGAATGTTCCAGTAGATACGTCGCAAAATCAATAAGCTTTATTAAGAAATGTTTCTTTTTAAGATTTATAACATGTGTAAAAAGTTTAATTTGATGATGTTGGCAAGTGATTTTGTGACCATTTGCACACTTTTGTTATAAAATGATTTAACTAGTTAATTATTACACATTTTAATTGTAAATAATTATTGACTATTAGTTTTAAAATTAATATACTAATAAAGTGTTAAGCGAGAGCGATTTAAAGCTAATTTGATGTATCAAATATTTTGAAATTTAAGAGATTGTAAATTTAAATTAAAAAATGTATTGACTTTGTTAAGTTAATAATGGTACAATAATCAAGTAGTCAAAAATAATATTATCGCGGGATGGAGCAGTTCGGTAGCTCGTCGGGCTCATAACCCGAAGGTCGGTGGTTCAAATCCGCCTCCCGCAATACATAGTTTTAATAGGTCTC
>NZ_JHVS01000015.1:0-1500 GCF_000620265.1 Staphylococcus sp. URHA0057 | reverse complement strand
TTATAAGATCCCTCAAAGATGATGAGGTTAATAGGTTCGAGGTGGAAGCGTGGTGACACGTGGAGCTGACGAATACTAATCGATCGAAGACTTAATCAATTTTATGTTTTGCGACGCAAAATCATTTTACTTACTATCTAGTTTTGAATGTATAATACATTCCATTTGTCTGGTGACAATGGCAAGGAGGTCACACCTGTTCCCATGCCGAACACAGAAGTTAAGCTCCTTAGCGCCGATGGTAGTCGGACTAACGTTCCGCTAGAGTAGGACGTTGCCAGGCAAATATATAATTATTCCACAGTAGCTCAGTGGTAGAGCTATCGGCTGTTAACCGATCGGTCGTAGGTTCGAGTCCTACCTGTGGAGCCATGGCTCCTTGGTCAAGCGGTTAAGACACCGCCCTTTCACGGCGGTAACACGGGTTCGAGTCCCGTAGGAGTCATTTTAATGGAGAATTAGCTCAGCTGGGAGAGCATCTGCCTTACAAGCAGAGGGTCGGCGGTTCGAACCCGTCATTCTCCACCATTTTAGTAGCCGGCCTAGCTCAATTGGTAGAGCAACTGACTTGTAATCAGTAGGTTGGGGGTTCAAGTCCTCTGGCCGGCACCAGTTTTAGAGCCATTAGCTCAGTTGGTAGAGCATCTGACTTTTAATCAGAGGGTCAGAGGTTCGAATCCTCTATGGCTCACCATTTTAATAGCGGGTGTGGCGGAATTGGCAGACGCACTAGACTTAGGATCTAGCGCCTTACGGCGTGGGGGTTCGACTCCCTTCACCCGCATATGCAGAAGTAGTTCAGCGGTAGAATACAACCTTGCCAAGGTTGGGGTCGCGGGTTCGAATCCCGTCTTCTGCTCCATTTTATAGTGCCGGGGTGGCGGAACTGGCAGACGCACAGGACTTAAAATCCTGCGGTGAGAGATCACCGTACCGGTTCGATTCCGGTCCTCGGCACCATAATATTGTTAATATGCGCCCGTAGCTCAATTGGATAGAGCGTTTGACTACGGATCAAGAGGTTATGGGTTCGACTCCTATCGGGCGCGCTTATTCTACGGGAAGTAGCTCAGCTTGGTAGAGCACTTGGTTTGGGACCAAGGGGTCGTAGGTTCGAATCCTGTCTTCCCGATAGTAACAATTAATAAGTTTAATTATGGGGGCTTAGCTCAGATGGGAGAGCGCCTGCTTTGCACGCAGGAGGTCAGCGGTTCGATCCCGCTAGTCTCCACCATATTAAATTTACAAACTAGATAACGGCGGTGTAGCTCAGCTGGCTAGAGCGTACGGTTCATACCCGTGAGGTCGGGGGTTCGATCCCCTCCACCGCCACTACTTATTAGTTGTAGGATTATATTTAGGACCTTTAGCTCAGTTGGTTAGAGCTAACGGCTCATAACCGTTCGGTCGCAGGTTCGAGTCCTGCAAGGTCCATATAATTTTGGAGGAATACCCAAGTTCGGCTGAAGGGATCGGTCTTGAAAACCGACAGGGCCTTAA
>NZ_JHVS01000014.1:0-34410 GCF_000620265.1 Staphylococcus sp. URHA0057 | reverse complement strand
CAGTGAGCAAAAAAATTATTGAATCATTACGGTGAACCAAAGTATACATCTACATCAGCCTGAGCCAAAGAATATATGTATAAAATAGAAAATGATGACTTTTAAAATATAAAGTTGTAGTAGATACATTGTAAAAATAAACTTAAATTGCTCAAATACTTTTCAATAATATCAAGATATATATTAAATCGAAAGTGATTATATAGTACCAAAGCAAATATGGTACTAATTCCAGATTATACAGGAAAAGATAAAGAATTTTTTATACTAGTGACATCATTAAAGCAAGTAAGATTATTCCTTTTTTAGTCAAATTCTTGTGGTTTGATAAATTTATTGATTAATTATTATAAATAAAGATTGAAAAGCTTTAAGAAGGGTAAGATTTTAAACTAAGAGACTTGGAGCTCTTGTCAATTAAGATAATGAGCAAGTGAGCTCGTTAAGTTAAAGATGAGCTGAGGTAAAGTTTACCTGCTCATCTTTTTCTATTTGGAGGCTAAATATATGAAAAAAATATTATTAACAGGCGCTTCGGGATATATCGGTAGTCACTTAATGAATAAATTAAAAGATAACTATGAAATTATAGCTATTTCTAGAAATATAGAAAATAAATCAAATGAACAAAATGTTACTTGGAAGGCAGCTGACTTGTTTGATTTAAATGAAATTACTGAGGTAATGGAGGATATTGATATCGCTATATATCTTGTCCATTCTATGATGCCTTCAGCTAAGTTGACGCAGGCGAGCTTTGAAGATATGGATGCATTATTAGCTGATAATTTTGCTAAAGCCGCAAGTTATAACAAAGTTCAGCATATTGTATTTATGAGTGGTTTGATACCTAATACAAATGAATTATCACCACATTTAAGAAGCCGTTTAGAATGCGAACAGATTTTAGGATCATATGGTGTACCAGTAAGTACTTTAAGAGCTGGTTTGATTATAGGCTCTAAAGGAAGTTCTTACCCTATATTAAAAAAATTAGTAGAAAGATTACCTGGCCTGTTACTACCAAAATAGGCTTATAATACAACATTGCCAGTTGCAATAGACGACGTGATTGACGGTTTATATAAAATTGTAGAGCGTAATCCAAATGAGAACGAATCGATAGATATTGGTCGACCTAGTCATATGACTTATAAAGATCTATTCAAGCAAACTGCAGAGGTACTAGATAAACAATTACCTACGATAGATTTGCCTATTATTCCCATTTGGCTAAGTAAATATTGGGTGAAACTTATTTCAGGTGTTCCAAAAGAAATGGTCTATCCGTTAATGGATAGCTTAATTCATGATATGATTAGAAATGATGAAAATATTGTGAAAGACATTTCTATAGGCAAGATTGATTATAAGGAAAGTGTGCGTAATGCCTTGGAAGAAGAAACTAAGACACAAAAGAAAGGGAAGTCATCACGTAAGGGCGATATTAAAGATTTTAGAGCAATATCAAGGGTAGTCTTACCTAAAGATGTAAATATGATTCAATTGGCAGAATCATATGCAAATTTTTTAAATAGAATTACATTAAATGTCGTTAATAGTGATTTTAACGAAGATAACTTTACGATTAGTGTGCCGTGTTTAAATAAGGACTTACTATTATTAAGGAAAGATTTTAAAGCTTCTAATAATGAGAGAATTTTATATCGAATTGTTGGTGGAGATTTCGCTTCAGATTCAGATGGTGGTAATGCGAGATTAGAGTTTAGAAGATTACCTAATAGTGACGCATGTATCATAGCGTTACAAGAATATGAACCGACGTTACCTTGGCGGGTATATAAGTATACTCAAGCAAAAGTACATAAAAGTGTAATGAATCTTTTTAAATTCAAGATTAATAGCCAAAAAACTAATAAAGGAGAATACTTTAATATGAAGAAGTTTATTTTGCCAATTGTTATTACAGGTGCAATTGTTTTGAAAGTATATGGAGTGAAAAAGTATTTAGCTAGAAAAAATAACATGTCCAATGCCGAATTGTAACGACTAAAATAAAGGCTAGTTCCTTTTACAAAAAAAGAGGGGATCAACTATGAAAGCAAACGAGATAATTAAAACAATTATAAAAGTTATAACACCAATTACAGGTGGTAAATTTATAGGGAAATTTGCAGTGAAAAATGCGAGAAAAGATTATAAAAATAATGTTAAACCACCTTTTTCACCACCCGGCTATGTCTTTCCAATTGTGTGGCCAATACTTTATACAACGATGGGCGTAGCTTATGCATTAGTGACTAATAAATCTACTAGTAAGGCTTTGAAAGGTGCTTATTACTCACAATTAAGCCTGAATTATCTATGGTCGATATTATACTTCAAATATAAATTACGCTTTAGTGCGTTGATAGAGAGTGTTGTATTACTGGGCGCAGTAGTTACAACAACTGTAAAATTTTTCAATGTAAAAAAAGTTGCTGGCATTTTACTAGTTCCATATATGCTTTGGAGCGCTTTTGCTACTTATTTAACAGCTGGTAATTGGTATTTAAATAAAGATACCCCAAGCTATACAGCTAAATCTGAGCATTAAATTGATGAAAAAGATTATATATATTGCGCTATATTGGTTTATAGTTCAAATGATTATTGCTCAACTTGGTACTCGTATTAGTTATAAGTTCTTAGAAAAAGATAATAAGTATTTTCGAAGTTGGAATATTGAACAAGAGGGTCAATTATGGCAACAATTAGTTAAAGTGCAATATTGGAAAGATCATTTGCCAGACGGTCAAAATCTTAACCCTAATATCAGTAGTAAAGCGACTTTCGATCTATCTAAAAATATGAATGATATACAGCGATTTATATTAGAAACTAGACGTGCAGAGGTGGTTCATCTGCTATCCATATTTCCTGTTATTGCGTTTTTTAAAGCGTCAAAAAGTGTTAAAATGATTAATTTTATATATGTCATTATAGCTAATGTGCCTTGTATGATTGTTCAGCGCTATAATCGCCCTAAGTTAATACGTATTTATAATAAATTACAAAAAAGAAAAGGTGATTAAATGGGAAATAAGAAAGTGGTTGTCATAGGAGGTGGCTTGGGAGGGATTGCTAGCGCAATTTGTATGGCTCAAGCAGGCTATCAAGTGGATTTATATGAACAAAATAAGCATATCGGTGGAAAGGTAAATAGGTTAGACATAGATGACTATGGATTTGATCTCGGTCCATCAATTTTAACCATGCCTAAAGTATTTCAACGCTTATTTCAACGATGTGATGAAAGGCTAGAAGATTATGTTAGCATTCGTAAGTTAAGTTTACAGATTAGAAACGTTTATCCAGATGGCCAAATTTTAGATTTATATGAATCCATGGAAGATATGTTAACAAATAATGAATCGTTAACAAATAAAGATATAGAGCAACTTTCTTCGTTTTTTAGTTACGCACAAAAGATACATCAAGTTGCTGAAAAAAGCTACTTTGGTAAGGGATTAGATACGATGTTTGCAATTATTCGTTATCATGGTCCGTTTTCAGCTTTAAAGCAATTTGATTATTTTCATACAATGCAACAAGCCATTAATAAAAGGGTGGATAACCCATATTTAAGAGAAATGCTAGGTTATTTCATAAAATATGTAGGTTCCTCCTCTTATGATGCTCCGGCTGTATTGAGTTTATTACCTCAAATGCAACATGAGGAAGGTTTGTGGTACGTAGATGGTGGCATTCATAAGTTAGCGGAAGCGATGGAACAATTAGCGAGAAAATTAGGTGTGGGCATACATTTTAACACCCCCGTAAAACGTATCAATTATAATAGTCAAAATAAGGTGACAGGGATAACAATAAAAAGTAATGAGGAAATATATGCAGATTATATTATATCTAATATGGAAGTAATCCCTGTTTATAAATATTTATTGAATTTTGATGCAAAGCAAATAAACAAATTGGAACGTAAATTTGAGCCAGCTAGTTCAGGTTATGTCATGCATCTTGGTGTGGACAAAAGTTATCCAGAGCTTCAACATCATAACTTTTTCTTTTCAAGTAATCCTAAAGTTAATTATGATCAAGTTTTTCACCAGTATGTTTTGCCTGAAGATCCGACTATTTATGTAGTGAATACAAATAAAACAGATAAGACACAGGCGCCAGAAGGACACGAGAATATAAAAATATTGCCACACATACCATACATTCAGAATAAGTCATTTAGTGAAGCAGAATATCTGCAATTCCGAGAACGTATATTGAATAAATTAGAGTCTATGGGCTTAAAAGATTTGAGAAGGCACATTGTATATGAAGATATATGGACGCCACATGACATTGAAAATAACTATAATTCTAATAAAGGAGCTATATATGGCGTAGTTTCTAATAAGAAGAAAAATAAAGGTTTCAAGTTTCCTAAAAAAAGTCAGTACTTCAAAAATTTGTACTTTGTAGGTGGTTCTGTAAATCCTGGTGCTGGTATGCCTATGGTTACTTTGAGTGGTATGCAAGTAGCAGAAGCTATTATTAATGGAGAAAGTAGTTGAGGCTGAATGATACTTTATATAATAGCAATAGTATTGACGATACTATCACTAATAAGTGGAATGTGTATGTATGCGCGTCGAGCGATTATAAATAACTCCGGAAAAGGAAGAGGTCAGACAGCCGTCAGTGTTATTGTACCTGCTAGAAATGAAGCGGAGAACTTACCTAAATTACTTAACAGTATAAGTAAAGAGCAAGAAATAGAAGTAATTGTTATGGATGATGGTTCAACTGATGAGACACAAGTTGTCGCTAGATATTATGGTGCGAGCGTATATACTGTTGAAAATGATACTACATGGCAAGGTAAGTCACATGCTTGTTGGCAAGGTAGCAAATATGCAACGCATGATTTATTAATGTTTGTTGATGCTGATGTTCAGTTTGCTTGTGATGATAGTATTCAAAATATAGCCAATCAATATGATTTACAAGGTGATAAAGGTTTGTTGTCAATACAACCTTATCACAAGATAAAAAAGCTATATGAAAATATATCGGCGATTTTTAATTTAATGACAATCGTAGGTATGAATCAATTTTCGATCACGAAATCAGCAAATAATGAGCAAGGCGCGTTTGGACCAGTCCTTGTGACAAATAAGCAAGATTATAAATTGACACAAGGACATTTGAAAGCTAAAAATCAAATCATTGAAGGCTTTGCAATAAGTAAAGCATATAATCAGCAAGGTTTGCCAGTTAGTTTGCATGAAGGCCAAGGTGTAGTGAATTTTAGAATGTATGCTCAAGGATATAAAGCGCTATTAGAGGGTTGGAGTAAACACTTTGCACTTGGCTCTCAAGTAACTAAAAAGTCTACGCTTACGTTTGTATTTTTATGGCTATTTGGTTCACTTACAACAGTTTTAGCGATAATTTTTTCAATTAATTTAGGCTCGTTATATATATTATTAGCTATTACTCTATATTTTATATATGCGATACAATTTCATATATTTATCCGAAGAACAGGAAATTTTAATATCGTTGCGAGTTTATGTCATCCACTGCTCTTCATATGCTTTGTCGTGATATTTTTTAAATCATGGTTAGATATCAATGTATTCAAACGTATATATTGGAAAGGCCGTAGAATAGATTTATAGGTTAGTTTTTTATACAAATGTCAAGAAGTTCTAGGTTTACTGAGGAGGCCAATAAAGGAATCAATTAGAGAGAGATTATAACTATTGTCACAATATAATGAAAGAACATTCAAAAACGTTCTCATATGCCTTTGATTTTTTGGATTTAAAAAGGAAAAAAGCAATTTGGGCTATTTATGCAGTTTGCAGAATTATAGATGACAGTATTGATAAATACAAAGACCTTGAGCAATTAAACGGCATAGCTAGAGATTTAGATGTGATTTATAGCGATTGTGATTATATTCAAGCCTATCAAAGTGATGCAGCTATTATGAATGCTTTAAGTAATACATTGAATACATATTCAATACCTAAAAAACCTTGAATTGTTAACTCCTATATTAACTTCATCAAATGAAAATAATTTCGAGCAAGCTGAAGAAGCTGCGATTGCTTTAGGCAAGGCAATGCAAATAACTAATATTTTAAGAGATGTCGGCGAAGATTTTCAAAATGGAAGAATTTATCTAAGTGTTGAAAAATTAGCTCAATATCGAGTTAATCTACATTCTATATATTATGAAGGAGTTACGCCAAATTATATAGAACTGTGGGAAAGTTACGCTACAGAGGCAGTTAGGTTATATGATATTGCATTAAACGGTATTAATTATTTTGACGAAGAGGTACGTTACATTATCGAATTAGCTGCGATAGCTTATCATGAAATACTTGTGGAAGTAAGGAAGGCAAACTATACGTTGCATAAGAAAGTATATGTAAGCAAATTGAAAAAAATGAAAATTTATCGTGAACTTAGTGCGAAATATAATAGGAGTGAAACATTATGAAGATTGCAGTTATAGGCGGCGGTGTTTCAGGTTTAGCTGCAGCTTCAAGATTAGCAGCAAACGGTCACCAAGTAGATTTATATGAAAAGAACCAACAAATAGGTGGCAGGATGAATCAGATCAAGCAAGATGGATTTACATTTGATATGGGACCAACCATCGTAATGATGCCTGAGATTTATCGAGACGTTTTTAATTATGCTCAAAAAAATATGAATGATTACTTGGAAATTAAACAATTATCACATATATATGATGTTTATTTTAGTGAAACAGATCAAATTCGCGTTCCTACAGATCTTGCTCAATTAAGAGATATGCTTGAAAGTATTGAATCTAACTCTACACATGGTTTTATGTCCTTTTTAACAGATATATACGAAAGATACGAAATAGCACGAAAATATTTTCTAGAACGTACGTTTAGGAAACCTACAGATTTTTATAATCCTTTTACTATATATCAAGGTATGAAACTCAAAACATTTGATAAAGCAGATAATTTAATTGAAAAATATGTTGATAATGAAAAAATCCAAAAGATTTTAGCGTTTCAAACATTATATATAGGTATCGACCCTAAACGAAGCCCGTCATTGTATTCAATTATACCCATGATAGAGTTAATGTTTG
The DNA here is from genome assembly GCF_000620265.1 of Staphylococcus sp. URHA0057. Classification (NCBI taxonomy): domain Bacteria; kingdom Bacillati; phylum Bacillota; class Bacilli; order Caryophanales; family Staphylococcaceae; genus Staphylococcus; species Staphylococcus sp. URHA0057. The sequence continues at coordinate 27,308 of NZ_JHVS01000014.1, read as the reverse complement.
GTGTTCACTTTATAAAAGGTGGTATGTATAGCTTTGTCAGAGCACTTCAAACGCTAAATGAAGAATTAGATACTCAAATTTATACCAACGCAAACGTTGAAGAAATTATCATTGATGGTAGGTATAAGTGTGCGGAGGGACTAAAAGTAAACGGACATATAGAAAAGTATGACAAAATAATTTGTACTGCTGATTTCCCATATGCTACTTCATCTTTAATTAAAAATGAACATCATCCTAAGAAGTATACGACACAGAAAATTGATAATATGGACTATTCTTGCTCAGCCTTTTTAATGTACATAGGGGTTGATAAAGATTTATCTGAAGATATCTTGTTACATAATGTTATATTTTCAAAGGATTTTGATAATAATATCAATGAAATATTTTCTGGCGAAATATCCCAAGATCCATCAATATATGTATACGCTCCTAGTGTGGAAGATCAGTCGTTAGCGCCAGAAGGTCAAACAGGTATTTATGTGCTGATGCCCGTTTCAGAATTGAAAACAGGTGATACGGATTGGTCTGATGAGTCAACAATCACACAAGTGAAAGATATTATTTACAATAAGCTTTCTACGATTAAAGCGTTAGAAGATTTGAAAAAGCAAGTTGTGACAGAAATTATTTATACACCTAAGGATTTTGAAGGAGATTATAATGCTAAATTTGGAGCAGCCTTTGGTTTAATGCCTACTTTAGCGCAAAGTAACTATTACAGACCGCCTAATGTGAGCAGAGATTACAAAAATTTGTATTTTGCTGGAGCTAGTGTTCATCCAGGGGCAGGAGTGCCAATTGTACTGACGAGTGCTAAAATTACAGTTGATGCTATGTTAGAAGATATTAATAATGGTATATAAAAAGCGGGGGTGGGACAGAAATCAAATTTTCTAATATAGATTTCGTAGTCCCACTCCGGCAAGGGTGACTAGGATTGAAAAAAGCTTGATATAATCGCATTTTCAATTCAGTCACCTACTGCCAAATTGAAAACGAGCCTGAGACATCTATTTATGTCCCAGGCTCGCCTTTTTAACTAATCGAACGTAATGGTTTGTGGTGTGTCTAATTTTTTATCGTTCATAATTTTTATGGATTTTGGTATTACTTTAATTACACACAAGTTTGGATCATCCTTAGAGTCAAAAAAGGACTTATCTTGTTTGTTCCAAATCCAATCAATAGTCTCTTGATCTTTCAGTATTTCAACATTAGCATCAATTTCTAGAAAACTACGATTATTCGTTTCATCGTAACCTATAAGTACATGAGCTTTGGGATTATCTTTCAATTCATCAATTTTTTTAGACTCAATGCTTGTCTTAGTATAAAGTGTGTGTCCATCATTATAAAATATCATGTATCTACTATTAGGTGTATTGTTATGTGCAGTAGATAGGACACCTATTTTTGATGTATTTAATATATTTTCAATTTCATTTTGTAATTGTTCGTTATTCATAATTTAATCACCTCTGATAATAATATACACTGAAGTTGCCTATAATATGTAAGGTATTAAAATTTATTTTATTTTTAAGTGAATTATACAAAAGTTAAAACGGGTATATGATTGAAAACACAATCTTAAGTTAAAGGACAATTATAAAGTGAATTTGTATGAAAAAAGCTAGGAAGCAATAAAATCCATTTAGGAGTCATACTTAACAGAGTTTTTAGAACGAAAGATAATCCACTTTTTCAATATATAGTGAAGCATCAAAATGAGATAAATAAATTGTATTTTATTAGAGGTCGCCAAATGAGAAAACTCGGTACTTGAGTACCGAGATGAATCATTGTCTTGGGCGACCTGCATTGTACTCTGTCAATTGATTTTGAATGTATTGTTCTACAACATCTTTAGACATATTACCAAGTGTCGACATGAAAAAACTGGGTGACCATAAATGCCCATTCCATAGTTGTTTTTTCGTCTCGGGAAATAGTTGAAACCATTCTCTCGCAGAACGTCCTTTGAGCGTCTTAACAATAGAACTTGGGGCATGTTTGGGATTGAAACTTAGTAACATGTGAATATGGTCTGACATCACTTCGATTTCTTGAATAGTGATATCGTAACGATGAGATATATTTTCAAGTATACGTTTCATCTCATTACGCTTTAAATCTGTATCAAAAATTGAAGCACGATACTTAGTCACCCATACAAGATGAAAATTAAAATCATACACATTCGTTCTTGTTTTAACAATCATATGAAACCTCCTATAAACCTTAATTATAGTATTTAATATTGGTTTAAACAAAGTCATATGTTTGTTATCATATAAGTGTAAAAGGAGGTGACACATATGTATAAAGGAATCGAATGTAAACTATATCCAAATCAAAAACAAGCTGAACTTATACAAATGACTTTTGGTCATACACGATTCATTTGGAATCAAATGTTAGGTATGTTAAAAGAACGATATCAAAATAACGCTAACCTTAAAATGCTATCTTATTCAAAACTATCTTCATTAATCCCTCAGTTAAAACGGGAATATCCTTGGTTAAAAGATGTAGACAGTGTCGCTATTCAATGTTCTGTTAAAACATTATCTGATACATTTGACCGTTTCTTTAAAGGGGTTTGTTGCTATCCTAAATTTAAATCAAGAAAACAAACGGTACAGTCTTATTTAAGTACAATAAGAGGGGAGAATATACGTTTTAATGGCAATCAACGTTATGTTAAACTTCCTAAATTAGGTTGGGTTAAGTGTAGAATGAGTGTACCTCATATTGAAAATGAACGTATCAAATCAGTTACTATTAAACAAAAACCAAGTGGTAAGTATATGATGTCTGTTTTAGTTACAAGTGAAAATCAAACTTTACCTAAAACACATCAAACTGTAGGTATAGATTTAGGCGTTTCTGATTTTGCTATTACATCTGACGGTCATAAATATCGTTCTCAAAGGTTGCATTTAAAATACCAAAAACAGTTACATGTTTGGGAAAAAAGAATGGCAAGGCGTCGATTACGTGCCAAAGCTGAAGATAAGTCATTGTCAGAATCAAAAAATTATCAGAAAGCACGTCAACAAGTCGCTCGTATTCATGAAAAAATAGCTCATACGCGTAAAGACTATATTCATAAAATCACGACAGATTTAGTCAAAAACTATGATGTGATTGTCATTGAAGATTTGAAAACATCTAATCTGTTAAAAAATCATCACTTAGCACGTATTATTGCCTCACAATCATGGCATCAATTTAAAATAATATTAAAATATAAATGTGAACGATACGGCAAACAGTTACATTGTGTCAATCCATATAAAACCTCACAATTCTGTTCTAATTGTGGTCATGATAGTGGCAAAAAAACATTAGATATACGCCATTGGCGTTGCTCATCATGTCATACTTTACATGATAGAGATATTAACGCAGCGAAAAATATAAGAAATGTAGGCTTGGGACAAGCCTTAGTCAAATAGCTTAGACCACTGATTTACTTTGAAATAAGTAAATCAAGTCATGAGTGTTCCTAGAAACTCGTTACTTTAGTAACGATGTAGTTCATCATATTAAAATTGGAAAAGATTATCCACAGACTATCGTGAATCATAAAAATAGTAGAGATTATGTTATGGATAAATTTAAGCAATTTTGACATGTCATCCAATAAAAAGGAGTGATTCATTTGTTAAAAAATGAAATACATCGTATTTATTTAGACAAAAATAATAATGAGGTAACTATTAATAGATTTAATGTGACATACCACTATACTATATTAGAACAAATTAATGATTTGCCACAATATGGTTATGCAGTTTTAAACCATTTATATGCTAATCCTGGTTTAGAGGCAGACTTCGAGCGTGTGTTCTTAAATAGAGATAAACATCTAGAGAATACTGAAGGGTTTGAAAATCTATTATTTCTAAAGCCACATAGTACACATGAACATCATGTTATCATTACGTTTTGGCAAGACGAAGCAGCTTACAAACATTGGCAAGAGTCTCAGGAATATAAAACATCCCATAAAAATAGAGGAACCAAACAAGGTGCTGATAAATCTATTGTAAACAGAAACCTATCATTTAATATTAGTTTAGAATTTAAATAACATAATTTTTGAATTAAATGATATTTCTGAAAATATATAGGCGAGTTATTTAAATACTAACTTGCCTATTTTTTAAGCGATATAAAATTTTTAGCAAAATCACTGATAAGCAGACTCATACTATAAATGAGGTTGTATATAACTCACTCTGAAATTGATTGAATATATAGTATCTTTAATAAAATGCAGCTATTGTGGCGTAGAATTTAAGAATTAAAAAATGATTAATATAGTTTGAAAAGACTGAATATAAATACTAGAAGAATAGCCAGTAAATGAGTTTATTATGAATTCATTTACTGGCTTCTTTAAATAATGATCTAGACAATTTGCTTTTCTAGACCTACTTTGAAATACGTTATTTTCTTTAAGCATATTAATATATGACTTGTGTTGATAATGCTAACCTTGGTCAGAGTGTATTGTCATGCGATAATTCAGATGAGATTTTTTAATTAAAACCTTATTTTAAACATCGATGACAAGGTCTAATGTAGGACGTATAGACATCATTTTCAGAATGATATAAATAAATCCATAAATGGAGATAAATCGAAATTATTTATACCCCATTGGGGTATATGTTATAGTATAAGTAACTTTACTATAATATTTTCATTAGGAGGGGTTAATTTGAATAATAATGGTGAAGCGCATAATCATCAAAATCACATGAATCATTCTAATCAAATGCATCATGATAACCATGCCTCACATCATCATCATAGTGGCCATGCACATCATCATGGAAATTTTAAAGTTAAGTTTTTTGTTTCATTAATTTTTGCAATACCTATCATTCTTTTATCGCCAATGATGGGTGTTAACTTACCTTTTCAATTCACATTTCCAGGTTCTGAATGGGTAGTGTTAATATTAAGTACAATTTTATTCTTTTATGGTGGTAAACCGTTCTTGTCTGGTGGTAAAGATGAAATTGCTACAAAAAAACCAGGCATGATGACCTTAGTTGCCCTAGGTATTTCAGTAGCTTATATTTATAGCTTGTATGCTTTTTATATGAATAACTTTAGTAGTGCAACTGGTCATACAATGGACTTTTTTTGGGAATTAGCAACCTTAATTTTAATTATGCTATTAGGACATTGGATAGAAATGAATGCTGTCGGAAATGCTGGAGATGCTTTAAAGAAAATGGCAGAACTGTTACCTAATAGTGCTATTAAAGTTATGGATAATGACCAACGTGAAGAAGTTAAAATATCAGACATCATGACTGATGATATCGTCGAAGTAAAAGCCGGAGAAAGTATTCCAACAGATGGTATTATCGTTCAAGGACAAACATCTATAGATGAATCCCTAGTCACTGGAGAATCTAAAAAAGTACAAAAAAATCAAAATGACAACGTCATCGGGGGTTCTATTAATGGGTCTGGAACAATACAAGTCAAGGTTACAGCTGTGGGAGAAGATGGATATCTTTCTCAAGTTATGGGACTTGTTAATCAAGCACAAAATGATAAATCTAGTGCTGAATTGTTATCTGATAAAGTAGCGGGTTATTTATTCTACTTTGCTGTAAGTGTTGGCGTGATTTCTTTTATTGTCTGGATGCTCATTCAAAATGATGTTGATTTTGCATTAGAACGTCTTGTAACTGTGTTAGTCATTGCTTGTCCACATGCTTTAGGCTTGGCAATACCTTTAGTCACTGCACGTTCTACTTCAATTGGTGCACATAACGGTTTAATTATTAAAAATAGAGAGTCTGTAGAAATAGCTCAACATATCGATTATGTAATGATGGATAAAACTGGTACTTTAACTGAGGGTAACTTTTCTGTGAATCATTATGAGAGCTTTAAAAATGATTTGAGTAATGATACAATATTAAGCCTTTTCGCCTCATTAGAAAGTCAATCTAATCACCCATTAGCTATAAGTATTGTTGATTTTGCGAAAAGTAAAAATGTTTCATTTACTAACCCACAAGACGTTAATAATATTCCAGGTGTCGGATTAGAAGGTCTAATTGATAATAAAACATATAAAATAACAAATGTCTCTTATCTTGATAAACATAAACTTAATTATGACAATGACTTGTTTACTAAATTAGCTCAACAAGGTAATTCAATCAGTTATTTAATTGAGGATCAACAAGTCATTGGCATGATTGCTCAAGGAGATCAAATTAAAGAAAGCTCAAAACAAATGGTAGCTGATTTACTATCAAGAAATATTACACCAGTCATGCTTACAGGTGATAATAATGAAGTGGCACACGCTGTCGCAAAAGAAATAGGTATTAGTGATGTCCACGCACAACTCATGCCAGAAGATAAGGAAAGCATTATAAAAGATTATCAAAGTGACGGTAATAAAGTCATGATGGTCGGAGACGGTATCAACGATGCGCCGAGTCTTATAAGAGCCGATATTGGTATAGCAATTGGTGCAGGCACAGATGTTGCAGTGGATTCAGGTGATATCATACTTGTTAAAAGTAATCCATCAGATATTATTCATTTCTTGACCCTTTCAAATAATACTATGAGAAAAATGGTGCAAAACTTATGGTGGGGTGCAGGTTATAATATTGTTGCTGTACCTTTAGCAGCTGGTATTTTAGCATTTATCGGCTTGATTTTATCACCAGCTGTAGGAGCAATATTAATGTCTTTAAGTACAGTTATAGTAGCGATTAATGCTTTTACATTAAAATTAAAATAAAAGAGGTAAACCTTATGTATAATAAAGTTTTTGCAATTTTAATTATAATTTTTTCCATAACAATTATTGCGTCTAATGATACTTTCGCAGAAAGTAAGAATGATATGATGAATATGAAAGAAGATAAGAAAAATACAATGGATATGACAAATATGAAACATCATGACGAAAGAAAGAAATTAAATTCTTCACAAGGAAAAAATGAAATAATATTCCCTAAAGTTGCAGAGTCAAAAAAAGATAACAATGGTTATAAAAATTATACATTAAAAGCTCAGGAAGGAAAGACAGAGTTTTACAAAAATAATTTTTCTAATACTCTAGGCTACAATGGAAATTTACTTGGACCAACTTTAAAATTAAAAAAAGGAGATAAAGTTAAAATTAAGTTAATAAATAACTTAGATGAAAATACAACATTTCATTGGCATGGATTAGAAGTAAATGGAAAAGTGGATGGAGGGCCTTCTCAGGTTATAAAACCAGGAAAAGAAAAAACTATAAAATTTGAGGTTAATCAAGATTCTGCTACGTTATGGTATCACCCCCACCCCTCTCCAAATACAGCTAAACAAGTTTATAATGGCTTATCAGGATTATTATATATAGAAGATAGTAAAAAGAATAATTATCCTAGTAATTATGGAAAAAATGATTTGCCTATAATAATCCAAGATAAAACATTTGTATCTAAAAAATTAAATTATTCAAAAACGAAAGACGAAGATGGCACTCAAGGTGATACTGTTCTTGTGAACGGAATAGTAAACCCCAAACTTACAGCAAAAGAAGAGAAAATACGTTTGAGACTTTTAAATGGTTCTAATGCTCGAGATTTAAATCTTAAGCTAAGTAATAATCAAAGTTTTGAGTATATTGCTTCAGATGGCGGTCAATTAAAAAACGCTAAAAAATTAAAAGAAATTAATTTAGCTCCTTCAGAAAGAAAAGAAATAGTAATAGATTTATCTAAAATGAAAGGCGAGAAAATCAGTCTGGTTGATAATGATAAAACTGTAATTTTACCGATTAGTAACAAAGAGAAAAGTTCTAACAAAAGTAATACACCAAAAGTAGGTAAGAAAATAAAATTAGAAGGTATGAATGATAATGTTACCATTAATGGTAATAAATTCGATCCTAACAGAATAGATTTTACACAAAAGTTAAACCAGAAAGAAGTATGGGAAATTGAAAACGTCAAAGATAAAATGGGTGGTATGAAACATCCTTTCCACATCCATGGAACGCAATTTAAAGTTTTATCTGTGGATGGGGAGAAACCTCCAAAAGATATGAGGGGTAAAAAGGATGTTATATCTTTGGAACCTGGACAAAAAGCTAAAATAGAGGTTGTATTTAAAAATACTGGAACATACATGTTTCACTGTCATATACTTGAGCATGAAGATAATGGAATGATGGGTCAAGTAAAAGTAACAAACTAATCAATAGGGAAATTTTAATATGATGAAAAAAGATAAAGACACTAATGACCAAAAAAGTGAGAGCCATATGAAGCATAATGATGAAAGTAAAGTTCCTGAAGATATGAAATCGACTAATGAGGGTGAATTTAAAGTAGGAGATAAAGTAACGATTACAGCAGGACATATGCCAGGTATGAAAGGTGCAGAAGCTACTGTAAAAGGTGCGTATAAAACATATGCCTATGTTGTAAGTTATAAACCCACAAATGGAAATGAAAAAGTAAACAATCATAAAAGGGTCGTAAACGAAGAGATCAAAGATGCACCTAAAGATGGATTTAGTAAGGGCGATACTGTTAAATTAGAAGCAAGTCATATGTCTGATATGAAAGGTGCTACAGCCAATATAGATAACGTGAAAAAGACTACTGTTTACGTAGTTGATTACAAATCCAAAGATAATGGTAAAATCATTAAAAATCATAAATGGATGACAGTAAATGAACTGAAAGCACGATAAAAATCTAGTTCTAGATTGAGAAATAAATAGATATAAAAATATCCCCCTTAATCAATAATTTAAATAACTTATTATTGTTAAGGAGGATATTTTTTAGTGTGTAAATTAAAAAGAATTTTAGAAGAATAACATTTATCAAAAAACTGTTCATTACGTTATTAATTGAAATTATATAATTAAAAACCACATCATTAACCGATACGCAGAAGCATATCATAAGTGATGCGGTTTTTCAGTTTTAGTAGTTATCTTTTATGCTATAATTATAGCAATAAAAATTTTAAATTAAGGTTGGATTATAATTTGGTAAGATTTATTGGTAATAAAAATGCATTAAAAAATAATAAAATGAGAAATAATGGATAAACTAAAGCATCCCTCACTGCAAAGTGAAGGATGCTCTAGTTTTATTAGAATATAGTTTTCATTTTGATAGATAATGGTTAATAATTGTCTGTAAATCATTATTAAGTACCGTTGTAATACAATCGTCATTCATAAAATCTTCATAGATTTTCCTCAATATTTCTTCATCTTCAATTGCTGTGAAGTGATGTACTAGCCCTTTTACTATTGATATATAATTTTGTGACGCTAAAAAATTAGCAACCGTTCACCAGTCTGATTGTGTAGTTTCACGGTTCATAGATAACCCTCCTTTTTATTTTAATGTCCATTTTTGACGTGCTTTAGGGTTTAGTGAATGCATGATTTCATTTGTTGCTGGATTAACGAGTTTTTTAACTTTCTTTTTGTGAGGCTTCAACATTTCCATCACTTGCTCAACACGTTTGACGACAACAGGCCGCTTCGCATAGGCGCCATAAGCTAGAATCACTGTGTCACTTTCACTTATCGCTTTCATTAAGTGTATATCTGTGTGCTCATCGTATGGTTCTTTGATATGTTTGAGATTTTCAGGCGTTTTAATATTCGAAAATAAATTCACTAAATATACAGCGCCATATTGTTCAGAATTCGCTAATTGATTAAGAATGAGAACAGTAGTAGGATCGAGTGATAATACACCATCTAAATGAGGGTACATCGTTATCACTGTACAAGCGGGTTTCTCTTCATCCCATGTTTTCTTGAGTAAGTAGCGGTGTTGTTTATCTCCGCTAAATATCGCTTCTGTGTATATTGTACTTTTAATTGTATTCATATATCGTTACTCCTTTTAATATTTTTCTGGCAAAAGCATCACATAATAAAAAGCGTCTACATCATCTTCTCGGATGACGTAGACTTTCTTAGGTAGTGCATTTTGATTTTTTACATAGTTTGTATAGTGATATTTCAATTTGTACGCGGGTTGTTCTTGTTCATGTGTGATTGACAATATATTCTTATCTTCTTGTAGTCTAAAAATGTGTAGGTAATCTGTATGGGGGTGATTATCTCTTTCTTTCACCATATTCCAAAGTAATATTTGAAGCGCTAGATATAGTTGTTCACTAATGCCTCTTGTGATATATCGATTGATTTTCATATTATTTTACCTCATCTTGAATTTCTTTCATGATGATAATTGCTTGACTAATAATCGTAACAGATATTTGTGCCACTTTGATCCAATTATTCATGGCGATTCCCTCCTTCTTTTAGTAGATGACGTTCATCGATAATCGTATTTTTAATATCAGTGAGGTAGAGAAAGTCCATATCAAAATAATCCAAATAACCAATGCTGATGAGTTGGTTATTGACGTACATAAGAAATGGATAGATACTTAGCTCATGTATTTCATTGTTATAGTAGGTATAAGTTTCAAGTGTAAGATGAGCAAGTGGGATATGGTCTACAAAACGAGTAGGAAGTATATTTTCTGCTGCTTCTTCTAACGCTTCACATTCCCATGTTTCATTGTTAGATAGTTGGAAAAGACGAGTTATATATTGTTTGAGTTCTTGAGTGATTGTTTTCATATCATTGCCTCCTAGATAGTGTGATAGTGATGTAGTTGATATACATCATTGGGATAATATATATTTGATTTGTCATTTATTACGAATCCCGGTGAGAATAAGAGAAAATTACATATAAAAAACCGCTAAAAACATTGGTATGACAAGGAAATACCGGAATCCCGCCTATTTTGACGAACAATCAACTCATTATTTATACGTATTAATGATGAGTGTATCTCTCTGCTTCCTTATATATATTATTTATTTATAAAAAATAACGAGATTTTGGGATTGTGCTTGCACAATCCTTCTGCTTCTTCGAATCTGCAAATCCCATTTGTTTCCCGGTAAAAAATCATCGTGGGATGTTCTTTAGCAATTTCAATATAAGCATCATGTAGTAGTAGATAGATAATGCAATTTGCTATTATATTAGATAAGTGTTATTGAAATTGATAAAAACTATATACTTCAATAAAATGAAATTTGTAAATACAAAAATAAGAGGTAGAACCAAAATTTCTTGTTCTACCTCTTTAAGTGATAAAGTGTTATTTTTCTTTTATAAGTTTTTTAACTTCTTCTAATTCTTTTCCAACATCTCTGTTTGGTTTTTTAGTTATAAGACTTACGATATAAGTCACAGTCAAACTTGTTAAAAATCCAGGAATAATTTCATATAAATTAAAGAAGTCATTATATTCTCCCAATGGTTTCACAAAAACAATCCAAATAATGACGACAACTGCTCCTGATATCATACCAGAAATAGCTCCTGTACGACTTAACCCCTTCCAATAGAGAGATAGTAATACTAGTGGACCAAATGCAGCACCAAATCCAGCCCATGCATTACCAACAAGATTAAGTATAGTATCATTCGGAGTCCATGCGATTATAATAGATATAATTGCTATAATAAGAACAGATAATCGACCTACTAATAAAAACTCTTTTTTATGTTTTTTTGCAGCTTCTTCGCCTCTAATTAATTTATAGAAATCTTCAGTAAGTGAACTAGAAGTAACAAGTAGTTGTGAGGAGATTGTGCTCATAATAGCTGCTAAAATTGCTGCAAGAAGGAAACCACCAACCAATGGATGGAATAAAATTTGACCCATTAAAATAAAAAGCGTTTCTGGATCATTTAATTTAACTCCTCTATCTTGAACAAAAGCAATACCTATCAATCCTACACATACAGCACCAATTAAACTAATAGCCATCCAACTAATACCAAATCTTCTGGCAGTTTTTAATTGACTAACGGATTTGATTGACATGAATCGCACTATAATATGCGGTTGACCAAAATAACCTAATCCCCAAGCAAAGAAAGAAATAATTCCCACAATAGTGGTACCTTTAAATAAATCTAGATTAGTTGGTTTTAAATCTGCTGCTTGAGAAAATGTATCAATGCCACCTAATTGCATCATTGCGACAACTGGCACCATAATCATAGCAATTAACATAACTACACCTTGAAAGAAGTCAGTTAATGATACTGCTAAATATCCCCCAAAGAATGTATAAGCAATGACAATCACCGAAACTAGAATAAGACCAGTATGATAATCTAGACCAAAAGCACTATTAAATAATTTACCACCTGAAACCATACCCGAGTGAGTATATAGTGTAAAGAATATGACAATAATACCCCCAGAGATAATTTTAATAATATTAGAATGATCATTAAGACGGTGTGTAAAGTAGTTAGGTAATGTGATTGAATCATTCGCTTTTTCAGTGTACACACGAAGTCTTGGTGCTACAAGTATGTAGTTAACATAAGCTCCGATAGTTAATCCAATAGCTAACCAAGCTGCTGATAAACCTGTTGTATAAACCTCTCCAGGTAACCCCATAATCATCCAACCACTCATATCTGAAGCTCCAGCAGATAATGCAGTAACGTAAGGTCCTATATTTCTTCCACCAAGCATATATTCTCTTAAATCTCCGGTTGCCTGCTTATAACCATAATATCCAATAACAAGTAAAATTAGAAAATATACTGCAAGCATGATATATGTCCGCCAGTCAAGATTCACTTGGCTTGATAAAGATGTAGCTAAAACAAACATATTAAATAACTCCCTTATATTTATTTTTGTTACATACAATAATTATACAAAAAACAAGAGTTATTTAAAGGATAAATTTAAATTTTTGGTATTTAATGAATCTTATTAATTGTAAATACTATATTTATGTAGCAGTGACTATATTTTTAATATTAATTTTTAGTATATAATATTCATTGATTTTGTATATAACGATAATAAAAATAAATATACTATATTTGAGTAACATATAAATCGATATATTTGATTTGTCATTTATTAAGAATCCCGTTGACAATATGAGAAAATTCTATATAAAAACCCGTGATAAACGTTGGTGTAACAAGGAAATCCCGGAATCCCACCCATTTTGACGAACAATCAACTCATTATTTATAAGTATTGATGATAGGGTTGGGTCTCTACTTCCTTATATATATTATTTATTTATAAAAAAATAACGGGATTTTGGGATTGTGCTTGCACAATCCTTCTGCTTCTTCGAATCTGCAAATCCCATTCCTTTCCCGGTAAAAAAATTATCGTGGGATGTTCTTTAGCAATTTCAATATAAGCTTCGTGTAGTTATGAAAATAATTACGACAATGGCTGTTTCATTAGATAAGTGTTATTGAAATTGATAAAGAGAATTCTAAAATTGGTTAGATAAAATAAATGAAAGAATAACAGAATAGTCATTGTTTATTCAATAGTTATATATATAGTTTGCGGCAAAAATAAAGACGAAGTGCTGAGGAGCACTTCGTCGAGTGGATGGTTATTAAATAGTTGTTTATTAAAAGCGTTATCCAATTTGAGGATGATGTAAAATTAATTTTTATGATATTCATCTATCCTTATATCAATACGATTGATAATCGTTAGATACAGTGATTTCAATTGCTATTTCTCTAACTCTTCAATATCTTTGAACATTGTCTGTAACACATTAGCAGTCATATCAGTATTATAATGTGGGAATTCAGCTTGTTTGTCTTGTTCTAGTAGATAGCACTATTTATATTAGTATTTAAAATTTAAATATTTTGATTATATAAAAAACGTTGATACAATTCATATAATAGTAAGTCTATATTTTTTATTTTGGAGGAACATATTTGGGGACCCTATTTAGTCTGATTACTTTTATATTATTATTAGTCCTAACGGCATTTTTCGTAGCGACAGAGTTTGCTATCGTGAAAGTCAGAGTAACAAGAATTGCACAATTGTTTAATGCAGGAGAGAAGAAAGCAATCGCTGCTAAAAAAGTTGTCGATCATCTTGACGAATACTTAGCTGCCTGTCAATTAGGTATTACCATTACCGCTTTAGGTATTGGTATGGTCGGGGAATCCACATTTGAATTTATTCTAAACCCACTATTCAGTAGTATAGGTATTCCTGAAGCATGGATACATCCATTTACTATTGGTGGTGCGTTTGTTATCGCGACATTTTTACATGTAGTTGTAGGTGAGATGGCGCCTAAGACCATTGCGATTCAAAAAGCTGAGTATATTACATTACTCTTTGCGAAGCCAATCATCTTTTTCTATAAAATAATGTATCCATTTATTTGGCTATTAAATGGTGCAGCACGATTAATCTTGAAAATGTTCAACATGAAACCAGCTAAAGAGAGTGAGGTATTCCACTCTGAAGAAGAATTGAAACAATTAATTCAAGATAGCCATGAAGGTGGCGAAATTAATGACAGTGAGTTACACCATATTAATCAAGCATTTAAATTCGATAATTTAGTCGCAAAAGATATTATGATCGATCAAGAACATGTCAAAACACTCAATTTAAATACGCGTTTTGATGATGCGATTCAACAAATTAAAGTAGATGCATTTACAAGATATCCAGCTATTAAAGATGATCAAATTTTTGGTTTTATCCATTCCAAATCATTATTTAATGTGGATCAGCCATCTAAGTTAGCGACATTTGTTAATCCAATTATCAACGTTAGACTGAATACGCCATTGAAGCACATTTTGGAAATAATGAAAAAGAAAAAAGTTCATATTGCTGCAGTTTATGATAATGCTGATTTCAAAGGTATCATTACTTTAGAAAATATTCTTGAAGAAATCGTTGGCGATATTGAAGATGAATATAATTAATACAACTGTTTATACTGACCCTATCATTGAGATTTGAAAGTTTGAATGATAGGGCATTTTTTATTTACCGACTTTAAACTTTGACATCCGACTCAATTTGTAACTATAACGATTACATGAAATGAGAAGATTGAAAATTAGTAATCGTTTTACTGTAGTTGGCGAACAAGTATCATTGATTAAACGAATCATTTAAGACTAGACGATTCATTGTTATGGACATATTCATTATGACTATCGTATTGAATATTTACGTAAACATATTCAAGCTGCTATCGAAGCAGTAGCTAAAGACGTTGATAAAGGAAAAACGATTCGTTTTTTACAAAATTTATTAAATATAAGTAGTGAACAAACGCTTGTATTAAGTGATGGTTTAAATGATGTTCCTTTATTTGAGCATGCACGATACAAAGTTGCTATGGACAACGCTTATCCAGAACTTAAAAGTAAAGCAAATTTAATTTCAATTAATAATGATAGAGATGGCGTAATAGAAACATTGAATATATTACTTATAAATGACGATAATCATAGTGAATGCAACAATATGTAATTAACTTTTATACGATAAACCGCATCATAAAGGAATTTTGAACGTATCAGAACATATGAGGTTTATAAGAATTGCTGTTATGTTTTTTGAACACATCAATAAACAAAAAAGGTATGCACTATGTAAAATATTTATTAAATGATATAAAGCGAGGATACATAAATGATTTTTAAATAGATATGTATCCAATAATATAAAAAGGGACTATAAGCTATATCTAACTACTTATAGTCCTTCTTCATTAGTATAAATATTAAGAAAGGTGTATATCTTTGTAACCTTCATTTACATTAATAATGTTGTGATAACCTTTATGTTCTAAAATACCAATAGCTATCGAACTTCTAATGCCAGACTGACAGTGTACATAAATAACATCGTTTTTATTGAAAGGTAAATCTGTTTCTAAAAGTTTGCTGTGTGGTACATGAACCGCTTGAGATAAGTGGCCATTATTCCATTCATTATCATTACGTACATCTAATATATGTGATTCGTTACCTGTAATGTCTTCACTATGAATGGAACGTGTTTGAATCTTAGATTGAGGTAATTGATATCCAGCAACATCATCGTATCCAATGAGTTGTAAGGTGTGTGTTGCTTTTGAAATAAGGTGATAGTCTCCAATCAAGTTAATTTCTTGATCATAGTTTAGATACCAGCCAATTTGATTGATGAAATTTTTATCATATGGAATATTGATTGTACCTTCAATATGTCCACCATGATAAGCCTCCTTACTGCGGAGATCAAAAGTTAATCTGTTTGTATTTGTAGTTGGATAAACCGTATAAGGTTGATATAAATTCATACCGAATTGATTAATTTTTTTCATTTGTGCAAAATGATGTGGTGGTGCAGGTTGATCAGAAATGAGTTTATCGATAAAGGTAGCTTCGTTATTTTCAAAAAAAGCCCAGTTCGTTTGTTTTTCATAGCCAAGCGTAGATGTTGGAATAGCACCTAAAGATTTACCACAAGGACTACCAGCGCCATGGCCAGGCCAAATTTGAATGTAGTCTGGCAAGTCTTTAATACTTTTAATCGATTTAAACATTTGTTTAGCGCCTATTTCAGATGATCCTTCTACTTTAACCGCTTTTTCTAGTAAATCAGGTCTACCGATATCTCCTACAAAAATAAAATCACCACTGAATAGTCCCATTGAAACTTGTGCTCCAGCACCTTCGTCAGTAAGTAAAAAACTTATACTTTCTGGCGTGTGACCAGGTGTATGAAGCACTTTTAATTTTATATTTCCTACATAAATATCGTCATTATGTTGAACAAAATGAGTGTGGTTAGGCATATTTTTATAACCTAATGTGTCATCACTTTCACCTGATACATAGATATTAGCATTTAACTTTATAGCAACATCTCTAATTCCTGAAGCAAAATCTGCATGTATATGTGTTTCAGCTGCATGAGTAATGGTTAAACCTTCTTCATCAGCAACTCGAATATATGAAGATAAGTCACGAATAGGATCAATAATCATGGCTTCTCCAGTTTTTTGACAACCGATTAAATAAGATGCTTGAGATAAATGTTTATCATAAAATTGTTTAAAAAACATAATATCATTCCTTTCTAATTATATAAATAAATTGTGATTAGCTTGTTCTGTATATCCAATATATGCACCTACGCCACCGTATTCTACATCATCGCGTAATTCTTCTTTTGTAATGCCCATCACATCCATACTCATTGTACAAGCGATAAGTTTAACACCTTGCTCAACTGCTTGATCAATAAGAGAAGGTAAAGTATCGACATTTTTCTTTTTCATGACATAACGCATCATTAGATTGCCTAAACCAAACATATTCATTTTAGAAATAGGCATGTTAATTGGTGAATTTGGAAGCATGAAGTCAAAAAGTTTTGCAATACCTTTTTTCTTAATACGTTGACTTTGAATTTTTTTAAGTGCATTTAAGCCCCAAAATGTGCAAAAAATGGTTACATCTCTCCCTGCGGCTTTAGCACCATTAGCAATAATCATTGCTGCAACTGCTTTATCTAGCTCGCCGCTAAATAAAACAATCGTTGTTCCACTTTTCGTGTGTGTCACTTCTATATTTTTATTTTCTTCTTTTTGAATAATAGCGCGAATTTCATTACCAGAATCATTGAGTCTAACAAGTGTATGTCCAGTTTGTTTGACCCAACTTTTAATATCATTTAAAAATCCGTGATCAGTCACAACAACTTCTATTTGATCACCAATAGCGATGTTTTTGATTTCTTTACTAATATTAACAATAGGTCCTGGACATTGTAGATTACTATAATTGAACATCTTACGATTATCTTTAATTTCTCTATCTTCTTTTACTTTAGATAAATTATCATTATCA
Source organism: Staphylococcus sp. URHA0057 (assembly GCF_000620265.1). Taxonomy (NCBI): domain Bacteria; kingdom Bacillati; phylum Bacillota; class Bacilli; order Caryophanales; family Staphylococcaceae; genus Staphylococcus; species Staphylococcus sp. URHA0057. The sequence continues at coordinate 9,516 of NZ_JHVS01000014.1, read as the reverse complement.
TGTTGTTTTTCGTATGCGGTATAACCTCCGTCTAAATTCACCACATCGTATCCACGTTGTGCAAGAAATTGACTGGCTTTTCTACTTCTATTACCACTTTTACAATAGATATAGTAAGTTTTATTTTTGCTTTGTTTAAAAGTCTCTATATTTTCAACTGAATGTAATAAAGCATTTTTAATGTGTCCTAATTCAAATTCTTCAGGCTGTCGAACGTCAATTAATTGACCCTTAGAACCCAATTCTTGTAATTCTTTTTTAGTGAAATCATTAATGTGTTTCGTTTTATATTGTGACATAATTACCTCCTTTTAAATACCTATGGGGGTATATTATAACGAATTAGATAGTTTGTCAAATACCTATGGGGGTATTTGACAAACTAAAATTTAATCAATATGATGTAATTATTAAAAATGAATGTGGAGTGAAATATATTGGAATATAATAAAAAGATGATTAATCGTATTCATCGCATACAAGGACAGCTTAATGGAGTCATTAAAATGATGGAGGAAGAAAAAAATTGTAAAGACGTCATTAGTCAATTAAGTGCCTCTAAAAGTTCTATTCAACGGTTAATGGGTATTATCATTAGTGAAAACTTAGTAGAATGCGTCAAAATGTCTGAAGAAAATAGTGAAGATTCTCAGGCACTAATTAATGAAGCAGTTGAATTATTGATAAAAAGTAAATGATAAGTATAACAACAATTATAGTAATGTTAGTTATTGGTATCTTAGGAGGATTTATTTCTGGATTAGTCGGTATAGGGGGAGCCATTGTTATTTACCCAGCTCTCTTATTATTACCACCATTATTTGGTTTACCTACTTATAGTGCTTATATTGCTTCAGGATTAACTTCAAGTCAGGTTTTTTTTAGTACATTGAGTGGATCTTTAAACGCATATAAAAATAAAAATTTTTCTAGAACGCTTATACTTAATATGGGAAGTGGAATGGTAATAGGTAGTATGCTAGGTGCAATCTTAGCGAATTTAATAAATGTTCAGTTTGTTAATACGGTTTATATTATTATTGCATTACTAGCTCTTATTCTAATGTTTATAAAAGTTACACCATCTACTAGTCATATTAAGTTTAATCGTCTACTTTTAATTACAATAGGTGGTATCATCGGTTTGGTATCTGGTATTGTAGGAGCTGGTGGCGCATTTATTATTATTCCAGTACTACTTGTTATATTTAAATTACCAATGAACATGGTGGTTACAAATAGTATTGTAATTGCATTCATTTCTTCTATTGGAGCATTTATGATTAAATTATTACAGGGGTATATTCCTATCAATAGTGCAGTACCGTTAATTTTAGGTAGTATACTATTTACGCCTCTAGGTATGAAAATGGGTCAGAAAATACCTGACTATATTCAAAAAACGATAATATGTATTTTAATCGTCGTTGCAATTATTAAGTTGATATTTTGAAGTTATTTTATAATAAAAAGTCTATTAAAAAGCGTCTCAATGATATTGAGACGCTTAAAATTTATCTAGCCTTAAATGAGTCAATGGCTGCTTTGATTTCATCTTTAACACGTTGGAATTCTGACCAAGGTTTGCCAGCAGGATCGTCAAATCCCCAATGTTCCTTCTTTACATTAGGCGGCAATACAGGACAGTTTTGATCAGCATCGCTACATAGAGTTACTACTAAATCAGATTGGTTTAGTATATTTTTGTCAATTAAATTAGAAGCATGATTTGATATATCAATTCCAACTTCTTTCATAGCTTCTATTGCTTTTGGATTTACACCGTGTGCCTCAATACCGCCAGAATATACTTGCCATTCATCTCCTAAGATTTTTTTACCCCAGCCTTCAGCCATTTGGCTACGGCATGAATTACCTGTACATATAAAATAAATTGTTTTTTTATCCATAAATAGTTTCCTCTTTTTTTAGAAAATAATAAGTGTTAGATATAACCCTAACAGTGTGATAAATAATACCGGAATCGTTATAATAATACCGATTTTAAAGTATTGTCCCCAAGAAATTTTAACACCTTTTTGAGTAAGCACATGTAACCAGAGAAGTGTTGCTAACGAACCAATTGGTGTTATTTTAGGTCCTAAATCAGATCCGATAACATTCGCATAAATCATGCCTTCCTTGAGTATGCTTGTTGTTTGAGATTGACCAATCGCTATTGCATCTATTAAAACAGTTGGCATGTTGTTCATAATGGATGAAAGGAATGCAGCTATAAAGCCCATGCCCATGATACTACTAAATAAGCCGTAATTTGAAATATTTGTTAGTACATCACCAAGAAGCGTTGTGATGCCCACATTTTTTAGACCAAATACCACAAGATACATACCAATAGAGAATAAAACAATATTCCATGGCGCACCTTTAATTACTTGTTTCGTATGCACAGCCTTAGACTTACGTGCTAATAATACAAATATTAAAGCAATGATACCAGCAATAATTGATACTGGAATATTTATAAACTCACTTATTAAATAACCAACTAGCAATACAGTGAGTACAATCCACGAGATATTAAAAAGCTTTTTGTCCTTAATCGCTTCTTTTGGTTCTCTAATATTTACTGCATCAAATTTTCTTGGGATAGACTTTCTAAAATAAAGCCATAAGACAAGAATACTTGCGATTAAAGAGAATATATTAGGTATAATCATTTTACTGAAGTACTCAACAAATCCAATATCAAAGTAATCAGCAGAAACAATATTAACTAAATTACTAACAATTAATGGAAGAGACGTAGTATCTGCAATAAAACCACTAGCAATAATAAATGGGAATATCGCTTTTTTATCAAATCCTAAACTACGTACCATTGCTAAAACAATAGGCGTCAGTATTAAAGCCGCACCATCATTTGCGAAGAAGGCTGCTACAACTGAACCTAAGAGCATGATAAAGATAAACATTTTCAAGCCATTACCCTTTGATGCTCTTACCATATGTATGGCAGACCATTCAAAGAATCCAATTTCATCTAATATGAGTGAAATAAGAATAACTGCAACAAAAGTTAAAGTCGCATTCCAAACAATTCCAGTAACTTCTAGTACGTCTGAAAAGCTTACAACGCCAGTGATTATAGCAACTACAGCACCAATTAATGCAGTAATACCAATATCTAGACCTTTAGGTTGCCATATAACAAAAATTAACGTTAATACAAATATTGTGATTGCTAATATCGTCATCATTAACACTCACCTTTCTCTACTGTTTCACATATACATGGGACAGTACTGGAACTCAATAGAGTGAGTCGTGATGTAACGTTATCCAATACGTCATGATTCAATTTGTATAAAATTTTATTACCATCTTTTCTGGATGTAATTAAATTATTGTCTTTTAATACTTTCATATGATGACTTAATGTGGGTTGAGAAAAAGAAAAATGCTCTAATAAATCACAAGCGCATAATTCACCGCAAGATAACAAGTCTAATATTTCAAGACGGCTACTATCAGCAATCACTTTTAAGTATTGTGAAATTTCTTTATAATTCAATTTTTCTTCTTCCTTTCTACTTGAAACCTTTTATAACGTTGATAATTTTTATTACCACCTGACAAATTAAACACTTGTTTAAAACCTAAATTAATAAGTACGTTTTGTGCAGCATTCCCAGTAGTACCTTTATTACAGTAAGTCACTATCTTTTGATTTTTATCTACTGTTTTTGCATAACTTCTCAATATTTTCAATGGGACGTTAATCGCTCCATCAACATGATTAACTTCAAATTGCTTTGGAGAACGTACATCTAAAATCAATAAGTCATTATTTTGTTTCATGACTTCTTCAGGCGTTATAATTTTGCGTCCTCGAGTAATATTGTGTCCAATCATCCCTGTATAAATAACAGGATCTTTAGTTGTAGAAAAAGGAGGCGCATATGCTAAATCTAAATGAAATAAATCTTCTGCATGGGCACCAAACGTTATAGCAGTAGCTAGTACATCTATTCTTTTATCTACACCTTCATACCCAATAATTTGGGCACCCAGTAATTTAGAATTGTTTTTATCAAATATAGCTTTAATTACCATTTCTTGACCTTGCATATATTCTGGACGATTCGGTTTCACATTGTGTAATACGTCAATATCAATATCTAAATCAATAGCTTCTTTTTCAGTTAAGCCTGTTTGGGCAATTGTCATATCAAATATACGAACAATGCCTGTTCCTAAAATGCCTTTATGTTCTAGATTTCCACCAGTTAATCGATCTCCTAAAATACGTCCCATTTTATTTGCTGTAGAACCTAATGGTCTATATATAGGGTCACCAGTAATTAAATTATAACTTTCTGCTACATCACCAATTGCATATATGTGAGGAATATTTGTTTCAAAATACTTATTGGTTTGTATTGCTCCAGATTTTCCAATATTAATACCAATTTCTTTAGCTAATTTAGTATTTGGTATGACACCAATTCCAATAATGATTAAATCTGTATCAATTAATTCGCCAGTTTTTAAGCTCACTCTATTTATTGTATGATTTTCATCATAATCAATAATATCTATTTCATTATTGGTATATACGTTAGCTTTATCTTCAATATATTCTTGAATCATAAAACTGATATCGTAGTCTAAATGAGGCATAAAAGTACTACGTTGAATAATTGAAGTATTGTAATTAGATAATTGTTCTAACATTTCTAGACCAATAAATCCACCACCAATGATTGTTATATTCTGAACATCATTGTCCTCAATATAATTATAAATTGCTTTCGCATCATTAATATTCTTAACTTTAAATACATTGTTATATTCTTCGCTATTTAATTGAGGAAGTTCCTTAGGCGATGAGCCTGTTGCTAATACTAATTCGTCATATTCTTGAATCATCTTTTCATCATTTACTAAATTGGTAACAGTTATTGTTTGATCAGTATCATTTATCTGATTCACTTCATATTTTGTATAAATATCTATATTGAAGCGCTCTTTAAACCATTTAGCATTTCTTGGCGTGAGTTCATCAATATCAGATACATTACCGCCTATATAGTAGGGGATACCACATACTGAATACGAAATATCACTATCTTTATCAAAAACGATAATTTCCACATCTTCACTATTTCTTCTTGCTTTAGCCGCGACACTTGTACCGGCAGCAACTGAACCGATGATTACAATTTTTTTAATTATGATAACCCCCCATAAGGTATGACAAAATAATTGTCAAAACTTTCATTTTTAATCTTGTTTATCCAAAATGATTCATCTTCTTTTTTGTTACTAAAAAGGTCATCACGTTGATTTAGCGTAACTAACGATTGATTAACAACCCACCAATTATGGCCTATATTAGCTCTATTTAAATCTTCTACTAAACGTTTAGATTCTAAATAAGGTGTTTTTTCTGCTAGTGTTACGATTATCATCTGTGTTAAATTTTTATTTTGAATTTTAGGTAATAATGTTTCAACATTACTGGTAGTTTGAGTTGATTTTTTCTTTAATTCTCTATGATGATTTTCACTAGAATCAAGTAACAGCAAGGTATGGCCTGTAGGAGCTGTGTCTACAATGACGTAATCCATGTCGTCTTGATTCTCCATAATGTCACTAAAGGCTTTGAAAAATGCTATTTCTTCTGTACAAGGTGATTTTAAATCTTCCATAATATAATCAATATCGTCTTGTGGTGTATCATCATTCACTGTGGCTAGTACTTCTTTTTTATACTTTTCTAATGCTTGTTCTTCATCAATATAAGCAGTATTTAAATTACTTGTAGTTTCAACATTAATTTCTTTAGTAGGGTCAGTAGTTGCTAAAAGAACACGATATCCTTTATTAGATAATGCTGTAGCTAATTGCGTTGCTACTGTCGTTTTACCAACGCCACCTTTTCCCATTGTAAATAAATATTGAACTTTACTATTTTCAATTTCATCGATTAATTTATTGAATTGCGGATGATCTTCAACAATAAAGTCATCATTTTCAATTAAGTTATCATCATTTAATAGATTAGTTAAATTTTCTATACCTTCTTCTTTCTGCTTTTTATATGGAACGTAATAAGCATGATTGTTATTTAACCATTCAGTAAAATGATTAATGTTTTTATCTTGTTCCGATTTCATCTGACTCGAAATTAAACCGTGACTTTCTTCTATATAGTTGTTAATGATTACTTTGAATTTAGAAATTGACAGTTGTTGTAATTCTTGTTGCGCTCTTTGAATTTCATATATAGAAGAGTGAGTAGGTCTCGCAACTAACATCATGGTCGTATCATCTTGGTTACGTAGTTTTTCAAGTGCTGAATTATATTTAACTCTATTTTCATTTAAACCTGATAATTGACCTAAGCAAGAAGCGTCATTACTCGTTGTATTTAAATAATCTGTCCATGCAGAAGGTAATTCAAGCATTCTCAAAGTGTGACCTGTGGGAGCTGTATCAAATATAATGAAATCAAATTCTTGTTCTAAAGTTTTATCGGATAAAAAATTTGTAAATTCATTAAATGCTGCTACTTCAACTGTACATGAACCACTTAACTGTTCTTTCATTTCAGCAAGCACATCTTCTGGTAGAATACCCTCATAAGGTTCTATAGATTGTGCTTTATAATCGTCTGCAGCAACAATCGGGTCGAAATTGGCTATAGAGAGATTAGGTATAGGTTGATATTTAGTTAATTTATTAGATAATTCCATTTGAAATACATCTTGTAAATTACTAGCTGGATCAGTACTTACTAAAGCTACTTTCTTTCCATTCTCTGCTAAGTTTAAAGCAATAAAACTTGATATCGTTGTTTTGCCTACGCCACCTTTACCAGTAAAAAACAAATATTTTGTTAACTCAATGTTATCTAAATTCAATTTATTTAAGTATTTAACAGCATCCATTTCCACCACAGCATCCTCCATTTCTCATTTGATTAACTGTAATAATTTCATCGGCTTCTTCTTGGGTAATATAAGCGCCCGTTTTAGTTATATTGCCTTCTATAAAAGTGATGGGTAAAACTTCATCACCTTTTTCTTGAATTAAACGAATAACTTCTTGATTTTTAATGAATTCATTCGGATTGTTATTCATATTATAACGTTGAACTTCTATTTGATTTTGCTTTAAATATTCATTGATTTGGTTCGCTTTTATTAGTGTTTCATCCGGTTCTGGACCACATACGCCAGTAGAACAGCACATAGCTTCTTCGTATATTTCAATATTTAACATTATACTCACCTCATTAATTAATTTACGATTATAGACTAACATCTATATAGATGTTAGTCTATGTTTTTGCTTGAGTTTTAAAAATTTTACTAAATTTAATTCTTAATAATACAATTTATAAAAAAATTATTTTAATATTTCTGTGAGCAATACCTAAGTTTATGTAAAATTATAGGTTTTCTTCTTGCGATAATATAGATATTGATTTATATTTAATATATCAAAAAAAATTGATGTATTAAATGATATAAAACTACGTTGACAATAAGGAGGCGTGCTTGATTGCGAGTAAACCATGCAAGTACTTTAACTGTTGGTTATTTTGTAAGTTATTTAAATCTTGTTATGCTATCAAGAGAAATCAATTTAAAAGAAGCTACAATGTATATGGAGAAGGAGTTCTTTAAAGGGAACATTAATCAGTATGGCGAATCAACAAAAAATAACTATAAACAAGCAATTCAAGAATTGAAATAAAGATAATATAAACTCAATGAAATATTATAAAAAGGATGGTCTTTTATGGAAGTTATTAAAGCAAAGACTGATATGAGTGAAGATCAACAATTTGACTTTTATGAAAATATGTTTAATGCGCTAGCTGATAAAATCAGATTAAAAATACTAAATCAAATTAGCCAAAGCTTCAATAAATCATTATGTGTATGTGATTTAGAAGAGTTATTAGATATAAAACAATCTAAACTTTCTTATCATTTAAAAAAATTAGTAGATGCAAATGTTCTTATTGCTGAAAAGCATGGCACATGGAATTATTATAAAATTAATGAGCAGCAAATACAGGTTGTTTTAAATGAAGATACTTGTTGTAAGATACTTTAAGTATCTTTTTTAATATAGTATTAATCAATTTTTTTTGATTAATACATCAAGAAATATTGATTAATTAAATTTGGAGGCATTATACTCATGTTAGATTCAATTATGGAATTTATAAAAACATTTGTGATGTTGTTTTTTGAATTATTAATACTATTCATCATCGTGAGCTTTATTGTAAGTTTAATTCAACAAGTAGTTTCGGAAGAAAAAATCAAAAGATTTTTGAGCAAGCCTAATCAAGCAATTAGTTATATATTGGGGATGGTGTTTGGTGCGATGACACCCTTTTGTTCTTGTTCTACAATTCCAATACTTGCAGGTCTATTAAATTCTAAAGTACCTTTTGGTCCAGCAATGAGTTTCTTAATATCTTCACCATTAATGAATCCATTAATGATATTTATGTTATGGGCCTTATTAGGTTGGAAAGTTGCTGTTATTTACTTTGTTGTACTAGCGATTTTTAGTATTTTAACGGGTCTAGTATTTTCAAAAATGAATTTAGTTAAAACTTACAAAGGTGTAAACGTTAAAGGAGATGGATTTTTTGCTAATAAACATGGATCTCGTTTTAAACAAGCATTAAATGATGCGTGGGCATTTTTATATCCAATGCTTCCTTACCTATTTATTGGTGTATTTATTGGAGCGTTCATATATGGATTTGTACCCGAAACATTTATTACTAAATATGCGAGTGAAGGTGGCATTATATCCGTATTTATTGCTTCTATTATAGGTATTCCTATGTATATTAGACCTGAAACAATGTTACCTATAGCTGAAGCATTAGCTTCAAAAGGAATGTCGCTTGGGACAGTTGTTGCTTTGATCATTGGTGGTGCTGGTGCAAGTATTCCAGAAGTTATATTATTATCGAAACTATTCAAGAAAAAATTTGTAATCTCATTCGTTATCGCCATTTTAGTTGTAGCTATTTCTACAGGTTTGATGGTGAACATCGTTATTTAAAGGAGGTGAGATAATGGGAGTCAAAGACGTATTAAAAAAATTAAAACCTCAGGAACAATCTTGTTGTTCAGTAGAAATTGAAGAAAAAAAAGAGAAAAATGAAAAAGAGCAACAGGATAATAATTGTTGTTGTAACAATTAATTTAGAAGTCTGTAAAATATATGCTTCTAATAAATGAACGACAAATTCTAATGTAATAGTATGGAATTTGTCGTTCTTTCATTGTAAAAAGAAAACCATACGCTATGCGTATGGTTCAGAAAAGGTTCTACCGTTGTCACAAAAAAAGCAACTCTACGTGCTAGAATAAATATTGGTCAGCCAACCAAAATAATCAACACGAGGAGATGCTTTTTAATGTCATCCGACACAAACAGTTTAGCACATACAAAATGGAATTGTAAGTATCACATAGTCTTCGCTCCAAAATATAGAAGACAAGTAATATA
>NZ_JHVS01000013.1:0-39172 GCF_000620265.1 Staphylococcus sp. URHA0057 | reverse complement strand
CATGCGGTTCAAAATCTTATCCGGTATTAGCTCCGGTTTCCCGAAGTTATCCCAGTCTTATAGGTAGGTTATCCACGTGTTACTCACCCGTCCGCCGCTAACGTCAAAGGAGCAAGCTCCTTATCTGTTCGCTCGACTTGCATGTATTAGGCACGCCGCCAGCGTTCATCCTGAGCCAGGATCAAACTCTCCATAAAAATTTATGATGTTTGATTAGCTCATAAAACTAAATTAATTGTTGTAACTTTCGTTACATTATTGGAATTAACGTTGACATATTGTCATTCAGTTTTCAATGTTCATTAATGTAATAAATCATGGTGGAGACTAGCGGGATCGAACCGCTGACCTCCTGCGTGCAAAGCAGGCGCTCTCCCATCTGAGCTAAGCCCCCATTATTTAAGAAGTCGGGAAGACAGGATTCGAACCTGCGACCCCTTGGTCCCAAACCAAGTGCTCTACCAAGCTGAGCTACTTCCCGTATGTAGTTATTAACTTTAAAAATGGCGCGCCCGATAGGAGTCGAACCCATAACCTCTTGATCCGTAGTCAAACGCTCTATCCAGTTGAGCTACGGGCGCTATTTAAAGATGGTGCCGAGGACCGGAATCGAACCGGTACGATGATCTCTCACCGCAGGATTTTAAGTCCTGTGCGTCTGCCAGTTCCGCCACCCCGGCAAAATAATGGAGCAGAAGACGGGATTCGAACCCGCGACCCCGACCTTGGCAAGGTCGTATTCTACCGCTGAACTACTTCTGCATTATTTTGCTTTAAAAATATAATTAAAATCGTAATGAGCCATAGAGGATTCGAACCTCTGACCCTCTGATTAAAAGTCAGATGCTCTACCAACTGAGCTAATGGCTCAAAAGATGGTGCCGGCCAGAGGACTTGAACCCCCAACCTACTGATTACAAGTCAGTTGCTCTACCAGTTGAGCTAGGCCGGCAATTAAATGGTGGAGAATGACGGGTTCGAACCGCCGACCCTCTGCTTGTAAGGCAGATGCTCTCCCAGCTGAGCTAATTCTCCTGTTATCTATTGCCTGGCAACGTCCTACTCTAGCGGAACGTTAGTCCGACTACCATCGGCGCTAAAGAGCTTAACTTCTGTGTTCAGCATGGGAACAGGTGTGACCTCTTTGCTATTGTCACCAGACAAATTAACTTACTTTATTAATGATAAACGTTTGTTTGATTGATTTCAATAGTCAATTTTACACTTTATTAAAAAGAATTTTACATTCTCTTTACTTCCTCTGTGTTTTTGACGACTTTTATATATTACTTCATTTGTTTTATAAAGTCAATGGTTTGTTTCAAGTTTTTTTAAAAAACTTAGAATTAAGTCCGTTCAACTTTTCCACTTGAATTATTCTATCACATCTCTACTCACTAAACTATAGGTATTATTACTTTCCATCAATAAATTTGTTACTTTTTCAAACTAAAGGTAACAAATTGTTTAATCATTATTTTTCATTTTTATAATAAAACAAAAGCACTAACCACCTGAGTGATTAGTGCTTATATAGAAATCATTTATTTTTGTCTCATATATGGGAATAATAATACATCTCTAATTGATGGAGAATCAGTTAATAGCATAACCAATCTATCAATTCCGATTCCTAAACCACCTGTTGGAGGCATACCATATTCTAATGCTTCAATATAGTCTTCATCCATTTCATGCGCTTCATCATTACCTTGTTCTTTTTCAACTAATTGAGCTTCAAATCTTTCTTTTTGATCGATAGGATCATTTAACTCAGTGAATGCATTGGCATGTTCTCTACCTACAATGAATAGCTCGAATCTGTCTGTAAATCTTGGATCTTCCGGATTCTTTTTAGCCAACGGTGAAATATCAATTGGATGACCGTATATAAACGTTGGTTGAATTAATGTTTCTTCTACTTTTTGTTCAAAGAATTCATTTAATATGTGACCATACTTCATGTTTTCAGTAATTTCAATACCATGTTCTTTAGCTAGTGCTTTAGCTTCTTCATCTGATTTAACTTCATAAAAGTTTACGCCAGTAGCTTCTTTAACTGCATCAACAATGTGCAATCTTGTCCAAGAAGACTCTAAGTCGATTTCAGTACCATTATATTGAACTTTAGCTGAACCAAGCACTTCTTGTGCAATGTGTCTAACCATTGATTCTGTTAGGTCCATAATGTCATGATAATCTGCATATGCCTCATATAATTCAATCATTGTGAATTCTGGATTATGTCGTGTAGATACACCTTCGTTACGGAATACACGTCCGATTTCGTATACTTTTTCTAGTCCACCTACAATTAATCGTTTTAAATGTAGTTCGATAGCAATACGCATATATAAAGTAGCATCTAATGCATTGTGATGAGTAACAAATGGTCTAGCAGCAGCACCACCAGCAATTTGGTGCATCATAGGCGTTTCTACTTCTAAGAAACCTTGTTTGTTTAAGTAATTACGCATTTCTTGAATAATCTTACTACGATTAATAAATGTACGCGTACTATCTTGGTTAGTGATTAAATCTAAGTAACGTTGACGGTAACGTTGCTCAATATCTTGCAATCCATGGAATTTATCAGGTAATGGTCTTAAAGCTTTAGTTAATAAAGTAAATGATTTAGCTTTTACTGATAATTCACCAGTATTAGTTTTGAACATTACACCTTCAACACCAACAATGTCTCCTAAGTCAGCGTTTTTCCATAAATCAAATTGTTCATCTCCAACTTGATCTTTTCTTACATAGATTTGGATTTGCCCTGATAAATCTTGAACATGTGCAAATCCCGCTTTACCTTTACCACGTTTAGTCATAATGCGTCCAGCTATAGCTACATGGCTTTGTTCTTCTTTTTCATGTAATTCTTCTTTTGAGAACTCGTCCCAATCTGTTTTTAGCTCAGATGCTGATGCAGAACGATCATATCTTTGACCAAATGGATCAATTCCTAAATCTCTTAATTCTTGTAATTTTTGTCGACGGACCTGCATTTGGTCATTCATTTCTTCTGACATAACTTTCTCTCCTTTAGGCTTCTTGTTTTCAGTTAATTATTTTATACGTTCTAGTTGGAAATATTATAAATTAGCAACCATTTGTTGTTCTATTGATACTTGATACAATGTTTTTAATTCCAAAAATTATTTTAGCACTTTTAAGATGCTAAAAGCATATTTCCCTTTTCTATAACATAACGTCAATATAGTTACCTTTCAATTCTACTAAACCATAAAGATGTTATAAAGGAATTTTTACTTTATCCTAACGCATGAGTTTAAATCCATTATAAAATAAATGCTTTTTCAATTTATTCTTTGTACTTTTTAACTGTATTATCCTCAGTGACTATTGACCCAATCGTTTTATTAGAGGGAGGTTCAATTTGTTTAGAGGCAATGTCGTTCAATGGAATCAATACAAAAGCACGCTCAACCATTCTAGGATGAGGTACTACCAAATCATTCTCTTCTATAATGTTATTTCCATATAATAATATATCTATATCTAATGTACGAGGTCCCCATCTAATTTTTCTAACACGATGAAGTTCTTGTTCTGTATCTAAACAACATGTTAACAATTGTCTTGCTGTTAATGTTGTTTCAATTTCTATACATAAATTTAAAAATTTAGGCTGATCGGTATACCCTACTGGATCTGTTTCATATATAGGGGATATATCTGTAACATCAATATTTTCGTATTGATTTAAGATTTGAATAGCTTGCTTTAATTGTTGCTCTCTGTCGCCTATATTACTTCCCAAACCTAAATATGCTTTAATCATTTAATGACTCTCCCTCACTATTTCAATACCTACTCCATCGTAGTGACCAGGTATAGGTGGGTTCTCTTTAGTGATTCTAACTTTTGTTTCCATTACACGATTATAGTGTGAATTTATACGTTTTGCAATACGTTCAGCTAGATGCTCGAGTAAATTCGAAGGCTCACCCTCAACAATAGATTTTACATCTTCAAACACTTCTCCATAATGGACTGTATCCTTTACATCATCTGACTTACCAGCGTCTTTCAAATCAACTTTTAAAGTGAGATCTACAACAAATATTTGTCCTATTTCATTTTCAGCTGACAATGCCCCATGATATCCGTAAAAACGCATTCCATTAAGAAATATGATGTCTTTCATTTTCATTCTCCTTTAAAAAGTCCATACCTTGTGCAATTCGAGCGTTGAGTTCGACATGGTGAACTCTGACAGCTTTAACGCCCTTCATTATACCATAGGCAGTTGTTGATGCTGTAGCTTCATCCCTCTCTAAAGGTTTGGTATCTTTACCTATCATTTCCTTAATAAACCTTTTACGACTAGTCGCAAGTAATACCGGATATTCTGTAGCTACTAATTCATCAAGTCGAGCCATCACTTCATTTTCTTCTTCACGTGTTTTCGCAAAACCTATACCTGGATCAAGCCAAATTTTTTCTTGAGGAATACCAGCCATCTCAGCTTTATTAGCTTGCGATAATAAAGTTACTAACATTTCATCGACAACCGGTTTATCTCTTTGTCCATCACCATTATGCATAAGTACGATTTCTGCATTTGAATTAGCGACAACTTCAAATATTTTAGGATCAAACAATCCAGTCCATTGATCATTAATCATTGTAGCGCCTAATTTTAAACAAGCTTCAGCTACTTCACTTCTATATGTATCTATTGATATTTGTGTATCGAGTTCTATTAAAGACTTAACTACAGGTACAACTCTATCTAACTCTTCCTCAAGCGTAATTTCTTTATATCCTGGTCTTGTTGATACACCACCTACATCAATAATATCAACACCTTCATTTATCATTTCTTTCGCTCTTTCAACCGCATTTTCAACTGAATTGTATTTTCCACCATCTGAAAATGAGTCTGGCGTAACGTTAAGTATGCCCATAATTTTTGTTTTTGACATTTAATCACCTTTTCATTTCATTAATATAAATATCATTAGTCTCACTTATAATGATATCATTACTCACATAATAATTTCAGTGTCAAAATCAGAATGTTCGATAATTATATCGATTAATCTGTAAATAAAATGATTTCACTTACAATAAGACATAAAAAATAGCGGAGTTACACACCCCGCTAATACATCTATTATAATTAATCATCGAATGAGTATAAAGGTGTAGATAAGTAACGTTCACCATTACTTGGTAATACTGTTACTACTGTTTTACCTTTACCTAATTCTTTTGCTTTTTGAATGGCTGCATGAATAGCTGCACCTGAAGAAATACCTGATAAGATACCTTCTTCTTTAGCAACACGACGTGCCATTTCCATTGCTGTTTCATTTCCTACTTTAATAATACTGTCGTAAATATCAGTATTTAACGTATCTGGAACAAATCCTGCACCTAAACCTTGTAATTTATGTGGTCCTGGTTCTCCACCACTAAGTACTGGAGATGCTTCTGGTTCAATAGCCACAATTTCAATTTCAGGATATTGTTTTCTTAATACTTTACCTACACCTGAAAGTGTACCACCAGTTCCAACACCAGCTAAGAACGCATCAATTTTTTTACCTTCAAATTGTTCTACTAATTCTGGACCTGTTGTAAGTTCATGAATTTCAGGGTTTGCTTGGTTTTCGAATTGTTGTGGTTCAAAATAACCGTGTTCTTCTTTTAATTCTTTAGCTTTTTTAATAGCGCCTTTCATAGCTTCTGATCCTGGAGTTAATACTAATTCAGCACCATATGCTTTTAATAAGTTACGACGTTCCTGACTCATTGTTTCAGGCATAGTAAATACTGCTTTATAACCTTTTGCTGCACAGACAAATGCTAAACCAATACCTGTGTTACCACTTGTCGGTTCTACAATTGTATCACCAGGTTTAATTTTTCCTTCTTTTTCAGCTTTTTCAATCATAGCTAATGCGATACGGTCTTTTACTGAACCGCCTGGATTTTGATATTCTAATTTAACATAAATATCTGCTGCATCTTCATCAACAACATTTCTCAACTTAACTACAGGTGTATTTCCAATTATTTGTGTAATATTTTCTACTGGTTTTTGTGCCATTAAAAACACTCCTTTTCAACGAAATTAATAAAGCTTAGTCTTTTTATCGGATATCTTTATTCTATCAGAATTTTCTCAAAATACAAATATATTTTATTTATACTGAAATTGAGTAATTGTTATACATTTTAAAATCTTCCCTAAACCAAATTAAAGTAAACGTTAACTCAAAATACTACCAATATATTAATTAATTTAAGCCATAGATTCTAATAATTGATTTAATTCGGATTCACTATAATTGTATTTATTACCACAGAAGTGACAAACTGCTTCTGCACCATGATCTTCTTTAATCATATCGGATATTTCAGCTTCTCCTAATCCTTTGATTGCGTTCAAGAATTTTTCATGACTGCAATTACATTCGAATTGTACTGGAGAAGTTTCCAATATTTGAACGTTATCTTCTCCAAGTATTTCATTTAAAATACCTTCAGGTGTTAGGCCTTGTTCAATTAATTTAGATACAGGTGTCATTTGGTTAATAGCTTCTTCCAACTTATTAATAGTTTCTTCTTTAGCTCCCGGCATTACTTGTATAATAAATCCACCGGCTGCTTTAATTGTGTTATCAGGATTAACAAGTACACCTAATCCAACTGATGAAGGTGTTTGTTCACTTGTAGCATAATAATAAGTGAAGTCTTCTCCTAATTCACCTGATACAATTGGACTTGATCCAGAAAAGTAATCTTTCATACCTACATCTTTAACTACTTGAATTGAGCCTTCTGTCCCAACTGCTCTTCTTACATCTAATTTTCCTTGTTCATTTAAAGGAAAATGCGTTTGTGGATGGTCTACGTAAGCGCGTACGTTACATTTTGCATCCGCATCCGCAATAATTTTCCCTATTGGACCGCGACCATCAACTGTTACTGTTAATTTTTGAGTTCCTTTTAACATTGCGCCCATCATTACCGTAGCAGTCATTGTTCTTCCCATTGCTGCTGAGGCTGTTGGCCATGTATAGTGTCTTGTTTGTGCTTCTTGAACTGATTCAGTTGTTAATGAAGCATATGCTCTTATTTCTCCATCAAATGCTAGGGCTTTAACTATATAATCATGTGTCATTATTTATTTCTCCTTTTAATGAGGTTCTCTATTATTTATCATTTCATATTTTGAATATCATTTTCGAATAACTATTATACATCTGTTGCTTATTTTCATGAAATTATTTGTTTCACATTATATTTACTTTGCTTTTTAAAAGAAGAATCGAGTTTCGCTATAGTCTAAGCTAACTTTCTTCTCTCGCTATTATTTATATAAAAAACATCCCCTTACTATTACAGTAAGGGGATTGAACTAAGAACTAATTATTCTCTATGATTTGGATCATTAGGATTATATGGTTTATCAATGTTTGGTGATTGTTCATGTCCTGTTGATTCAGTATCTGATTCATCATTATCATGATCACTTTCACCGTCATTATTATCTAAAGATTGTTCTTTTCGAACATCTTCATATGATTTACCATATTTACCATCTTTGAATTCTGAGTCAGTTTCTGTTACAACTTCTGCAGAATCATAATCAACTTCAGGTAATTTACCTTCATGGAATAATGATTGAATTTGTTCTGCAACCAATGTTTCCTCAGTAAGTAATGTCTTAGCAATAAGTTTTAATTGTTCTTGATGTTCTAATAAGATTTCTTTACAACGTTCATATTGTTCTTTAACAATACGTTGTACTTCTTTATCAATTTCATAAGCAATTTGACCTGAGTAATTTGGTTCACCTTGCATATCTTTACCTAAGAATACTTGGCCATTACCGCTACTAGAGAATTGTAAAGGTCCGAGTTTTTTACTCATACCATATTCAGTAACCATTGATCGAGCAATTTGTGTAGCTCTTTCAAAGTCGTTTGAAGCACCTGTAGAAACCTCACCGAAGTTAATATCTTCTGATACACGACCACCAAGTAAACCACAAATTTTATCTAATAGTTCTGGTTCTGTCATTAAGAATCGGTCTTGTTTAGGTAACATCATCGCATAACCACCAGCTTGTCCACGTGGAACGATAGTCACTTTGTGAACAACTTCTGCTTCATCAAGTACCATACCAATAATAGTATGACCTGCTTCGTGGTGAGCAACAATATTTCTTTCTTTATCAGAGATAACACGTGATTTCTTAGCTGGACCAGCGATGACACGGTCTGTCGCTTCTTCTATATCACGCATGTCAATTTTGTTCTTGCCTTCACGTGCAGCAATTAATGATGCTTCGTTTAATAAGTTTTCTAAGTCAGCACCAGAGAAACCTGGTGTTCTTTGAGAAATAGCTTTTAAATCAACAGTTTCATCAAGTGGTTTGTTTTTAGCATGTACATGTAAAATAGCTTCACGACCCTTAACATCGGGACGACCAACTTGAATTTGTCTGTCAAAACGTCCAGGACGTAATAACGCTGGGTCTAAAATGTCAGGACGGTTTGTAGCAGCAATCATGATGATACCTTCATTTTCACCAAAGCCATCCATTTCAACTAATAATTGGTTAAGTGTTTGTTCACGTTCGTCGTGTCCACCACCAACACCTGCACCACGTTGACGACCTACAGCATCGATCTCATCGATAAAGATAATACATGGTGCATTTTTCTTAGCATTTTCAAATAAGTCACGTACACGACTTGCACCAACACCGACAAACATCTCAACAAAGTCTGAACCACTTATTGAGAAGAATGGTGCGCCGGCTTCACCAGCAACAGCACGTGCAAGTAATGTTTTACCAGTACCTGGAGGTCCAACAAGTAAAACACCTTTTGGTATTCTAGAACCCATTTGTTTAAATTTCTTGTTATCTTTTAAGAAGTCTACAATTTCTACAAGTTCTTGTTTCTCTTCATCTGCACCTGCAACATCTGAGAAACGAACACGGCGTTTACTGCTATCGTACATTTTAGCTTTGGATTTACCAAAGTTCATCATACGACCGCCGCCACCGCCACCTTGAGCTTGGCTAAGGAAGAAAATAAATAATAATGCAATGATTAAAACAGGAATCAATGTTGTTAGAATACTAACAAACACACTTTGTTCTTCTTCTTCTTTAACTGTAAATTTCAATCCATCTTGTTTCTGAGCTGTATCAGTAATTTTTTGTAAATCTTTTTCGTTGTTAAATAAAATTGTTGATGAATAATCTTCACCTTTTTTTGTTTTACCGCTTACCATGTATACGTTTTGTTCAGGTTGAATTTCTAATGATTTTAAATCGCCTTTATCCAATTTACTAACAAACTGCGTATATGTAAGTTGCTTTGGCATATTTCCATTACCATTTAGGAAAGAAAAAAGGCCAAATATTATAACGCCTATAATTGCGATAACTAGCACATTGCGAAACGCTTTCTGCATGTGTCATTTCCTCCTACTTCCAATAATAAAACTAACAAAAATTGTAACACAATACATCTTGACCAGGCTACTATTTCAACTTTAGTATTGGTTCTTCAATTTTAGTCAACTTCCACTATATAGATTTTTAATTTTTAGTTATATCATGATTTAAAAATAAGTAATGTCATGTTTAATTTAGACATCGTGATTTAAATTGAGTCTACACTAAAATGATGTTTAATCATAGTAATAAAACATCGCACCCAACTTTTTAACATCGAAATTAACTTGTTACTTTATGAATATACTTCCGGTTTTAAAGTGCCGATGTAAGGTAAGTTTCTATAATGTTCTCCGTAATCAAGTCCGTATCCAACTACAAACTCGTCAGGAATTTTTTTACCTACGTATTTTGCTTCAATATTAGCTTTTCTACGATTTGGTTTATCTAATAAAGTAACAATTTCTAATGAGTTTACTTTTCTTGATTGTAATAATTCAGTAATTGATTTCAATGTTGTACCAGTTTCTAAAATATCTTCAATAATTAAGACATCTTTGTTTTCAATAGAAGAACCTAAATCTTTGATGATTTGAACTTCACCAGTTGATTCAGTACCACCGTGATAACTTGATACATCCATAAAATCAATCGATAAATGTGTATCAATACGTTTGATTAAATCCGCCATAAACATGACTGATCCTTTTAAAATCCCAATACAAACAAGCGGTTTATCTTGATAATCTTTAGTCAACTGTTCTCCTAAGTCCTTACAAATGGTTTGAATTTCTTCTTCACTCATTACAATATTTTTTATATCCTTATGCATTTGCTATTCATCTCCAATATTTCTAATGTTTATATAATGTTCATAGTTTTTATTGATATATAACTGACCCACAGCGATAACATTTCCCTCTGCATTAATAACAATTGGTAAACGATTGCGTTCAATAGCATCGATTTTACAATCAATCAATAACCGACTTACTTTTTTATGTTTGTTTTCACTACCATTTAATAAAAAACGGTCGCCATTTTGACGTGTTCTTATAGTTAATGGTAATTGTTCTAACGGGAAATCTGATTGTATGATAATTTCATAATCTCCAAAGTGATATGTATGAGGTGTTTCGATGACTTTTATTGAACTTACATCGTTCATTTCTGTATTAGTCATTATTATAAATGTATCATATGAAATTTGAATTATCCATTTATCTGTAACATCAATCGTAAATTGTGATTTTTGGCTTGCAAATTGGTCGAACCATGACTGATACATTTTATCAGATATTGAAGTTGCTAAGGAGATTTTTTCAAATATTTGGTCAAGTACATGCACCTTTACATTATCTGTTAATTGATTAAAGCTAGTTCTTGGAATAGTAATTTTAGTTTGATTCGCCTTTATAAGAGCTTGTTCATCAATAAATTGGCTTGCTAAATTGCGAAGTGTTTCTAATTCTTGATCATGCCAAGATTTTAACTTTAATAAGTGGTCGATACTTAATTGCTCGTTGTCTAAAATCGCAGGTAAAATACGATTACGTATATCATTTCTTACATATACGTTTTTGTGATTTGATGCATCTTCATAAAATGGAACATGAAATTCCGATTGATACTTCTTAATTTGATCTTTAGAAATATTTAATAACGGCCGACAAAGTTTATAATGTTGACGATTTGATTCATAAGCAATGCCTAGAGTACTACGAGTAAATCTCCCTGTAAACAACCTATAAAATATAGTCTCAATTTGATCATCTTGATGATGTGCTGTTAATAATACATCAGCCTTAAGTTTTTTCATCATAAAATCAAACCAGTCGTAGCGATATTGACGCGATTCGTTTTGAATACTATTTCCCGCTTCTACGATATTATTTAAATCAAGGTGTTTAATATAATAGTCAATATGGTGTTTTTCGCAAAACGTTTTAAAGAACGTTTCTTCCTCTGCTGATTCTTGTCGTAAGCCATGATTAACATGAATGCATGTTAATTTACGATATGTATGTTGATATTCATTTAATAAAAGATGTAATAGGCACATGCTATCTATTCCTGTTGATACAGCTAATACAATATGGTCATCTTTTGACCAACCTGTTGAATTCATTTCCATCAACTATTCACCTCCGCACAAGCTAATCAAATACCAAATCATCATTACAATAAAAATAGACTGCTCCTTCATCAAGAAACAGTCTTAGATTGTCTGTCCATTTACAGAAACTCACAATACAAAAGTTATATTATTGTAACAGACTTAATTTATGAAATTAACGTTTTGAACCTTTACCGCCTCGTCTAGATTCAGTTTGACGTTTTATAGAAGTTAATTTATCTTCACTATCTTTTAAGAAGTTACTTAATTTCTTTTCAAAGTCTTCACCTTTTGGCGCTGGTTTACTTTGATTTGATTTATTATTATGATGTGGTTTACGTTGTGGGCGATCTTTAGCCTTTTTAATTGAAAGACTAATTTTGCCATCATCTGCAATTGAAAGTACTTTTACTTCTACTTCATCACCTAAAGATAAATGATCTTCCACATTTTCAACGTAGTTATCAGCCACTTCACTAATATGGACTAAGCCACTTTTCCCTTCAGGTAACTCAACGAATGCACCGAATTTTTTAATACCAGTGACTTTACCTTTAAGCTTGTTTCCTACTTCGATTGACATATTCTAAATAAATCCTCCCGATTTCATTCGATTTTAACTTTATTATATTCCTGTTGAAGCAATTTCACAATGCTATAATGAGATTTACTTTAATTAATTATCACTATCTGACGACTTAGACTTAGAGGATTTATTATCATTTGGCAACCTAAAAATAACTTCGCCTTTATTACTTAAATAATAATCATCTCGTGCCACTTTTTCTACGTAATCTTTATCATTTAAATTATTTAGTTTCTCTTTTAAAGCAATCTCTTCATCTTGCTTTTTTTGATATTGTTCTTCTTTATGTTTTCGTTCTACAGCGTCTTTATCATTGCTGTGCTTTTGGACGACAAGCATAATGCATAATAAGATGATTATTGCTAACATGATTCCGCCAAATAAAGTGATTCTTCGGCGAACAACACGCATCTTTTTGCGTTGTCTTTGTTTCTTTTGGTTTTCTTTAGATGTATATTGATTACCAATATTTTCAACTTTATTATTCATTGCTTGTCACCTCTCTTTGTTTATTCAGATTCATTAATACGCTCTTCTTTAACTAATTCGTACATACCTTTAGCATTCTCTTTAGAAGCATGCTCATTTAATCCTGTAACATTAACAGTCACAAGTTTCTGTCCGAAACGAATAACTAATACATCCCCAACTTTAACATCTGTTCCTGCTTTTGCTACATTGCCATTAATTGTAATACGTCTTTGATCACTAATTTCTTTAGCCAATGTACGACGTTTAATTAATCTAGATACTTTTAAAAATTTATCTAATCTCATTAATGATTCTCTCCTTGCTCTAAATATTGTTTAAGAGCCACTTCATCAAAATCTTTATTTTTTGTTTTATCATACAATGACATGAAATGGTCTGCAAATACTTTCTCAAATTTCACACGTGGTTGTTTGCCTTCCTTGGATTTAGCCGTCGCCCAAATTGATTTTAAATCATCAATTGATTCTGCTGATGCATCACTAAATATATGAGGATGTCGACGAATCATTTTAGCATTTAAGCTGGCAATCACTTCTTTAACATCAAAATAGCCTTCTTTTTTACCAATGCTTGTATGCAGTAACACTTGTAACAGTATATCTCCAAGTTCTTCTACCATGTGCCAATCATCTTCATTATCGATAGCTTCAAATAACTCAAACGTTTCTTCTAGTAAATAACGTTTAAGCGTTTGATGTGTTTGAACTTTGTCCCAAGGGCAACCTTTTTCATCATCAACTAATAAATCAATCGTCTGCTCTGCAAAATCAAAGTCATTATAAAGTGCCTCTGATTCTATAACTTGAGGGACAAAAACACTAGTTAAGTTATTAAACGCATCTTCAAAATGATCAAGTTCATATAATGCACATTGCGTCACTTGTGCTTCACCAGTACGTGCACCTGTCACAATTGCTACCTCATGTTCATCTGGATATCTTTCCATTAAAGTTAGCTTAATATCTGCTGCTACCATTTCACTATAAACTTGCGTAATAAGTGTATTTGTACGCACATTTAGTTGCACTTCTTTTAAAGATGTAGCATCAAGTAGTGTGAAACCATCATTAGGATCAACATTCACAGCTTCAAATACGTCATCGATGAAACTTTTACCACCTAGTACTTTTACATCTATATCGTTATTTTGTGCATGATACTCCATTAATTTCATAGTAGTCGTTTCTGCCACACGTGGATGCCCTGGAACTGCATAAACAATGTCTGATTGTTGTGCTTTATCAATCAATTGTTTAACAATTTCGTCATACACTTTTTCAAATTGGTCATTATTTTCATAAATATCATCGAAACCTTCAAATTCTATTTCATTTTTAAGGTCCTCAATAACTGGATGTTCAAGTGTACGTGCATATATCTTAGGTTGTTTTTGTATAAAACGATATATACCTAATGGCAAATCTTCTATACCATAGTTTCCTAAACCAATAATAGTAATAGTTTGTGTCATTAACGTCTTCCTCTCTTAAAATGATATAGCTTATCTCCTAAAGGTAAAAATTTAAGTTCTCTATAACTTAGTACATTAAAAATACCGACATATATCATAAACACACCTACGCCAATCAATGCACTAATCATTAAAGATATTAATCCAATTACACGACCATTAGATGGTAATACAAACATTATTATTTGGACTACAACTGACATTATAAACAGCCCGACCACTAATTTAATAATAAATTTACCCATTTGACTAAAATGATAGGATTTTAAGACTGCCCAATGTAATATAGCGCAAAAAATAATTAATGATAATACTGTACTTATACTTGCACCTAATATTTGTAATTGATGAATAAAAATAACATTCAATATAATCTTCATTAATAATCCGCTTATAAACCCAATTAAAATAGGCTTCGTATTATTAATTACTTGTAGTAAAGCTATATCCATCATGATTAATGATACACCAATTACTGTTAGCATATAAACACATAACGTGCTTGTTTGACTATCCGTCTTAAAAAACACTTGATTCATTAGCGGTAAAACATTAATTAGACCTACACCTGCTGCCGAACTAATTAAGACAGTTATTTTTAATGAGGCGTTAGCATATCGGTTCATTTGTATAGATTGCTTCTTTTGAATTGCATCAGTTAATAATGGAATTAAGACAAAACTAAATGTCGTTGTAACAATTAATCCCATTTGTATAAATGAAGCACCTCTATCATATACACCTTTTTGTTTAATCGCTTCTATAAACGTTAATCCTGTTGTTTTAAGCGTATGAATAACAGTAAAACTGTCTGCTACTTGCCATAAAATAACAATCAACTGACTTAATGCAAAAATAAGTATAGCAATGAGTAAGTTTTTCCAGCGGATTTTTTCTTTATCATTATTCAAATTTAATTTAAATGGTCGTTTAGCTAATAAATACAATGTCGAACCTAAAAATCCTATAGATGACGCAATAATTGCTAATGTTCCAGCTTGATATATAGACCAATGTTGTTTCACAAATAACAATATAGCTATCATGATTAAACATACTCGAATTAATTGTTCTATAACCTGGGAAATGGCGGGTATATTCATTTCTTGTTTTGATTGAAAATATCCTCTTAGGACACCTAATACACCTACAAAAATAAAACTAAAGCTTGCCATTCTAATCATCGGTGTTAAATGTACATCACCCATTAATTTAGAAATCATGTTTGCACTACTAAAAATCACAATACAAATTACAAAACCTACACTTTGTATTACTAATAATACTTTTGAAAAGTATTGTTCATGTTGGTCTTTTCTTAAATTTTGTGTCACAGCACTTGGAATGGCATTCATAGACAAAATCATACCTAGCGCTACAATGGGGTGTATTTGTTGATATGCATATAAACCTTCATCACCAAGTATATTTTGATAAGGTATTCTATAAATCGCACTTAAAATTTTAATAACAATTAATGCAATCGTTAGTATCACTACACCATTAAATGCGGGTTTATGCTTCATCTTGAATACTCATACTTTCTTCAATACATTTAACTAAGAATTTTAAGTTATCTAACCATTGCTTAGACTTAGTAAGTGTCACTTTCATTGTGCCATTCTCAACGCCAACTTTCATTGATCTACCAAGTGGTTGAGTATTTTTAAATAATGCTTCGCCATCTATATCAGTAGTAGATTTCTCTGATAATAAAATTTGAATTTGTTTACCTAAATCTTTAATTTTTGTAATACCTGCATGTAAAGCATGCGTTTTGATTTCTACAATATCTAATAAACGTTCAACTTCTACTGGATATTCATTAAAACGATCGATTAATTCATCTTTGATATCCATAAGTTGTTCTTCTGATTCCACTTTTCGTAGTTTCTTATAAATTTCAATTTTAGCTTGTTCATTTTGAATGTATTCTGCTGGTAAATAGGCGTCTAAGTTGAGTTCAACTTCTACTTCAGGTGTATCTGGTGTTTCTTCTTTAATACCTCGTTTTTCATTAACTGCTTCTTCAAGCATTTGAGAGTATAAATCAAAGCCGACAGAATCTATAAATCCATGTTGCTGCTTACCAAGTAAATTACCGGCACCACGAATATTTAAATCACGCATAGCAATCTTGAATCCTGAACCTAGTTCAGTAAATTCTTTAATAGCTTGTAATCTTTCTTCAGCTGTTTCAGTTAATACTTTGTTTGTAGGGTGAAGGAAGTAAGCATAACCAATTCTACTTGAACGTCCTACACGTCCACGCAATTGATATAATTGACTTAGACCAAATCGATCCGCTTCTTCAATAATTAATGTATTGGCATTCGGAACATCTACACCTGTTTCGATAATCGTAGTCGTTACCAAAATATCATATTCGTGATTAATAAAACTCAACATCGTTTCTTCTAAATCTCGTTCTGTCATTTGACCGTGTGCAACAGCGATATTTGCATCAGGCATCAACATTTGAAGTTGTTCTCTCTTTTCATATATTGATTGAACTTTGTTATATAAATAAAATACTTGTCCATCACGAGATAATTCTCTTTCTAACGCTTCTTTAATAAAATTCGTATTTTGTTCTAATACATACGTCTGTACTGGAAAACGATTTTCAGGTGGTGTTTCAATAACAGATAAGTCACGTACACCAAGCATACTCATATGCAATGTTCTAGGTATTGGCGTAGCTGTAAGTGTTAACACATCCACATTATTTTTCAATGTTTTAATTCTCTCTTTATGACGTACACCAAAGCGTTGTTCTTCATCGACAATAAGCAATCCTAAATCTTTATAGTGTATATCTTTTCCAAGTAATTTATGGGTACCGACAACAATATCTACGTAACCAGATTTCAGTCCTTCTTTTGTTTCTTTTACCTCTTTTGTAGAACGGAAACGACTAATTAATTGAATTTCTACAGGGAAATCTTGCATACGTTCTATTAATGTTTCATAGTGTTGTTGCGCTAATATAGTAGTTGGTACTAAAAATGCAACTTGTTTACCTTCCATAACTGCTTTAAATGCAGCTCGTACAGCAACTTCTGTCTTACCGTAACCTACATCGCCACATAATAAGCGATCCATTGGACGTTCTCTTTCCATGTCACCTTTAATTTCTTCAATAGATTTACTTTGATCGGGTGTCAGTTCATATGGGAAGTCCAATTCGAAAGTAGATTGTTCTGCAGTGTCTGGGCCAAATTGGTAACCTACAGACATTTCTCTTTGTTTATATAAATCGATTAATTCGTCTGCAATATCCTCAACACTTTGTTGAACTTTTGCTTTAGTTTTTTTCCACTCTGTGCCACCAAGTTTGTTTAAACGTGGCGATTTATCTTCAGAAGCAACATATTTTTGTACTTGATCCATTTGATCTACAGGAACGAATAATTGATCGGTGCCCTTGTACTGTAACTTAATATAGTCTCTATGTTGTTCTCCAACTTCTAGCGTTTCTACGCCTAAATATCGTCCTACACCGTGGTGGACATGGACGACATAGTCTCCTACATTTAAATCCTGATAGGACTTAATTTTTTCAGCATTAGACATTGTTTTCGTACGTTTACGTTGCTTTTTCTGTTTTGTTTTAAATAATTCTCTTTCAGTTATCACAACTAATTGCATATAAGGTAATTCAAAACCTTCTGATAAGCTACCTTCTAAGACAACAGCTTGACCACTTGTCGAAGCTTGATCAATATTTGTCACTACAGGAATATGCATTTCGTTCAACATAGATTGTATGCGTTCTACTTTTGTTTCTGTCTCAACAAGAACGATAACAGCATATTCATTTTGAATAAATCTTTGGAATTCAGAACGCATAATATCATATTGACCATAAAACTGTTGAACTGGCTTACATGAAAACTTAATAATATGTTCTAATTCAACAGGCATAGATGACGTAAATAAAGTAAAGTAAGCAACCGGATTATCTTGTAGAAGATTTTCAAAGCCATCATACTGCATAAAACTTTGACCAATAAAACCATTACCACTTTCGATTAAGTTGCTTATAAAATCATCAACTTCAGTAGTCAAAGTTTCTTCTGTTTCTTTAATACGATTATATTCGTCAACTGCAATGACTACATCCTTAGAAAAATAATCAATAATAGTAGATGGTTGTTCATACATAAATGCCACTAATCTTCTTAACAATTGATGGTCAAAAAATGTAGATTCAAAGAGTTTGAAACTTTCATATGTTTCTTTCAAATCATTTCGTACAGATTTTTCTATTTTAGGTCTTGTTTCTTCATACGCTTCTTTTAAATGAGTTTGTAAATGATTGATGACCTCATCTGTAATAATATAATCACTCGCTGTCGTGATTTCTATACTTTCTAAATTATCATTAGATCTCTGAGTTTCAACATCAAAATCTCTAATAGAATCAATTTCTGTATCAAATAGTTCTATTCGGACGGGCGCTCCAATTAGAGGATAAATATCAATGATTCCTCCTCTAAGAGAAAATTCCCCAATATGCGAAACCACACTTTCTCTTCGATATCCCATATTGACTAATTTATTTAAGAAATCATCAACTTCAATATCATCTCCAACATTCAATGTCATTTGATGATTGCGC
Source organism: Staphylococcus sp. URHA0057 (assembly GCF_000620265.1). NCBI lineage: Bacteria > Bacillati > Bacillota > Bacilli > Caryophanales > Staphylococcaceae > Staphylococcus > Staphylococcus sp. URHA0057. Next base: position 20,432 of record NZ_JHVS01000013.1, on the reverse strand, counting down.
CACATTTCTACCGGCGTTAACCATTTTTTCAATCCATTTAATGGGACGATAAATAACCCTTTCTTTCCATGAGCCAGTGCTGTTAGGGTTCTAACACGTTCACTCATGAGCTGAGGGCTTTGCGTAGAAAATTCTTCCGTCATGATATCTTGGACTGGATATTTATAAATTTCTTCATCACTGACGTATTGTAAAATATCTGCTTCGATTTTATCTGCTTGATATAAGTTATTAGTCACTAATAACATTTGTTTATGGTCTGATAAATATTTTTCAGCAATCAATGTAGCTTTAGCTGAAGGGGATAGGCCAGTAACTAAAATATTATCTTGGCCAAACACTTGGTCTAATTCCTGAAAACGCTTATCTTCTTTTATATAGTTAGAAATGACTTGTCTCAATTGATTTCACCATTATATTCATTCATGACATTATCAAATCTAGATGTTTCTATAAATGCTTCCACTGCATTTGCTGAATGTTCAATGACTTTCTCCATTGTCATCATTTCTTCTTTTGAAAAGCGTTGTAATACATAATCAGGAACAGACATACCATTCGTAGGTCGACCAACACCTATACGAATTCTTTTAAATTGATCAGTACCTAGCATTTTAATAATAGACTTCATACCATTGTGACCACCAGCGCTGCCTTTTTGACGCAAACGCACATGTCCTTGATCTAAATCTAAGTCATCATATAATACAATAAGATCTTCTACATCTACATTATAATAATCCATTAACGGGGCTACTGCCTCACCGGATAAATTCATCATTGTCATTGGTTCAATAAGTAAAACTTTGTCACCATTCATTCTTTCAATAGTGTATACACCTTTAAATTTTTGCTTATCTAATTTAAATCCATGACGCTCTAAAATATAGTCAATGACTTCGAAGCCAATATTGTGTCTTGTAAGTTCAAATCGTTTACCAATATTTCCAAGACCTACAATACATTTCATATGTCGTTACCTCCAAAATTAATGTTTATCATTTAGTGACTATTCTTCAAATGATATATTGTCTCCGATTAAAATAACCAATCGTAAGTTAATCTTTATATCATTTATCAATACCACAATTTTATAATCATTCCCTATAATAACACAAAAAGCACTATGCTTATTAGTATAAGCATAGTGCTCGTCAATAAAGTTAAGAATCTTTATAAGATATTATAATTGATAATAATCTTATTCTTCTTCTTTATTTTCTTCTTCTTCGTTGTCGTCATTTTCTTCGCCAACGCGTTCTGGTTCTTCAGTAGCTGCTTCGCCTTCCATAGCTTCTACTTCTTCTTCAGTAGGTTCATCTGTTGGAGGAACTACTGTTACGATAGATTCTTCAGGATCGTTTTCGATAGTGAAGTCACCAGAAACTTTAATGTCAGCTACAGAATAGCTATCGTTGATATTTAATTCAGTGATATCAACTTCGATTGCTTCTGGGATATTATCTGGAGTAGCAGTTACTTGTAAGTCGAATAATGGTTGTTCAACTACGCTGCCTTCTTTAGCGCCTACTGCTTCACCAACTAATTGAACTGGTACTTCTACAGTACGTTCTTCAGTCATGTTAATAGCTAAGAAGTCGATATGAGTGATTTGGTTTTTCAATGGATCGTATTGGTAATCTGATACCATTACTTTGATTGATTTAGAACCAACACCTAATTCGATAACGCCGTTACGTCCTACTTCACGGATAACTTTGATAAATTCAACTTCATCAACTTTAACTGAAGTATTTTTTGTTCCGTAACCATATACAACTGCAGGTACTTTACCAGCATTTCTAAGTTGTTTAAGGTCAGAACGAGTTTGTTTACCTTGACGGATGATTGACTTTAATGAAGTCATTCTATTTCCACCTTTCATCTTTCGCTCTTTTAATGAGCTCCTCACTTACCCATCAACATCAATCGTTGCTTGTAAGTGTTTATTTATTCGTATAATCACGAACGAATGTATTATACACGCTTAAAACATTTTCGTCAAACGCATTTAACAATTTTAGTCGAATAATACACTAACTGATTCTCTTTCATATACACGAATAATAGCTTTACTAATTAAACCTGCAACTGAAAGTTCTTTCGTATTTGTTGGTTTACGACTTTCTTCTAATTGAATTGAGTTCGTAACGATTAATTCTTTAATTGCTGAATTTTCGATACGTTCTTTAGCTGGACCTGATAATACAGGGTGTGTACAACATGCATATACTTCTTTAGCACCTTTATCTTTAAGTGATTGAGCTGCTAAAGTAATTGTACCTGCTGTATCAATAATATCATCAATAATGATGGCTGTTCTTCCTTCAATATCGCCCACAATGTTCATTACTTCAGCCACATTTGGTTTTGGACGACGTTTATCAATAATAGCAATTGGAGTTTTTAAAATGTCTGCCAATTTACGTGCTCTCGTTACACCACCATGGTCAGGTGAAACAACAACACATTCTTCTGGATTAATAGCAGGATCATTTTGGAAATGTTGCGCTAAAATAGGTACACCCATTAAATGATCAATTGGAATATCAAAGAAACCTTGGATTTGTGGCGCATGTAAATCTAATGCAATCATGCGATTTGCTCCTGCAGTTTCGATTAAGTTTGCTACTAATTTAGCAGTAATAGGTTCACGACTACGTGCTTTTCTATCTTGACGAGCATAACCGTAATAAGGTACTACGATGTTAATATTTGCCGCCGATGCACGTTTACAAGCATCAATCATAATAAGTAATTCCATTAGATGTAGATTAACTGGGTATGAAGTAGGTTGGATAATAAAAACATCACAACCACGGATACTTTCTTCTATATTGATTTGAATTTCTCCATCACTGAAACGTTTTACAGAACATTTTCCTAATTCAATACCTACATGGTCTGCTACTTCCTGTGCTAAAGGTTCATTACCTTTAAGTGAAAAAATCTTTAGCGATGAATTCTTATATTCATTATTTAACATTTATAGTCCTCCAATTATTTACTTACACATCTACTATTATATAGAAAAATAAACTTGATTACTATGACAAAAGTCTAAATCCTATGTTTACATATTCATTTCAATTATTTCTTATCGTTGTTTAAATAGCCCTCTTTATTTACTTGTCTTGCTCTCGCTAATGCTAAACTTTCATTTGGAATATCATCAGTTATCGTTGAACCAGCAGCTATTAACGAATGATCACCTACTGTTACTGGAGCAACTAAATTGGTGTTACAACCGATAAAGGCATCTTTTCCAATAATCGTTTTAAATTTATTCACGCCATCGTAATTAACGGTAATAGAACCACAACCGATATTCGTACGTTCGCCTATTTCGGCATCGCCAATATAACTTAGATGTGACACTTTAGAACCATCTTTAAGTTCAGCTTTTTTCACTTCTACAAAGTTACCTACTTTAACTTCTGCACCTAATTGAGAACCTGGTCTTAATTGTGCAAATGGGCCTACATTCGTATATTTGCCTACTTGAGACTCATTGATGACTGATTGTTTAATATTTGCATAAGAATCAATGACACTGTCATTAATTTCTGAATATTGACCAATCTTAACTTCTTCACCAATTACAGTTTTACCATTAATTCTGACACCGGGTTCAATTATTGTATCCATACCTATTTTTACATCAGGTCCAATAAACGTACTTGCTGGATCAATAATTGTAACTCCATTTCTCATATGAAATAGATTTAAGCGCTTTTGTAATGCTTTCTCAGCTTGACTTAGCATGACTCTATCATTTACGCCAATAATTTCTTCAAAGTCATCTGTATGATATGTACTTGCTTTACCATTATCTTTAATAATTAAAGAAATGACGTCAGGTAGATAATATTCTTGTTGCACATTATCATTCTTAACTTGATCTAATTTTTCAAATAAGGTTTTATTATCAAATGCAAAGATACCTGAACTAATTTCAGTAATTGCTTTTTCTTCGTTGTTAGCGTCTTTTTCCTCTACGATTCGCAATAATTGCCCTTCGTTATCTTTAATTACTCTTCCATAACCTTTTGGGTCATTAGCTGTAGCTGTTAAAACAGTAGCTTTGGATTGGGATGATTCATGTTGTTCGATTAAAGATTTTAGTGTTTCAGCTGTGATAAGTGGTGTATCTCCACACACAACCAATGTTGTACCCTCGTTATTTCTTAAATGTTCTTCTGCCATTTTCACTGCATGTGCTGTACCAAGTTGTTGATCTTGATAGCTATACAATGATTGATTACCTAATGTTTCTTTCACACTTTCAGCACCGTGTCCAACGATTGTTATAAGCTGGTTCACGCCTGATTGTTGAACATTATTAACTACATGTTCAATCATTGATTTGCCAGCAATTTCATGTAGCACTTTATATTTTTTTGATTTCATTCTTGTGCCCTTGCCTGCTGCCAATATTATCGCATGTCTTTGCATGAATGCTAACCCTCCATAAAATATACACTTCTCTACTATTATAATTTAACCGCTATCACTCTTTCAACATATAACCTATTTAGATGAAATACTTATTATGTGCTATTCACTTACAAAACCATGAATAATTTACTTAATGTTAGTTGTTATGGTGTTGATTTTAATGCTTAAATTTTTAAGTAAGTTCAAATGATTAAAACATTTAATGAAGAGGGACAAAATATACTTGAAAGTAAATGTTATATTTTAAAAGTAGTCCTAAAAACAAAAACAGAGTCAACATAGTATAATATGTTGACTCTGTAAAATATGTTTATATTTAAGCTTCGTCAGATTCATCTGATGTTGCATTTTTATCAGGAATGACTTCATCAGTTTCATCATATACTTTCATCACTGCATCTTGAATTTCTTGTCTCATTTCTGAGTTAATTGGATGCGCGATGTCGCGGAATTCACCATCTGGTGTACGTTTACTTGGCATTGCGACAAAAAGACCTGAGTTTCCTTCAATCACACGTAAGTCATGGATTACAAACGCCTCGTCTAATGTGATAGAAACAAGCGCCTTCATTCTACCATCTGTATCTATTTTTCTAAGTCTAACATCTGTCACTTTCATGTAGTGAGCCCCCCTAGTATATCTTTGTTTTATTAGAAGCTTGACAATTGCTCAAAAGAAAATTATATCCTTTATTTAACTTTACTAATTAATTCTATTTCTACTTTAACATCTTTAGGTAGTCTAGCTACTTCTACACAGCTACGTGCTGGTTGATGTTTATCGAAATAACTTCCATATACCTCATTTATATATTGGAAATTATTCATATCAGAAATAAAAATAGTTGTTTTAACAACATTATCTAAATCTGAACCTGCTTCTTTAAGTACCACAGATAAATTTTCTAAAACTTGTTTAGTTTGTTCTTTTACATCATCACTGACAATTTCTCCCTCTAAATTAAGTGGGATTTGACCTGATGTATAAACAAGTCCATTTACTACTGTAGCATGTGAATAAGGTCCTAATGCTTCTGGTGCTTTATTTGTGTTAATTATTTCCATGATGTAATTCGCTCCTTTAAGAAAATTTAGACAAGCTATTGCCTGGTTCTACTTTAAATTCCTGATTATATTCGTCAACATCTGATAGTCTTACCAAGGAAGTATAATCTTCTATTAACCTTTGTTTTACTTCTTTCGATTCTACGAGTACTGATACCCCTTTTACGTGTGCTTTAAACTCATTCATTAAATTCATAACACCGTTGATTGAGCCACCTGCTCTCATAAAATCATCGACGACAAGTACATTAGAATTTTCAGCTAATGTACGCTTAGATAATACCATTGTTTCTATTTTTCTAGACGATCCTGAAACATAATTGATAGAAACTGTAGAACCTTCTGTTACTTTATTATCTTTTCTAATAACTACTACAGGTAAATTTAATACGTTTGCTACTGCATTAGCAAGCGATATACCTTTCGTAGCAATCGTGACTACAGCATCTAGTTGTTCGTTCATATAAATACTCGCTATCAATTTACCTACCTTATTTAATAATGTAGGGTTTCCGACTAAGTCTGATAAGAATAAATAACCGCCTGGCAACAATCTATCTTTCTCATCTAGTAATGAAATAACTTCATTTACAACTTCAGTCGCTTCTTCCTTACTCATCATCGGTTTATATGTTACGCCTCCACTTGCTCCTGCTGTAGTCGTAACTGTTCCCAATGCTTCTTTTTGAAATGTACTTTTAATAATTTGTACATCCTCACTAATTGAAGATTTTGCCTGTTCAAACTTATCTACGAAAAATGTTAAAGGAATCAATTTATTCGGGTGGTTCATCAAATATTGTGTCATAAACACAATTCGTTCACTTCTTTTATACCTCATCATTTCAACCCTTCTATCCTAATAATCTAACTAAATATACTTCGTTACAACATCCGTTTACAGCATTATAAATATTTTTGGCTTGGCTTTCTTTTTGTGCTAAACCATAAACTGTTGGTCCACTACCACTCATCAAAGCTCCGTCTGCACCACATTGCAACATATTTTCTTTTATCTTTTTAATTTCTGGGTGCATCTCCATCGAAATAGGTTCTAATCTATTAGATAAACTGGCACATAACTTGTCATAGTCCGAAAATTTTAACGCTTCTATACAATCTTGAGTATATACTTCATGACTATAATTTAAATCCAACGCTTTAAATACATCTGGTGAAGAAATGCCAATATTCGGCTTTGCTAATACAACCCAGGCAGAAGGTGGTTTGTTTAAAAATGACACCTTTTCACCTCGACCAGTACAATAAGCAGTCTTGTTATATATACAAAATGAAACATCAGTTCCAATTTTGTTACCTAATGTACACAGTTCATCCAAAGATATATTTAAATTATATAAACGATTCATACCTCTCATAGTGGCAGCTGCATCTGCTGAACCACCTGCTAAGCCAGCTGATACCGGAATATCTTTATCAATCGTAATTGTCACGCCTTGTTTCAAATCATATGTTCTTGTCATTAATTCAGCAGCTTTATATGCTAAATTCTTATGATCATCGGTTACAAAATTATGTTCGATTTCAACCACAATTTTGTTATCTTTTCTCTTTTGAAAAGAAAGTCGATCATTTAAATCAACTGTAGTCATAATCATCTCAATCTCGTGATAGCCATCTTCTCTTTTAAAAAGTGTATCGAGCGTAAAATTTATTTTGGCAGGTGCCGTTTCATATATCATTTTTCCGCCCTCTCTTCGTAATCTTAATAAGATGATTTTAACATAAAGGACTAAAAGATTTGATAGTTAATGTTCATTTTTTTCATAAATAATTATATCAATCATTCTTAGAATATATTAAAAATGAATTAAATCAATGATTATCAATAATTCATCTTCACTTATTTAAAATTTAAGAAAGTATTTTAAGATTTAAAACAAAAAAAGAGTATTGAACATCTCGCTCAATACTCACCTTAATATGATATAAAACTTAAAATGATAGTGTAGTCATAACTACAACTATATTATTATGTCTATTTAGTGTGCAATTGCTTCTTGATGATTATCTTCTTCAAATGAAACTTGTACGTTCTCTGTTAATACATCAGTGTATGTATAAGATACTCTTTCGAAGTTATGCTTATCTTGGTCTAGTTCAACAACAAATACTGATGGGTATGTCTCTTTTAACACACCAGAACGTTCGATTGTTTTCTTACGACCACCATTGGCTTTAAGTACAATACGATTTCCTAAATGACAATCAATAGAATTTTTGATGTCCAAAATTGATTTTGGCATATTGCTCCACCTCGCTACAAGTGTTATATTACCATGTTTGTAGCGTTTTTGTCAAATAAAACTAAAATTTTATCAAGGTACGAAAGCTTTGTCAACAATTTAATTTACTAATTCTGGAAAATTATCCATTTCTTTATATAACATAGCAAAATCTTGAATTGACAATGTTTCTCCGCGTCGTCTAGGATCGATACCAGCTTTTTCTAACCAATTTAATATACTTTCTTTATGCTGTTTACCATCTTTAAAGAAATTTTGATAATTATTATTAATCGTTTTACGACGTTGTGCAAATGCGGCCTTTGCTAGCTTGAAGAATGCTTCTTCATCATCAACATCTACTAATGGTGTTTCTCTTTGCATTAACTTAACCACAATAGAGTCTACATTGGGTGGTGGCATAAATACTGTTTTAGGAACTGTAAGTACTTTACTTGTTTCTGTATAGTATTGCGTCACAATAGATAACGAACCGTATGCTTTAGTACCTACTTCAGCATTCAAACGTTCGCCGACTTCTTTTTGCATCATCACAACATATCCATCGATAGGTATGTCTTGTTGCATTAAATTAAGTAATATAGGTGTCGTTATATAATATGGTAAATTAGCAACGACCATAATTTTATCACAATCGTTTAAGTGTTCACTAACCGCCGATGCAATATCCGCTTTCAAAATATCTTCGTTAATAATCGTCACATTATCATATGGCGCTAACGTCTCTTTGAGTACAGGTATAAGTCGATGATCAATTTCAAATGACATGACTTTCTTAGCATGTTTCGCTAATTGTTCTGTCAGAGAACCCATTCCAGGTCCAACCTCTATGATGCCTGTACTTTTATCAATATTACTAGCATCAATAATTTTGTTAATTATATTTACATCGATAAGAAAGTTTTGACCTAAACTTTTCTTAAAATCAAATCCATATTGATTTAATAATGCTCTTGTTCGCGATGGCGTTGCTATATCTTTATGATCCATATCATCATTCACTTCCCTTATCTTCATTTAATGCTTGTCTTACATCATCTTCATTATACCCAAAGGCATTTAATTTTTTTAATAATTGTTTACCATTCGAATGTCCAATATGTAATTTTCGGCCTAAGATTTCACGTCTTCTTCGTGCATCCTTACCTATAATTAGTCCTAATTCTATGAGCACACTTTTATCAATAGATTCTTCAGCTTCTTCAAATGGAGAACTTACGTACATGAGTGCCTCTCTTATATCCTCAACTTGAGCATGTTCAACACCTATTTTGCCTATTTTATTTTTAGCCTTTTCTCTATCAATATAAGCATGTTTTACTCCAGGGACACGGTCCTTAATTGTGTTTCTAATTTTATCCCCAGGAAAATCTGGATCAGTTAGTATAATCACACCGCGTGTTTCTTGCGCTTGTTTAATAACAGCGATGACCTCTTCATCTACTGCGCTACCATTTGTTTCAATTGTATCGCATTCAACTGCAGATTTTACACGTTGTGTGTCGTCCCTGCCTTCTACTACTATAAATTCATTTATTTTCATATTTTAATTCCTTCTTCAAAAATAATTAACTGTAAGCTCTTTATATTTTAACAAAATATGATTAATCACACTGCCTTCAGTCTTAATTTAATAAAAACTGAGAAAGATATCCAATGAAATGATACCTTTCTCAGTTTAACAATTATGCTTTATTTAACTTAAATAATCTTTCAGCATTTTCAGTTGTTTGCTTACAAACTTCTTCATAAGTCATATCGCGTAATTCTGCAATTTGTTGCGCTACTAATGTCACGCGTTGTGGTTCATTACGTTTACCTCTGTATGGATGAGGAGATAAATATGGTGCATCCGTTTCAACTAATAGTCGATCCATAGGCACGTGTTGAGCTACTTCTTTAGGTTGTTTTGCATTCTTAAATGTCACTGGACCACCTAATGAAACGTAGAAATTTAATTTATTGATAACAACATCAGCAATTTCTGGTGATGCACTAAAACTATGCATAATACCGCCAACTTCTTCAGCGTGTTCTTCCATTAAAATATCCACACAATCTTGTGTCGCTTCACGATTATGAATAATAATTGGTAATTTCACACGTTTAGCTAAAGCAATTTGCTTTCTAAATACTTCTTTTTGAACATCGGCAGGTGATTTATCCCAATGATAATCTAGACCCATTTCTCCAATACCAATTATTTTCGGATGTTTTGCTAAGTTTTCAATCCACTCTAATCTTTCTTCTGTACAATCAATTGCGTCTACAGGATGCCAACCGATAATACCATAGATGAATTCATATTGGTCTATTAACTCCATCGTACGTTCAATTGTAGGTGTATCAAACCCTACAACGAACATGCGATCAACACCATCTTCTCTAGCACGAGTAATGACATCTTTTAAATCTTCATCATATTGTTCATCATTTAAATGAACGTGTGTATCAATTAACATGATTATCCCCCTTATTTAATAGAATATCTTACTTAACGATTGCACCATTTGGAATAGCATTAGGTAAGCTAATAAGTGTTAAGACACCATCTTTTTCAGCTGATAAAATCATACCTTCTGATTTTTGTCCCATTAATTTCGCTGGTTTTAAATTAGTAACTACTGCTACTTTTTTACCAATGATATCTTCTGGACGATAAAATTTAGCAATACCTGATACTATTTGTCTTTGTTCATTATCTAAATCTATTTGAATTTTTAATAGTTTATCTGATTTTTTAACATTTTCTGCATCAACAATTGTTGCAGCTTTAATTTCTACTTTATCAAAATCTTTAATATCAATAATATCTTTACTTGGAACTGATTCTTGTTCTGTTGATTTTGGTGGTTGCATTGATTCTTTAATATATGCAATTTCCGCTTCAGTATCTAGTCTTGGGAAAATTGGTGTTGGTTTAGCTGTAACAGTAATAGGTTCAGTTAATGCACCGTATGTTTCTAAACTAGAGAATTCAGTTAGTTCTGGATTATTGATATTTAATTGTTTAAATATTTCTTTTGGTGCATGTGTAATGAATGGACGTAATAATACTGATGCAAAACGAATATTTTCAACTAAGTGTGCCATTACATTACCAAGCATGTCTTTTTGACTTTCATCTTTAGCTAAAACCCAAGGCGTTGTTTCATCAATATATTTATTAGTACGACTAATAAATTTCCAAACTGTTGATAAAGCAACTGAGAATTGTAAACTATCCATATTTTCATGGAATTCTTTAACTGTTTCCAATGCCATTGCTTCCATATCTTCATCTAATTCATGTTTAGGGCCTTGATATGCAGGTAGTTCTCCTTGGAAATATTTATTAATCATAGAAATAGTACGATTAACTAAGTTACCTAAGTCATTAGCTAAATCATAATTTGTTCTTTCAACAAATGCTTCTGGCGTGAATACGCCATCTGAACCAAATGGTAATTCTCTCATTAAATAATAACGAGTAGCATCTAGACCATAGCGATCAATCAGTACGTTAGGATCAACGACATTCCCTTTAGATTTACTCATTTTACCGTCTTTCATTAGAATCCAACCATGAGCAAATACCTTTTTAGGTAATGGTAAGTCTAAAGCCATTAGTAAAATAGGCCATATAATTGAATGGAATCTTACAATTTCTTTAGCCATTAAGTGTATATCAGCTGGCCAATATTTATTAAATAATGTTTCATCATCTGATAAATAACCTAGGGATGAAATATAGTTTACAAGTGCATCAATCCATACATAAACCACATGTTTTGGATTTGAAGGCACACTTACGCCCCAATTAAATGATGTACGTGATACCGCTAAGTCTTCCAACCCTGGTTTAATAAAGTTATTAATCATTTCATTCTTTCTTGAAGGTGGTTGAATAAAGTCTGGATTTTGATCATAAAATTCTAGTAATCGATCAGTATATTTCTTAATATTGAAGAAATAACTTTCTTCTTTAACTAATTCTACTTCATGACCTGAATCCGGGCTTTTACCGCCAACAATTTTACCGTTTTCATATACTGGTTCAACAAGTTGTGATTCTGTATAATATGTTTCATCTGGTACAGAATACCAACCTTCATATTCACCAAGATAAATATCGCCTTGTTTTAATAAACGCTCAAATACTTTTTCAACGACTTGTTTGTGGCGTTCTTCAGTAGTTCGAATAAAATCATCATTAGAAATTTCTAATTTATCCCATAAGTTTTTAATTCCGGCAATCATTTCATCTAAATATTCTAATTCTGTTTTGCCGGCTTTTTGTGCTTTTTCTTGAATTTTTTGACCATGCTCGTCAGTACCTGTTAAATATCGAACATCGTAACCTTGCATTCTTTTATATCTAGCAATTACGTCACCTGCTACAGTAGAATATGCGTGACCTATATGCAAGTTGCCACTTGGATAATAAATTGGTGTTGTTATATAAAATGTATCTTTAGCCATCAATGGTCCTCCTCGTTTCTTACAAATTAAATGATATCTAAATTTATTTTGCTTTTCAATTGTGTACCGTTAGTACGTTTATTTACTCATTTCAAATATTTGTTACTAAACAATTGGTTAATATTATCTTTACTACAATACCATAATTTAAAGCATTATTGTGTTGAAACTCTCTATTATTTAATCGTTTATAATATGTGCTATCTATTTTTTAATATTGAGCTACTTTTAACCAATATGATGATAAATATTATAAATTTCGCTTGTTTTACTTTGTCGATCTTCTGCAACCATTTTAATAGCTGCTTTGGTTTTAACACTTTTTTCTTTTATATAATAATTCACATGTTCCTCGACAGACATATCTTCAAACCATAATGTTGAGATTTCAGCTTCAGCGCCCTCAATTAAGATTACAAATTCTCCCTTTAATGGAATATCATTGTTTTGCACCTTAGTCAATAAAGTTTCCACATCTGCTGTAACAATTTCCTCAAATTTTTTAGTTAACTCTCGTCCTAGTGAAACTTGGCGATGGTTATCAACTTTAGCAATGGATTTTAATGTATCTGTCACTCTGTGTGGAGATTCATATATAATAAGTGTACTATTTTGATACATACGTTCTGAAAGAATATTAACTTTATCTTTGTCTTTTCTAGGTAAAAAGCCTAAAAATGTATATGTAAAAGATGGTAATCCACTTGCCATTAATGCCGTTAAACCAGCATTCGGTCCTGGTATGGTTTCTACTTTAATATTCTGTTTTCGTGCTTCAACTACTAATTCATACCCAGGATCACTGATTAGCGGTAACCCTGCATCAGACACTAAAGCTATATTCAAACCTGATAATAATTGTTCTATCATATATTCAGTTTGTTGATCTTTATTATGTTCATGATAAGATTTCAAAGGTGTCTTAATCTCATAATGATTACATAGTTTACGTGTAACTCTTGTATCTTCACATGCAATTAAATCTACTTGATGGAGTGTATCTATTGCACGATAAGTAATGTCAGCTAAATTACCTATTGGCGTTCCGACTAAATATAATGTAGACATATTATCCCTCTTTAATCATTCTTAATTTCTTTTGTCTAGTGAAGGTCTTAATTTCATATTCACGTTTTAATGCTTCTGATTTGGTCGAATATGTTTCTTGATAAACTAACTCTACCGGACGTCTTATTTTTGTATATTTGGCACCTTTACCTTCATTATGTTTCGCTACACGTGCTTTTATATCTTTAGCATACCCTGTATATAGACTTCCATCTTTACATTTTACAATATAAACAAAATGTTTATCCATAATATATACCCTTCATTTCTTCTGAATACATCCCATCCTTTTGATAAATATAAAATGGGGGTGTAATATCCAAACCTTGATTTCCTGATTTTCTTCCTTCAACTAAAATGGTTTGAGCGTCTCTATCCAATTTACTATAAACTAATGTTAGACGTTTAGGTTCAATATTTGCGCGTCGCATTTCAGTTAGAACATCCATCATTCTTTCAGCTCTATGAACCATATATAATCTGCCACCTTGTTTCAATAAATGTCTAGCTGCCATTAAGCAATCTTCTAATTTACATAAGATTTCATGTCTAGCAATTTTATGAGCTTCCTTTTGATGTTGATGTAATTGATTTTCTTTAAAATATGGTGGATTACATGTAACAACAGAATATTGAGATGGTTTAAAATGTTGGAATACACTTTTGACATCCATTTGATGCATATAAAGTCGATCGTCTAGTTGATTATATTTAAAACTTCGTTGAGCCATATCTACAAGTTGTGGTTGAATTTCAATGCCTTCAATAGGTTGATTACCTTTATATGATAGAAGTAATGGTATTACGCCATTTCCTGAACATATATCTATGACTTTATCTTTTTTCCTAATTTCTGCAAAATCGCCTAGTAACAATGCATCAGTTGAAAAGGAAAATACATCATCATTTTGAATTATTTTTAAGTTTTCTTTGATTAGTGAATCTAACCTCTCATTATCCTTTAGCATTTATCTTTCTCCTAAAAAAGGGACGCTGTTATATCGTAGTAATTCATTGTCTACTCATAACACATCCCTATCGTCTTTCTAATATCAAAAATGTTTAATCACTTAATACATTTAAACATAATAAGCAATCTTCACCATGTCTATGTTTACCAAATAACTCACCTTTGCAAATATGAAATCCTTCTTTATATAACATTGCTAAGTTATCTTTACTAGGTAGTGGTTTTTTTACATTTTTAGTTTGGTGTGAGTTAACAGTTTCTGAATTTGAACTTTCACTCTTATCCATTAATTGTTTTAAATTATCATTTTCTACTTGAAGCGCTACATTTTCTTCAACAAGTGCTACTGCTAAATCTTTTAAATCAGACATATCCTCATTAAGTTGATTCATATTTGTTTCTAAGCGCATCAATTTTTCAAACAACTCATTCCGATTCAAAGGTGGTTAAACCTCCTTAATTAAATGCTTCAATTTCTTCCATTTTATATTCTAACGGTTGCTCCATGCCTTCTACTTTAACTTGCATGGATATATCTAAAATATTCAATCCAACAACTTGGCCATTACCATCTGGCGTTTCAATTGAATCACCTACATCTGGTAATTGGGCACGTGCTTCTTCATAATAGTCATTCTCATATTTTAAACAGCACATTAAACGTCCACATGCACCAGATATTTTGGCGGGATTTAACGATAAGTTTTGATCTTTAGCCATTTTTATGGATACTGGTTCAAAATCTCCTAAAAATGTAGAACAACAAAGAGAACGACCACACGGACCTATGCCACCTAATAATTTAGCTTCGTCGCGTACTCCAATTTGTCTTAATTCGATTCTCGTTTTTAAATTTTGTGCTAATACTTTAACTAACTTTCTAAAATCAATACGATCATCTGCAGTGAAATTGAATATAACTTTTGATTTATCTAACGTGTATTCACAGTTTACTAATCTCATATCCAATCCCTGTTGACTTACTACATCTTTACATAATGCTAATGCCTCTTCGGCATCATCTGCATTACTATAGTATGTGTCTATATCTTGTTGTGAAGCTACTCTCATAACTTCTTTCAATGGAAGAGTTACATCACCTTCATCAACTGATCGTGTCGGCATTTTAACCAATCCGATTTCTATACCACGTTTAGATTCTACTACTACCCAATCATCTTTTTTAATCTGTAAATCCTTAGGCGCATAATATTCTAATTTCCCAGCCTTTTGAAACTGTACTCCTATTACATCTGGCATCTATCTCACACCTTTAATCACTATTTGTTCAAATACAAGTGTTGGGTTTACATTTTGATTTAACTTTTTATGTGCTTCTGTTAATTGATCGTACATCAATATAAGTTGGTTATATGTTAAATGTTTTGCATATTTTTCTATCTCAACACTTAGGTCGCTAAATATATATTCACTATTCATTTCTACTTTTGCATGCATAATATCCTCAAAAAATCCATTCACTGAAGCTAACGTTAATAACTGTAATTTACGGTTTTTAGCCTGTTTCAATAAATCAATAATACCAATCAAGGCCATTGAACGATTTGATAATAATAATTCACACCATCTAACGATACTCTTTCTTAAACTCATAAGATCATATTCTTCATTTAAATTGAATGCAGTTTCTGCTTGAGTCGTGAAAGTACTGAACATTTCAGCAACTGGACGTGATATTGACTGCTCAACTAAATAATCAATGAATTGTCCTTTATCAATAGGTTTAAAATAAACATGTTGGCATCTTGAATGTATAGTATCTAAAATCTGTTCCGGCTTTGTAGATAATAATATTGCAATCGTATTTTGAGGTGGTTCCTCCAAGAATTTTAATATACTATTTTCACCTTGAACAGTTAATTTTTCAAAATCTTCAACAATATAAACTTTATACTCACCTTCTATAGGTAGTTGATTCATATGATGAACAAGTTGTTCGATGGCTTCCTTTTTTATAGTACTTTCTTCACTAGAGACATACAAAAAATCAGGATGGTTGAATGTACTAACTTTAACCTTGCACTGTTCATTATCTTTACATAAAATCATCTTAGCAAAGTTCATAGCAACATTTTGCATAGATTGTGCATCATCGCCTTCGAAAAGATAAGCATGCGATAATTTATTCGAATCATATGCATTGGTTAATTGCTGTTGTTCATCCATTTAGATATCTCTCCTATATCTTCTTATATAAAAAGACTGCTAAAAAAGCAGTCTCAAATTGTTAAATACTTTTTGTTGAAACTAATAAATAAAATTAAAACACAACATCATCTGCATATGCTTAATTCGGGGATGATATAAAAAGTAAATAGTCATCCCCCTATTTTATTAGTTCGATTTAAAATTGATGGAATGCTTCAATAGGCATTACAAATACCGTAGCACCGCCAACTTCAACTTCTACTGGATATGGTATGTAAGAATCTGCACTACCACCCATTGGTGTAATTGGTGATACTAGTTGTTCTCTATTACCACATGTATTATTAATCACTGATAATAAGTCGTCTACACGGTCATCATTGACCCCACATAAAAACGTCGTATTTCCAGCTTTTAAAAACCCACCTGTTGTTGCTAATTTAGTTGCTCTAAAATCATTTTTGACAAGTTGGTCTGAAAGTTCTTGGCTGTCTTGGTCTTGGACGATTGCTATAATCATCTTCATTTTTATAACACCTCTTTCAATTATTATATCACAATTATTTTAAATATTTGATGATAGATTTGTATGTAGCTGCAACAACTTCATCAAGAGGTTGATCAGCGTCTATTTGAACAAAACGTTGTGGTTCATTTTCTATTATTTGATGATAGCCCTCAATCACTTTTTCATGAAAATCAATATCTTCTTGATCCAAACGATTTTGACTTCTACTGTTTTTTAAAATTCTTTCACGACCTACTTCGGCAGAAACATCTAAATATATTGTTAAATCTGGATATAATCCATTAATTGCGAATTCATTTAAAGACTTTACCTCTTCAATACCAATACCTCTAGCAAATCCTTGATAAGCTAATGAACTATCGATATATCTATCACACAAAACAATCTGTTTATTTTTTAATGCTGGAATCACTTTTTCTACTAGATGTTCACGTCTTGATGCTGCAAAAAGCATTGCTTCAGTACGAATATCCATGTGGTTGCCTTCTAGCACGACTTTTCTTATCTCTTCACCCGTTGGTACGCCACCTGGTTCACGAGTTGAAATAACATCGTAAGTTTGAGCCAACTTTTTTGCTACTTCTTTTATAACTGTAGTTTTACCTGAACCTTCTGGCCCTTCAAATGTTATAAATGCTGACATTTTTATTCATCCTTAATTAAAATTTGATTATCTTTTATACCTTCAACTTTCATATTTGATTGTTGATATTGATTCATCAATTTTATCATATTTCCAGTAATTTTTTCTCCTTTAAACAAAATCGGAACCCCTGGTGGATATGGAATTATGTGACGTGCTAAACGGTATTCTAATGAATCATTAATATCTATCCATTTAACATCATTATAAAATGTAGGGACAAACTCTCCGCATTCAGTCATAAGTTCAGGATAAAATTGGCTCACTTGCTTAATATCGGGTAATAACATACTGTTTATTTTTTCTAATAATATATTAAATGGATATTCGTCTCCTTGATGCCATAGTGGTAATACAAATAAAACTTGGTAATCATCGGCTAATTCTACGTAAATATGTTCCTTTTCAAACCAGTTTTGTATGTCATATCCAGAATAACCAGGATATGTAATCAACATTTTCAATGGATCATCAACATCATTTACAATGAATCCTTTATTCTCTAGAGAGCTCAGTAATAATTTCCTCTTTTCAAAAAAGATATCACTTTGATATTCTTCATAAAATGTATGTGCCATTTCTAAACTTGCCATAACAAGATATGAAGGACTAGATGTTTGAAAATATGATAAATATTGTTTGATTTCTTCTTTATGTGGCGCATCTTTATGTATATAAAGTATTGATCCCATCGTTAGTGCTGGTAATGTTTTATGATATGACTGGACTACATAATCCGCTCCATAATTTAAAGAAGAAGTTGGAAAACCTTTCAAATCGAAATGAGCGCCATGTGCTTCATCAATTAATACTGGAATATGTTTTGAATGTAGAAGCTCAATGTCAGATTGGATATCATAAGTTTCACCATAGTAATTAGGATATGTCATAATAGCTAATTTCTGATTATTTAAGTCTAAATCTTGTACCTGTGGAGACAAGTAATGATGTGATGTCGAACTTACTTTCATTTTTGTAAATTTAGCTTTTTGATGGGCTAACTCTAATCCATGAAAAACAGATTTATGTACGTTTCTAGGTATTAAATATTCACCATTTTGATACGCTAATGCTTGTATTACAGACAAAATACCTGACGTTGTACCATTAACTAATAGATAAGCATTATAATCTTGATGTTTATTGAATTCCGCCATGCTATCTAAAATAATTTCTTCTGGATGATGTAAATCATCTAATCCACTTATTTCAGTCATATCCATTTTAAAATCTAAGTTTTTTAATAGACCAATTGTCATATTTTTATGTCCAGGAACATGCATTGAAATACTTTGGTGTGATATTAAATTTTTTAATTGATTGGAAATAGGTTGATTCAAATCATCACTCTTTTCACTATAATTAATTTATTCGATTATCTTATATGAGATAAATCATCATCTTGTTGGTTGACCCAATTTCTTTTTAACAATCCCATGACATAACAATCTCTATATTCGCCCCTTGTATAAAAGTGCTCTTTTAATTCACCTTCAATTTCAAAGTTGTTACTTTTATATATGTGCACTGCTTTTTCATTTTTAACATCTACATAGAGATATACCTTGTGCATATTAAGTACTAAAAATGCATAATCTATTGCCATCTTAAACGCTTTTTTAGCGTACCCTCTATTCGCAAATTGAGGATCTACTATAATTAACACCTCGCATGTTCTATGTATAAAATTAATTTCCAATAACTCAACAACACCGATAGATTGTTGGTTTTCTTCAATTACAAAACGTCTTTCAGATTCATCTAAAATATGCTTTTGGTAAAGTGATTCTAGTTCACTTAATGATTGATAGGGTTCCTCAAACCAATAAGACATAATTGAATACTCGTTATTCAAGTTATGTAAATACTGTAAATCTGTTTTTTCTAAAGCTCGTATAATCATCTCTATAGCACTCCTTTAGTACGATATTATTGAATTTTATGTTAAATGTAAATCATTTCATAATAAAAAAGGAAGTTAAGCAACGTTTTATTGCTCGACTTCCATTGGCATTATACTCTATTAAGTTTATGATTCACTAGTTGATGATTTAAAGTACTTTTCTTTTTAGGCATAAAAAAAGAGACCTTATGGTCTCAATGCGGCTCATCGCATCCTATCATTTGCCTGGCATATATAGTTGTACTTAATAGCTAAAGCTATTAAGTAAGTAAAACAATGCGATTATAAATCGCTGTTTTGCTTTAGAACGTTAGTCTGCTACCATCGGCGCTAAGGAGCTTTCTCAACTCGAGATAAACGCTCGCATTCTTCTTCTTTTTCGTCTCTCTCTTACTCACTTAGCTCGACTAAGCTCGTAGCGTTCTTTACCCCAACTTGCATTGCTTGTTGAATTTTCTACCAAAATCCTCTATGTTAGGGCCCCGCTCTTCATTGATGATTTAAAGCACTTCACTTTTTATGTATAAAAAAAAGAGACCTTACGGTCTCAATGCGGCTCATCGCATCCTATCATTTGCCTGGCAACGTCCTACTCTAGCGGAACGTTAGTCCGACTACCATCGGCGCTAAGGAGCTTAACTTCTGTGTTCGGCATGGGAACAGGTGTGACCTCCTTGCCATTGTCACCAGACAAATGGAATGTATTATACATTCAAAACTAGATAGTAAGTAAAGTGATTTTGCGTCGCAAAACATAAAATTGATTAAGTCTTCGATCGATTAGTATTCGTCAGCTCCACGTGTCACCACGCTTCCACCTCGAACCTATTAACCTCATCATCTTTGAGGGATCTTATAACCGAAGTTGGGAAATCTCATCTTGAGGGGGGCTTCATGCT
>NZ_JHVS01000012.1:0-49470 GCF_000620265.1 Staphylococcus sp. URHA0057 | reverse complement strand
TT
Source organism: Staphylococcus sp. URHA0057 (assembly GCF_000620265.1). Classification (NCBI taxonomy): domain Bacteria; kingdom Bacillati; phylum Bacillota; class Bacilli; order Caryophanales; family Staphylococcaceae; genus Staphylococcus; species Staphylococcus sp. URHA0057. The sequence goes on along the minus strand of NZ_JHVS01000012.1, from coordinate 49,468 downwards.
GAAGGGGAGTTAATTAAATGAGGGTCAAAAAAGCAATTATTCCAGCAGCTGGTTTGGGTACTAGATTTTTACCAGCAACAAAAGCAATGCCGAAAGAAATGCTTCCAATTCTAGATAAACCAACTATTCAATACATTGTTGAAGAAGCATCTAGAGCAGGTATCGAAGACATTATTATCGTTACAGGTAAACATAAACGTGCGATTGAAGACCACTTTGATAACCAAAAAGAACTAGAAATGGTGTTAGAAGAAAAAGGTAAAAATGATTTATTAGAACGCGTTCAATATTCAACCGATTTAGCTAATATCTTTTACGTTAGACAAAAAGAACAAAAAGGTTTAGGTCATGCCATTCACACAGCACGTCAATTTATTGGCGATGAACCATTTGCAGTGTTATTAGGCGACGATATTGTTGAATCAGAAACGCCTGCGATTAAACAATTAATGGATGTCTATGATGAAACTGGTAAATCTGTCATTGGTGTGCAAGAAGTTGCACCAGAAGATACACATCGTTACGGTATCATTGATCCATTAGAACAATCAGGATTACGTTATGAAGTTAAAAAATTCGTAGAAAAACCTAAACAAGGTACAGCACCATCAAACTTAGCTATAATGGGTCGCTATGTGTTAACACCAGAAATCTTCGACTACCTTGAAACACAAGAAGAAGGCGCAGGAAATGAAATTCAATTAACTGACGCAATCGAACGTATGAACACAGAAAGCCAAGTGTACGCATATGATTTCGAAGGAGATCGTTACGACGTTGGTGAAAAATTAGGATTCGTTAAAACAACGATCGAATATGCATTAAAAGATAAAGACATGAAAGACGATTTAAAAAAATATATTAGAGAATTGAATGTATAAAATTTAGGAGAACAAAATTGAAAAAGATAGATATTAAAACTAAGGTTGATAATTATAAAAAAATAAAGGTGAATTTGTTTATATAGAAAGTAGAAGAAAGAAAAAAATACAAAAAAATTATTTTGTATTAGAGTCAACACACGGGGACTCTGTTGGTGGTCATATTTTTTATCTCATTAAGGAAATTCAAAGACAAGTTGAAAAATGTAAAGTTTTTGTAGTATCAAAACAACCAGAAAAACATAAAAAATTCCTTGAAGAAAAAGGTTTTAGTAATATTCAAATTGTTAAACATTTGTCTGAAGAATATTATGAATTATTAGCTGTTGCAGAGTATTTAATCAATGATACAACATTTTATCCATTTTTTAATAAGAGAAAAGATCAAAAATATTACATAATTTGGCATGGAACCCCATTGAAGAATATGGGAAAAGATATGGAAATAGTGGTAGACGTTGCTAATGTACAAAGAAACTTTTATATGGCAGATAAAATTATTGTTAGTAACGAACATACAAAAGATGTTCTTGTTGAATCACATAATTTAAAAAATGTTTACCCAGGTAAAGTTGTTGTAGGTCCATCACCTAGAAATAGTGTGTTTTTTGATAAAGCATTGAGAGAAAAGGTTAGGGAAGATTTAGAACTTGTAAATAAAAAAGTAATTAGCTATATGCCGACATGGCGAGGAACGGTAGGTAAAGTTAGAAAATCTTCCGAAGTAGAAAAAATGCTTAATTATTTAGATAAATTCTTAGATGAAAATACTATATTATACGTTAAGTTACACGACTTTGAGAAAAATAGCATAAAGAATACTTATAGGAATATACGTTTCTTCCCAGACAATTATGAGACATATGAATTTTTGACAGCAACTGATGCATTGATAACAGACTATTCTTCAGTAATGTATGATTATTTAAATTTAAATAAACCGGTAATTTTGTATACATATGATTTAGAGGAATATGCGAATACAAGAGGAATGTATGAAGATTTAACTGAGTATCCATTTGTAAATACTGAGACTCTAGAAGATTTAGAAAGAGCTATTAATAAAGTAGATAGTGAGATTAATTATGCTAATATGAAACAAAGATTTACTAAATATGATCATCACACAGGTTCTTTCAAAATAACTAAAAATATATTAAATGGTTATACTGATGATTCAATTTTGGAATACGATATCCATAATGGAAAAGAAACTGTTGCCATTTTAAGTGGTGGATTTTGGAATAATGGCGTAACTACTGCTCTAATTAACACTTTAGAAAATATTGATACAACTAAACGAAATTACATATGTTTCTTTGAGAAGTCTAAAGTAAAGCCTGAACATTATTATAGATTATTAAATCTTCCAGAAAATGTTCTTTTTTATCCAACTACTGGTGAATTAAATGGAAACTTACAAGATCGTTTATTAGTTAAAAAATATTTATGGGATGAAACATACTCTGCCAAAGCCCGTCAAAAACAATTAAAAAGAATATATAAAGAAGAGTTCACGAGATTGTTTGGTGATGTGAAAATTGACTGGATGATTCATTATACTGGCTTTGAACGTAAAGAGGCAGAAATGATGAGACATATTGATGCTAAAACAGCTATTTGGGTACATACAGATATGTTTGAAGAATATAAAGCTAAAAGTAATTTCAGTCGAAAAATTGTATTTGGTGCATACAAAGATGTGGATAAAATTGTTTTAGTGCATAATAACTTAAAAGAAAATCTAGTGAAAAACATCAAAGGAATTAGCTACAAAATTACGACAGTAAATAATTTCTTAGGTGAAAACAGAACACGTAATCTAGGAAATGAGGGCTTATTTAATTCGTTAGAAGGTGTTAAAGTAGATTATTCATTTAATGATAATGCCTATAAATCTAAGAATCAAATGTACCTAGAACAATTTAAAGAGGATATCCAAACATTGTTAGATGAAGTAAAAAATAAGAAAAAATATAAACTTCCAATTGGTATTAGATAAAATTGTCGAATTAAGTATGGATTATAAAGTAAGTGATTATTTAACTCATGTGGTTAATAAAGAAATAGAAATGATTAACCAATCAGTTAATAACTTGAAAAATATATTTAATGATAATGAAGATTTAGCTTATAAGCTAGCTTTTGAAGAATTTGAAAAAGAAATACTACCTAAGCTTAAAGACAAAGAAGATGAACTTCACTTTGATTTTCCTGATTTAAATGAAAAATTAGAACAATATAGAATAAGTACTATTGAAGAAGATGAAGCTGAGGAAGATATTGAAGTGAATAAACAGAACCACAAATTGTCTTCTCATGCTAAAAAGTTAATTTTAGATAGTTATCAAACGTTAAAGAGAGAAAAAGATTTATCAACTAAATTTAATGATTTGTTTGAAGGACAATTTGATAAAATAAATGATTATATTAATCAATATGTATTAGAAAATGAAAATCAATTATCTAAAAAGCCGATATTTGATTTTTACAATCATTTTAGAATATCTAAAGTGAAACTGTTAAATGCTATTTATAATAAAGATGTTAAAGTGTATATAAATATAGGAAGATACGACTACCAAAAAGGACACGATAAGTTAATCGAAGCCTTTGAAGATTTATATGAAGTGAATCAAAATATATTTTTAGTTTTAGTTTGTCCACACGGGCCATTAAAAAGTAAAACGATTAATAGAGTACGAAACTCATCTGCCAGAGAATGCATTGTTATTTTAGGTGGTATGAATAATCCATACCCACTATTATCACATTGTGATGCATTCGTTTTATCCTCAAATTATGAAGGATTAGGGTTAGTCGTTTATGAGGCATTAGCATTAAAAACAGATGTAATTACTGTAGATCTTCCAGAAACGATACAATACTTAGAAGAAAATCAAGCTATTATTGTTGATAATAATGCTAAAGGTATTTATAACGGATTATACAAACATAGATATAATCAATATGATATTAAAGAATTCGATTTCGAACCATTAAGACAATCATCTATTAAAGAATTTGAAAATGTATTCAAATGATGTATTTATTATGACTTTCTATGTAAAGAGAACAAATATGTATATGAAATGGTCAATCATTGGTAGGTCATTTAAGGATAGCGTTTTTTAATGGAGAGAAATATAAGAATATAAAAAAGTGGCTTACTTAAAGGTAGGCCATTTTTTTCGTAAAAAAATCGTTTATTATTATCGGAATATTCAGTATAATCAAAAGAAGGCAAATCATTAATGAAAATAGACATCGATACAGCATAAGAGGTACAACATGAAATGGTTTAAGATAATATTAGACATCACGGTATTACTATTAATATCAACACTTTTATTCTTATATACATATAAAGAAAATGAACAATTGTTACCTAGTAGTAAATATATAGTTGAAGTCACTGACTGGGATCATCAATATAATAAAAAAGAGATTTTTGATACAATCACAAAATTTGCTAAAAAAGAACATATTGCAATATATAAAGTGATTACTAATTATCAAAATAAGAAGATAAATAAAGATATATATGTCTTTAATCCAACTCAACAAACTTCGCTTAATTCCTTGTATTCACTTTTGTACATCATCCAATTATTGACCGTGTTAATCCATTACTCAAAATGGAAGACGACTATGCTAAAGTACCTAAAGATACGCAGTATTATGAAAATATTTCCGTGTTCAACAAAGATGGTAAAAAATTGGATTATAAACTTACATTTAATGGATATGCCCCTGATAAAGAATATGTGAAAGTCATGCATAAAGGACAATACGTAAGAAAAATCACATATGTTAAAGAAGCGAATGTTCCAAAAGAGGTTAAATCTCAATGACAATACAATTGAATCATCTATCAATTCACAAAGATAACTATCGTATATTTGATGATGTTAATCTAACATTCGAATATGGAAAATCATACGCTTTAATCGGAACAAGCGGATGTGGTAAATCAACATTGTTAAACATCATTGCTGGCATTGAAAAAGTTGGTAAAGAACAAATATTATTTAATGGCCAAATACAAAAGTTTAATGCTAAATTTTACAGAGAACAACTGGGTTATTTATTTCAAAATTATGGTTTAGTAGAGAACTTATCTATTGATGAAAATTTAGACATAGGACTCGCTTATAAAAAGTTGTCCAAAAAAGAAAAAGAAGCATTAAAGTCGAAGTATTTAAGTCAATTTGGACTGACTGAAAATAAAAAGAGAAAGGTTCATACTTTGAGTGGTGGCGAACAACAACGCGTAGCTTTAATAAGATTGATGTTGAAGGAGCCAGCGATTATATTAGCTGATGAACCAACAGGTGCTTTAGACCCTGAAACTGGAAAATTGATTATACAATTATTATTCAATTTGGTAGATAAAAATAATATATTGATAATGGCAACACATGATATGAATATCGCTTCCCAATGCGATGAAGTGATTGATTTAACGAAGTTAGCATAATTTGAAAACATTTCTAATGATTAAAGAAAATCCTCAACTCGAAAACAAGTCTCTCAAAACTAGTGAATCATACTAGTTACAAGGGATTATGTTAAAACAAGTTGAGGATATTTTTATTTTTATAATGCTTCTTTGAGTGCCTCTTTCATAGCAACATAAGCATAGTTACCAAAGTCTGCTTGTGCACTTTCAAACGGAGCGCCATTAACACTCACTACTTCATGATTTTTATCTTTATCATATTTAACAGGTGAGAAATTAAAATAAGCTAAATAGTTAGAAGCGGATTTTTCGTCTTTGTCCTTTTCACCTTTAACTAATACTGACACATTAGTAACTGGAAGTGCTTCATATTTCATTTCAGCTACACTATATGGTATAGGTTTTGATTGGTTAAGTTTTAATAATTGCTTTAGATTTTTAACTTTAGTGAAATCTTTATTTTCTACAGCATCGCTGAAACTTACATGGTATAGACCTGGTTCAACAGAAGCATAAACAAGTTTACCTTCTTTATATTTAGTCATGATTTCAGTATAATATTCCGGGTAATTTGTGTTGCCAACTTTTTTGCCAGATCCAGTGACATACCAATAATTAACTTGCTTAATACCATTTTCGCCAGCATCCATTTTTTGACGTTTTACATCTTTTTTATCTTTGAAAAATGCATCAACATCACTTAATGAAGAACCCTTAGATTCTTTAGTATATTTATAATCAGCAAGCTTTACTTTATCCATTAATTTCTTATAATCTTTCCAACCTTGCATTCCTTTTTTATTAGTGAAAGTTTTATCTGTCATAATTGGATCTAGTTTATTAAGCATAGAGATTGGTTTTTGTTTACTATATTTTTTCGTAGCTTCTTCATACGCTTCACTATTGTCATCGTATTCTTTAAAACGTTCACTTTTACTTTTAGCTTTAGATTCTGATTTTTTCTCCTCATTTTTATGTGAATCTTTATCATTATTACTATTGCTACAACCTGCTAAACATAATACTAAGGCTAAAATAAATACACTAATTAATTTTTTCATAATAAGTTCTCCTTTAACTATGTTTTAAGTTAATGCATTATTATATTTTTCATAGTGCCAATGTTTATCTTCAAGCATTTCTTGATAAAACGGGTTTTGTCCAATAAGTTTAATTTCATCTGCTAAAACTTCTACTTCGTCTAAATGATGTGTAGTCATGATAATTAAACAATGTGATTTTAATTGCTCTAATAGGCGGTGTATATCATATCTTGACTCAAGATCAATTCCAACGGTTGGTTCATCAAGTATTAAAATATGAGGATTACTGAGCAATCCAATTAAAATATTAATTTTACGTTTATTACCACCTGATAAATTGGAAACTTTAACTTTAGTTTCTTTAAAATTTAACTGTGATAAATAATCTTGTATTGTCTCTTCTGATACAGGATTATTACACAGTGACTTGAAAAAGTTAATATTTTCATTAACTGTCATATGTTCAAAAAGTGCGATATCTTGTGGAACATAACCGACCATATCTTTAATATGACGTTTAGTTAGTGTTTGGTTAAAATATTGTATGGAACCAGAATCTACCTTTTCAATACCAGCAATTAAACGTAATAAAGTTGATTTCCCAGCACCATTTTCTCCTAATAAAATAGTAATTTGATTATCTTGAATTTGCATATTGAGTTTATCGAAAATATGTTTATTTCTATAACTTTTACTTACGTCATTAATGTTTATCATCTAGTTCACACTCCTTTACAATTGAATCCATAGATAAATGACACTCATAACAATGGCATAGACAATAGCCATAAATATACGATGACTCAGTACATTAATTTTAAATAGTAATAAAGCAATGCCTAATTCGTAAATAACTAATATGATTAATGATTTTAAATAAAAGAATATGCTTAATGGTTGATGAATAACTAAGCTAATGCCAATGAGTATAATTATTAAAATAAAAACATGTGTAACGACATACGTACTATAAAGTTTAAGTTGACTATGATTAGTTAGGAAAAGTCGCTGTAATGGTGCGTTTTGTTTGAGACGCTGATGTAATAAAATTTGAATGGCACTAACCATGATGACACATGCAAATACAACACCAATGGAGATAGATTGATTTGCGTTTTGAGTTATAGAATGCGTTGTTAATTGTGATTTAGGTGTATCTTTATAATATTGATTTTGGATATCTGAGTGAGATTTTGTTTGATTCATATCGTCTAAGTGTTCTTGAATGATATATGGTATCTGTTGTTCATATAAAGAACGACTCACAATTTCGACAGCTATACTACCAATAAAATCATCTCGTCCATACAAAGGGATTGAGGATTTTAAATTATTGTTTTTTAGTTTACTATTGAAATCTTTGGGGATTTGCAGACTTACCATAACTTCTTTTTTCTTAACCAAGTCATCAATATAAAAATCGTCTTTAGATAAATATTGAATTTCTACGTATGGACTTGAATCCATTTGATGAATCAGTTGTTTAGATGCTTTACTGTGACTCATATCTTGGACTGCAATTGGAATTTTAAACGTTTGACTTGCAGATTTGTGAGCGATCCATAATGCACCTAATGCCAGCATAATCGTCAAAATAAATATAAAATAAGCGAACCATTGCTTTTTAATAACGAGTTGGATATACGGTTTCATCGACGATACCTCCAAGCAAGTATGATTAGCAATGCTAAAATTAATACAATTAAACTAAAATAGAACGCTGGATGTGAATCTAAAATATAGTTGTTTAAAGTAATTTCTAGCATTTGATTCGTTACTAAACTAAACGGTTGGCTAATTAAAACATCATTCAATATATGTTGGAAGAAAATAGTAGGAATAGTAATCCCTGAAAATCCAATAATGAGTATGCTTAGACTAACTTTTAGGAGTAAATTCAACCAAGATTTTGATACTAAATCAATAATGATGAGACATAAGACCAAAATCGTGACCAAATATACTAATTGGATGGCTACCGTAGGCCAATTATATGTTCTGAAAGCACTATGCAAAGCAGATTGAATCCAAACAAAACCTATTGCTGACCACAACAAGGTATAAAACCAAGAGATGAATCCACGTACAAGTGTTAACTTTTCAAAAGAAAAATGAAACATTTGTAAACGTTCTTTAAGTGCTGATTCTTGATTCATTTTCAAAACGGTGAAAAGTGATAAACAAAGAACAAATATGGAAAGTAGATAGCCAGTAACAACATAATAACTTCCAGTGTCATAAATATGGATAGATTCATAATCAAAGGAACCAGTACGATTAAGTCCGGTAAACAACATGTCTGTCATAGTCATTAATGTATCTTGGTCTGATGGTTTGTCAGCAAGATGTGAAAAACTTAGTATTCCTCCCATAGATAGCATTAGACGGTCATATACTGAATGGGTGAGTTGATTTATCACTACACTTTTAGTGGATTGTTTGTCATATGTATAAACTGAAATAGGAAGCCTACCATTTTTATAAAAAGCTTTTGTCATACCCTTATCAAAGACAAAATAACCTTGTAATTTTTGTTGTTTTAATAATTGATGTGCTTCATTTTCATTATATTTTTTCAATGATACATTCTTTCCTAAATTGCTACCTTTACCAACAGATCCTAAAATAAGTTGTGTTTCTTTGGATTGATCTTTATCTACAATGCCAATAGTAAACTTAGATTCATTTTTATTGATATGTTGAATAGTAGTTAAAGTGACAATAAGTGCAATTATGATTAATAGTAAATACACAAATAAGTACCACTTTTTTAATAAAAAAGAGTGGTAAATATGAAACAACTTTAATGAATTCAAATAACCACTCCTAATAATAATATAAAGAGGGTAGGACAGCTGTCCCACCCCTTATGCTTGCTGATTTGTCCTTGAATATTTACATGGATAGGGGGCGATTAGCCAACATATTTAAAAATACATTAAATACACAAAAATAATTGAAATTAGTCATCCAATTTTTTTTCTACTTTTTTAAATGTATCCTTACCTTTTTTCTCCATTTCTTTACTTAATTTTTCTTTGTCTTTTTTAGATAATGCGTTGAAGTCTTTTGCACCGTCAGTATTGAACTTAATTTTTTCTTTAAGTTTAGTATTGGCATTAATAATAATATTAATTGGTTCGCCATCTAGCTTGAATTCAACATTTAACTTTTGTTTTTGTTGGTTGTTCTTCGCGTCTGTGTCTAAGTTGTTTTCATAGTCGATATCATAATTATCTGTACCATCATCAATCGTTAATGTACCAGCATCTTTACGTTTTGAGTCATTTTGAGTCTCTTTGTTATCGATATCGAGTGAATAGCGGTCATAATCGATGCTACTAGTTAATGTATATTGATCTTTGTACTTATCATCTTTCTTTTTAGAAGAGCCTTTAATTTCAAATGAATTATCATTTCCTGTTACTTTATAATTCACTTTTAGGTTATCATCAATTTTATTTGTACCTTTGATGTTCATCTTTTTATCATCGGAATCAGTAATTGTGATATCACGTTTGAGAATTTGATGTTTTTCCTGATAGATAGTTGATTTAATTTTAGGGAAATCTTTATCTTGTGCGTCTTTAGCATCTTTCAAAGCATCTTTAATTGATTTGTTGTATTCTTTTTCATTCATATTTGAAAGTCTCAATAACTCTTTATCATCTTTTGCTTTTTTCAAAACTGCTACTGTTATCTTCTTAGCTTTTTCTCTACTAATTGATAAAGTAACTGGTTTGATTTTCTTAGTTTCCCCATCAATTTTCACTTTTTCTTTATCACCTTTTTTGAAATCATCATCATCTAATTTATCAGTGATTAAATCAGTATACCGTTTTGTTACTTTATCGATATCGTCTTGACGAGTATGTAGAACACCAAGTTGATTATTCAAATTGAAGTTTACATTTGAATAACCTTGTTCTTTCAGTTTAGAAGCGTCTGTTCCTTGTATTTCAGCTAAAGTATCAATGATTTCATTATTTTTAACACTATAAACACCTTTGAAGAAAGGTGATTCATAATATTGATTTTTATCATCTGCACTAGCTTGAAACTTACCAATTTCTTCATCAACTAGAGTAGGTGCTATATTGACGATACTCTTTTTACTTTCTGGATCGTGTCCGACAGTACCTTTAATTTTTGAACCATCGACTACGGATTTGGGCAAACCTAAGTCTTCTATGTAATCTTTAGGTGCATCTGCAGTAACTTCAAATTTAGATAAGAAAGAATTATCATTATATTTTTCTTGGAATTTCATTTCATTTTTGAAACGATCATTAATATATGAATCTAAGTTCTTAGCGGTTTTCTTTTCGCTTAATAAATATGAATTTTTTGGTGTATTCGTAATAAAAGCATAAACACCCCAAGCAATTCCTAGTACTAGTAATAGTCCAATTACTATGGGTAAAATGATTTTTAATTTTTTCGACATTGTATATCCTCCCAAAATGTACGTTATCCCAATTAAAAATAGCTATATTTAGCAAAAGTGACCAAATAATTGCGAGCAATTTATTCAGTCACTTTACTGGTATTATTTTAACTTGATTTCTTTTTTAGCAAGGTTATCATTGCTGTAGTCATCTGGATCTTTAACTTGTAATGTCACAGGTGTTTTTGTATCTTTTAATTTATAGAACTTAACAGCTTTAACTTTACCGCCTTTATTAATTTCATCAGTACCGTTTTCACCGTATTTTCTATCTAATTCGCTATCGTAAGCGTCCCCAGTTTTTAATTCTCTCTTAACATCTTTAGAATCTTGATATGCTTCAAAACTCATATCAAATGCTGATGATGCTGTTACATCTTCTTTGTCAGTTTTCTTTTTAACACCATAAACAATAGCAATATTTGGTTTATCATCGTCTGCATATTTGCTTGCATCGACAATTTGAGTGTCTAAAATTTCAACATCAAAGTTTTTACTTGATAATTTATCATCTTTGAAAGAAGAATCAGATTTCTTTTTATCATCTGAAGAAGAATCAACTTTTACAGAATCTGTATCACTTGAATCCTTTTTACTTTCTGATGATTTGTTAGAAGAATCGTTACTTGATGAATCTTTAGAAGAATCATCCTTACCACCACATGCGGCTAATACTAATACTGACGCAAATAGTAACGCTAGTAATTTTTTCATAATTAAACCTCCCAATATTATAAAATAATAGTATGTAATGAAAATATTCACTTATTAATATTAAATGAATAATAAAATAACGAATATTTATGGTAATTAGTATAGCATTTAATTGTTACTAAAGTAATACTTTATTTTAAAAATATTTACGTTAAAATATATTGATAGCCTGAATGAATAAAACTAAAATAATCAGTTATATTTTAAATTATAATTATTTTTATTTTAAATTTAAAAACAGTGTATCTAATAGTATTAAATTCAATTTTGGTTAATGAAATTGAGTCATTGCTTGATAAAGTTTATAGAATAAAAGGATCGTTCATTAAGGGAATCATTTAATGAGATTAATGACTTTAGTTGATTGATAGAATGGTTTAAAAATTTTGGGAATATCTAATTATGAGGTATTACTTCAGGGGGATAAATATGAAAAGGTTCGCATTAATACTGAGAATATTTGCTATTTTGATTCTCGTTGAAATTATCATTTTTATAGGTGCATTATGTACTCATTTATATTTTCAGCATCAATATATTCAAAAAGAAGAAAAACGGATTGAATTGTTTTTAAAATATAATTTTAAAAATATTAATAGCACAACAGTATATAAGAGCAATAGTGATTCACCGCTAGGAAGTTACAATATTATCGTCCGTATTAATGGAGATAAAAATAAAGAATTAAGCTATGATGCTGAATGTGGTAACTATAATCCAAAATTTAATGGAGAAGATTATATTTTAAACGGTAATCTAAAAAAGAAGAAAGTAAATAGAAATTTAAAATCTGTAAAGGAGATATTAAAAGAAAGAAATACCAATTCTGTTAATGATGCCTTAAGAAAAATACAATCGGAAGGTGAACAAAATGAAAAGAATCACTAAGCGGAAGATATTAATGCTTATTGCTATTCTATCAACAATAATGAGCAGTTTCGTAATACTGATAACTGTATGTAGTATGTTGATTGTTTTTGTTTGGGGATTATTTCCATATTGGACGCCTATTGCATCAGCAATTGTTGTCTTGGGCAGTTTTATATTATCTTTTTCATTAAAATATATTAAACATAAATATCTAAAGTTTTTCATTTCAGTACATATAATAGCGAGTTTTCTATTGTTTTTTGTAAATATAATTTCAATTTGCCTAGTACAATTAATTTAAAAATATGATTTTTAAGGAGAAGATAATGAAAAAAATTATTTTAGGTGTTTTAGTTATATTGATAAGTATATTGAATAGTGGTTGTAGTGATAATCAAGAGGAAAACAAATATCAAAGTAAAATAAATAAAATTATGGAAATTCAGCAAGAAACACATAAAGAAATGGTTAAAAAGGAGGATGAATTTATACCAGAATTTGATAAAGATAAAGTGAATTCCTATGTATATGATGATGGAAAACTTATTATAATAGGTTATAAAGCATTCAAAAATAGTGGTAACCTGTTTTTTATCCCTTATGTGTTTAAAGATGACAAAATTTATTATAAGAAGAACTTCGACGCAGAAACATATGTTAAAGAACATAAAGCTGATTATAAAGATATCAAAGTAAACTGAAGGAGAGGAAAAATGAGAAGAATAGTAGAGAAAAAAGTGTTCAACAATTATCTATCAAATCGATTCATAACATACATGTAGTATATTTACCTAATCAAAGAAGTATATTCGAAAAAGATTAAGGAGCTGGGAACTTGGTATATTTTGTATTAATTGGATTGTTTATTATATTTTATCTAGTTCTATTCGATGCTTTATTGAAGTCTGAAGGAATTTCGATTTTATCAGTGATTCTAGATATTATTATAATTGTAATGTTAATAATAGTTTATATTATCGGAAGGAAATTGTCTGGTAATGATTTGAGCAATTACATAGCATTTACGCTCATTGGATCATATATTTATATGTATTATGCTGTGAAAAATTTTTGGATTAAACCTAAATTAGTGAAATATTTGGTAGGGAAAAAATTACAAGAAGAAGAGGAAGACTTAGAATATCAAAAGCTAGACATACAAACTTCACGAACTAAGTCAAAATATTATGGTGCAGTAGCTATTTTACTTTTGGTATTTACTAAAATTTATATTACTCCAGATTTAAAAGAAGATAGTTTATCAACGGTTTCCATTTTTATACCTATAGGAATTATTATCATTTTAATTTGGCTTATATTAGATTTATATAGAAAGAAACAATTTGGTATTTTCTTTTTTAAATCGTTAATACCTATGGTTGTAACAGTATGGATTTTTGTTTCTATTGTAATATTGATTTGAATTTTAACTATATTAGGTTCGAGTTATTAGATTTAATAAGTACATAGTAGTAATGATTTAGATTTATCAATTGAATGAAAGAGTGCTTTTATAGTCATTAGATAACTGTTCTAATACGCATTATTGAGATAGTAGATTGAACTCAGATTACTAGTAGGGAAAAATGGAAAAATCTATATTAAATTAGGAGAAAGATAATAATGTGTAAAGATAACTTACAAGTTCTAAGTATTAATAACATAAAAAATTCATATTTAATTGGTTTTGCATTAGTTAACTTTATTATCTTTGGGTTTTATTTGTTTATGTATAAAGTTGTAGGAATTGCTGGACATATTCCTACTTATATGAAGGTTTACTTAATGATTTCATTAATATTGTGGTTAATTTTATATTTACAAGAAAAAGGAAAAATTTTCGCGAATTTTAATAGATATAACTATAAATCTAGAATAATTATTTATTTTATCATCAATATATTAGCAGGATATAATGTTCCTTATTTGATGAGTTCTGCATATGTATTTTTTTATTCTGGTAGTAAGGATAGTGTGTTTGAGTACTGGCTATTATTGGGTGCTATTATCTTTATTTCTTTACTAGGTTTGTTTTTATTTTGTTATTCTGAATTTGAGATATTTGGAAATCAACAAAATACATTCTTAAAATTGATAGGTATTTTAATAGTTATAGCTAGTTTAATTGGATTAATTTATGTATCAATAATAGCTCCGGCAGATTCTGAAGAAGGTAGAGTCATTTGGGTAGGGTGTATCTTTTTAATGTGTATACATATATTAGTAGGGAGATCTTTCTTTTATTTAGCTGTTTTAATTAATGACATTAAGGACGAAGGGCTAAAATTATAAGTTTGATTATAGTGACGAATTAATAGTAACTGTTAATAGATAAAAACTATCATTATAGAAAGATGTGAAGAAATGAATATATCAAAAAAATGGTTGTTAGTCATCATTATACCTTTAGCAATTGTCCTCATTATAGTTGGGATTTATTATTCATGGAAACTCAAAAAAGAAAATGAAATCAAAGATAGCTTTGCGAAAACGTTGAACATGTATCCAATCAAAAATTTAGAAGACCTATATGACAAAGAAGGATATCGAGATGAAGAATTTGATAAAGATGATAAAGGTGAATGGATTCTACAATCATCTATGGCAACACAAGGAAAAAATGAAGATTTAATATCAGAGGGTATGCTATTGAAAGTGAATAGAAATAAAAAAGAAACAAAAGGTTATTATTTTATAAATAGGTATAAAAATAATCCTGACAGTTATGAAGATGATGAAAGTGAAAAAACATATCCTGTAGAGCTTAAAAATAATAAAATTCATTTAAGCGAAAAAGTAGATAATAAGAATTTAGAAAGAAAAATAAAAAAATTTAAACTCTTTTCTCAATATGGGAATTTTAAAAACTTATCAAAATTAAAAAATGGAAATATAGAGATTAATCCTGAAGTACCAAATTATTCATTACAATATCATTTAACAAATCGGAACAATAATGTTAAGAAATTAAGAGATACTTATGATATTCCTACAAATAAAGCACCTAAATTAATATTAAAAGGTTCTGGTGATTTAAGTGGTGAATCTGGTGACGTAAAAACAATTGAGTTTGAATTTATACGCAATCAAAAGGAAACAGTTAAATTTTCAGATAGTATAAGTTATCAACCTACATATAACTAAAAATTAATTAAAGAAATTACTTTGTTATAGTTTATAGCAAAGTGATTTTTAATTTACGTATTAATGTAGTTTGATTAAGGGTCATTTAGTTTAGATTAGCTAAAAATGGCTTTTTATATTGATGATTGAACGTTTAATTGAAAATGCTAAACGGGTAATGTTTACAGATAGATGTCATGTTCTTAAGGAGAATGATTAATGAAACAAGCACAAGAATTAAAAAAGATGTTAATTCAAATAGATGGACAAAAATATGGTGCTTATAAACGTACAAAAGGGATGTATCAATTTGATGACTTTCGATTAGCTATCGACCATGTCCAAGTAGACCCTTTTGCGCCGCCTTCAAAAATGAGACTAATTATAGATAGAAAAGTAGTTGGCATACCCGATTACTTTTTAGATACAAAAGATAAACGTATTGCAGTTGCTGACTTTTTAACTAGAAATGTAGCTCGAAAATTAAAAAGCATATTATCAAAAGCAAAAGGACAACATAAAATCTTTATCGATCGTTGTGGTCAAGAGATGCTTCAACGCACATCTGTAGTTATTAATGATGACGTCATAGAGGTACGTCTAGAGGTAGGTCTACCTGCTACAGGACGTAAAATTTTAGGGAAAGCTGCAGCATCAACAACGACTCAAGTGTTACCACAAGTCGTTGATCAAGCGCTCAAATACCAACATATGGATCAACAAGCTTTAAAACACCAAATTGAATTGAAACTCAATCAAACATATATTAGACAACAACTAGATCAACAAAACTTAATCGCATTTGTCGCTAATGATTCCATATTACCTAGAAAAAATGGCGTATCAGATTGGCCGATGTCTCAAGCTATTGCATTTACCAGTCCAAAATCATGTGAAATAACAATGGAGGTACCATATGGTAAGCCTGTTGTAGGTATGGGAATTCCAAAAGGTATTACTTTAATCGTTGGTGGCGGCTATCATGGTAAATCTACCTTATTACAAGCACTCGAACGAGGTGTTTATGATCATATCAATGGCGATGGTCGTGAGTATGTAATTACAAATAATAGTGCGATGAAAATACGTGCTGAAGACGGTAGAAGTGTAGAAAAAGTGAATATTCGACCATTTATTGATCACTTACCTGGTAAGAAAGATACTAGTCAATTTTCAACTGATAATGCAAGTGGTAGTACATCACAAGCGACCAATGTAATGGAAGCATTAGAAGCACGTACTAAAGTATTATTAATTGATGAAGATACATCGGCAACGAATTTTATGATTCGCGATGGACGTATGCAGAAGTTAATTGCATCTGAGAAAGAACCGATTACCCCATTTTCAAATCGAGTGAAACCTCTGTATGATGATTATGATGTTTCAACAATTTTAATCGTTGGAGGTTCTGGTGATTACTTTGAAGTTGCTGATCAAGTATTAATGATGGATGAATATGTATTGAAAGATGTGACTCAAGAAGCTAAGGAAATTGCTCAAACAGCAGGATATGAACGTGAAGATACTTCTCATAAGACATTTGGTGAAATTCCGTCTCGTATACCTCTTAAAAATAGTTTTAATAAAAAAGGAAAAGATAGTCGACTTAAAGCTAAAGGACAACATGCAGTTATGTATGGAAAAGAAACGATTGATATTAATGGCTTAGAACAATTAGTAGATGATAGTCAGACTAACACACTCGCGATGATGATCGATTATATCCAACAACATGAATTAGATAATAACAAAATAATCAATGATATTGTTGATGATGTGTATCAACTTATTGAACATAAAGGTCTAGAAGCAATATCACATCATCAAGGTCATCCAGGTAATTTAGCATTACCTCGTAAACAAGAACTTATAGGAACATTAAACCGATATCGTGGGTTGAATGTGAAATAATAACAACATGCGCATGTATCAGATTGTACGTTATGTACTATGATAGCATGCGCATTATTTATGTATATCGATTGATTATCTTTTGAATGGTTTATTTTCATTATATTCTTCTTCTGTCATGAGTGAACTTTTTCTTTGAATGCCATAATCTTCGATATAAAACCGTTCACCAAGTTTTAAATAGGGCACAACAATAGCTCTGAATTTTACTCTTTTATAGAGAAGTGAAAAACCAATTTTAAAATACTTTTGACGCTCGAAAAGCCATAAATGATCTATTGAAATGCCATTAATTTGAACATCTTTAAGTAAAATTCGTACATTTCGTTTATATGGTAAATCACGATCTAATTTATTTTTGTATCCAATATATTCAAGCCTACCAGTAACAACCACTGATTTATTCCGAAAAGGTTTCAATTCCTCTCTTCTCACATGACCACCCCTTACTATGTCACTTATTATAAAAATAATATCACAAAATTATTGATTTTATTTATAAAATGAATTGTGAAAAGTAGATTGTAGCAAAAAACTCTTTATGTATATAAAAAAAGAATTGTAGTTAGAAAAAACTACAATTCACAATCCAATATATTAACATCAATTTTCTTCATTTTTAGCTTTTAATTCTCTAATCAAATAATAAATACTAATTAAAGCTATGATAATCATTGGTAGAGAAACAGATATACTAAAACCAGTAAATATGTTCCAGACAATCATAAATAATGCTAATAAAAATACAATAGTACAAGCAATTATCTCTAAATTACGCCACATAATTAAAACCTCACAATCCATTGATTTTTGGATATTTAACGAACGATAAGCATTAAACTTATAATATCATTATGAACTGTGTAGTTAAATATAGAGATTCTCCAAATGTTTTCAATCAATCTATTTAAAGAATTAGAGTGCAAAAAACATTGGTGGTTTGGCTTCGTAGTCTTTTTTATCAAGATGCTTTTGTTTAATAATATCGTTAGTATTTGTAGATTTATCCTCTTTTAAAAAGTAAGAATCTAATTTTTCAGTTAAAGATATGTCACCGTCAAATTGGTATTCTGTATCACTGAATATTGATGCAGTAAAATATAATGATTTATCAGAATTGATATAACCTTTAATGATATTTGCTCCCATGGGATTTGAGTATGTTTTAGTAATAGTTATATGCTTAAAATTAAATCCCTTCAAATTATAATTAAGATACAATTCAATTCGTTTCTTCTGAACATCGACATAATGTTGTTTTACATTATGATTATAAATTAAGAAACAACTAACAAGTAAAACTAAAATAATTGTACTCATCGCTAATATTTTCTTCATTTATTCACCTGATTTACTATATAACGTTAATTTTAATATTACCTATTTTATAAAAACAAAAACCTGTTATAACTACAATTTAAATTGAATAGGATTAATAATCATTTTTAGTATATCACTTATATTATTATTGATTTTTGTAAAAATACAATATTTATAATATTATTGTTTATATACAGTATACCTTTTATAAGGAGTGACTATTTAATGAGATTGTCCTGGATACTATGGTGGGTAGTATTAGTATTTGAACTTATTCTTTTTGCGGGTGCATCAGCATTTTTATGTATGAGAGAAATCGATGCCTCTGGAGCAGTTCAAACAGTGCAATTAAAATTAATTAACATAGCTATTTTAGGTGTATTTATGTTACTTCCATTTTTAATTGTACAATTAATTTGGTTGGTTATTAATATTATTTATTCCAAAAAGCAAAAGAAAAATATCAACGAGTATTAAATTAAGGTCTAGGGGAAACTCTAGACTTTTTAATGTTATTATATAGTTGATTTTGAAAAGTAGTTCTTACTAAAAATTTTCAATGATGATGTTTTAATCAAATGACATAGTTAGGAGAAATGATATGAAACATACAGCATTAATAATTGAGGACGATATTGATATAGCTCATATTTTATCTTTAACTCTTACAAAAATGGATATACATACAACGATTAACTATTCTGGTAGTGAGGCATTACAAACAATTCAAAATAAAGACTATGATTTAGTTATTTTAGATTTAATGCTTCCAGAAATGAGCGGCGAAGATTTATTGCCTTCTATTAAAGAAAAAACAAATAGCAAAGTTATTATAATATCAGCCAAAACAGATGTTGATGAAAAAGTGAAAATGTTAGAGTTAGGCGCAGATGATTATATGACTAAACCTTTTGATGCTAAAGAAGTCTCAGCAAGAGTTTCTGTACAATTAAGGAATTTAGAAAACACTCCTAAAAAAGAAAATTTAAAATGGAAAGATTTAACACTCGATTCATCCAAATATCAAGTATTTTATAAAAATATAGAAATCAACCTTACTAATTCTGAATTTGAAATTTTGAAATTGTTAATGAGTTATCCAGAAAAAGCATTTTCAAAACAACAAATATACGAAGCTATACAAGGGATATATTTAGGAGACGATAATACAATTAATGTACATATATCAAATATTAGAAAGAAAATTTCGCAATATACAAATGATATATATATTCAAACCGTATGGGGAATAGGATTTATGCTCATATAAAATCTTTATGATTTCTTTATATTTTGCTTAAAGGAATTTAAGACATATTTCGTTATATTAATTTTAGAAATAGCGAAGGAGATGAGTGCATGAATCCAGTTATAGAAGTAAATCAACTTTCTAAAAAGTTTAAACATAACTATGGATTATACCCGACTGATTTTAAACTTTATGAGGGAGATATCTGTGCGATTATTGGTAAAAATGGTGCAGGGAAATCGACTTTATTCAAATTATTAGCAAATCAAATTCATCCTACAGGTGGGTGTATTAAGCTATTTAACATAGATGGAAATAAAGTTAATAGCCAAGGAAGAAAACGAATAGGATTTATGATTGAAACACCTGACTTTATTCCGAATTTTAATGCATATCAAAATTTACATTATTTCAGTATTCAACGAGGTGTAACGAATAAAGAAAAAATAGAAAATATATTGGCACAAGTAGGTTTAAAGAACGTTACTAAAAAGATAAGACAATATTCATTGGGTATGAAACAAAGACTAGGTATAGCATTAGCGTTGTTAACTGGTCCTGACTTGTTAGTGTTAGATGAACCCATTAATGGATTAGACGCTGAAGGTATTAAAGAATTTCGTGATTTGATTTTAAAATTAAACAAAGAACAAGGGATTACAATATTAATTTCTAGCCATATTCTGAATGAATTACAACAACTTGCCTATAGATTTGTATTTATAGAAGATGGAAAGATTATAGAAGATATTAGTAAAGAACAGTTGCTTAACAAAGGTAAGCAACAACTTATAGTAAAAGTTGATAGTCCTGATGATGCTGTACGAATATTAGAACAGAATATCGATAATATTAAATATAAGGTACTACATAATAAAACAATTGCTATTGATCCCTCTCGTGTAGAAAGTAGTTATATTAATAAATTATTACTTAACAATGATGTTGCAGTTGAAGAGTTTAAGATGGAAACAACAAACTTAGAAGATTATTTCTTAAGCAAAGGGGGAAGTGATAATGATTAATTACATTAAAAGTGAATTATATAGAGTATTCCATAGCAAAGGTATCTATATTTATATCATTGTTTGTAATTTACTTATGCTTTTAGCAGCAGTGATTTTATTTTATTTTGATAAAATTGAACCTACTTTCCCATACGGAAATGCTAAATTTTTCTATGTTAACGTCGTTACAGCTGGTTTGCTTATTATGGTTATTGGTGCCTCTATGAATATGTTAGTAAATAGTAAACAGAACAAAGCATTAAATAAGATTTCAATCTCTTTTGATACTTCTGTTTCATCAATTTATTGGGGAAAGTTCGTTGTTTATATCATTACTTTTCTTATTTTAACGATCATTAGTGCTATAGTAACTGTAATATTAGGGATTGCTTTCTTTGAATATGATCAAACAGCACTAACAAATTATTTGTTGTCTTTAATAAATATGGCACCTGTAGTATTTGGTGGTCTTGCATTGGCGCACGCAATAAATAGTTTTCGTGTTAACTTAGCGATTGTTATTATTATTATAAGTATTTTTTACTATCAATCTTCAATGTTTATAGAATTATTAACTATTGCAAGTGATAAATTCGATGTTATTTATAACAATTCTCCTACAGAACTATTAGACACTAATTTCAAAAACTATGTGAATGAGTCTGTTGAATTGGGTATGCATTATTGGATAATCGGCTTAATACTGGGATTAGTTTTTTTAACAATCGGTTATTTATTTTATAAAAATAAAGAATTTACAGATTAAATTAAGGATGTAAGAAGATGATTATTAATATAATATTGGCTGTAGCGCTTATCATCATCATTTATAAATATATATTGTTAAAGTATGATGTTTCACAGCTCACAAAACAGTTAAAATATTTAAAAAAGCATATCACTTCAAATCAAACTGTACGAACTAATACGCATCATAAAGATTCTGTAAAACTCATAAAAGAAATTAATGAGAGTTTGACATCAATGAGAAATGAAGTGACTACATATAAGCAACATGAATTACTGTTAAATCAAGAAATTACTAATATTTCTCATGATTTAAGAACGCCATTAACTGCCATCAAAGGGTATACTAATTTATTACAAGATACCGATTCACAAGAAGACATTAAGAAGTATTTAAATATAATAAGTAATAAAACTAATAATCTTATTGCCATGATAAATTTATTTCACGAAATGACTAAATTAAATTCTGGTGATTATAGTTTAGATATAAAAGAAATCAATATTAATGAATTATTGAAAGAGCAATTTTTAACTTATTTCAGTCAATTTGAAAGTCAATCTATCGATGTAATATTTAAAGAAAGTCATCCTTATTTCGTAAAGGCAGATAACGTATGTTTAGAAAGAATATCAACTAATTTAATATCAAATATACTTAAATATGGTAAATCGTACGTAAAAATCGAGGTTTATGATGCACAAAATACGATTCAAATAGATATAAGTAATGACACGGATGAGTCTTTCAATATTGGTGAACAAACTAATATTTTCAAAAGATCACACACCCTTGATTTTAGTAGACATAACGGTAGTACAGGATTAGGTTTATATATGGTGAAAAGATTAGTTGAAATACAACAGGGCAATATATCTGCCAATTATCTAAATAATGAATTCACTATCACTATTCAATTGCCTAAATATGAGGCTTGATTTCTGCCATAGCTACAACATTATAATTTGAAACATGGGATAATCCCCGTTTTTTATAAAATGATTTGGTATTTTCTTGATTGTCAGTAAGACAGACTATTTGCATAACATCTTTATAGCGTTTTAATACTTTATCTATCAGGCTAGAACCAATACCTTGATTTTGATATTTAGTTTTAACAAGTAAATCTTGAATCAATACGATTGAAATACCGTCACCAACTAGTCGAATTAATCCTATAAGTTCAGTGTCATCCCACACTGATAACACATATAGTGAATGACTAAAAGCTTGGTTAAGTTTATTTAAATCGTAAGTATAGTTGAACCAACCGGCATCATTGTATAATTTTTGTAATTCTTCAGTAGGGATATGTTTAGAACTGATGTAACGCATTGTAAGCCCTCCTTATCCATATCATCATCCCATATATAAAACCTGTTCTCAACTTCAATTTGTTGGGAACAGGTTTATTTAAATCATTGCTCTTTTAACACGCCGTCTTTCATATGATAAACTTTATCGCAAAATTGTGTGAGACGTTCGTCGTGTGTAACGATGATACATGTTTTGTTTCGTTGTTTTGTTTGGTTTTCTAATATTTTCATGACGGCCATAGCGTTATCTGTATCGAGTAAAGCGGTTGGCTCATCAGCTAAAATGAGTGATGGGTCTGTAAATATCGCTTTAGCTATAGCAACACGTTGTTTTTGTCCACCTGATATTTCGCTCGGCAATTGATTTTCTATTTCAACTAATCCCAATTGTTCCAACAATGTTTGGTATTCTTCTTTATTAAGTGTGTCTCTTTTATATTTTTTTAATAACTGAAATTGCTGCTTTACCGTTAAAAAAGGTACTAAATTAGTCGATTGTAAAATAAATCCAATTTCTTTAATTCTGATTCGTGATAATGCTTTTTGGTTTAATTTAGAAATATTGTTATCGTTAATCCATATCTCACCAGATGTTGGTGTTTGTAACGCGCCAGCCATAGTTAAAAACGTACTCTTACCAGAACCAGATGGCCCAACAATTGCGATTAATTCACCTTGGTTAAATTTCAAATCAGTCGGTTTAACTGCTTCAATAATATGATTACCATCTTTGAAGGACTTTGTAACGCCTTTGAACTCTAACATAGCACACACTCCTTTCTATCCAATTGCTTTTAGTGGGTCGATTTTTCTAATAGATAATACTGAAAATAGACTTCCTAATAATGAAATAATGATAAGTACTAAGCCAAAAATTAATAACGTACCCATATTAAATTGTATAGGAACAGCATCTGGTAAAATAGTACTCGTTAATAGTGTGAGTACGAGTCCAATTGCAGTACCAATGACTGATAATATAAATGTTTGAGCAAGCACCATCTTTGCCAAATATCCATTCGTAAACCCTTGTGCTTTTAATACGCCAAATAACTGCGTTTTTTGAAGCGTCATAACATATAAAAAGACGCCGATCACAGTTGCTGAAATCACAAATAAGAAAGAAATCATAAAATTAAGTGTCATATTCTGAGCTTTATAACCCGGTAGATTTTCAATGAATTGATCAATTGAAACGCCTTCAAGGTCACTATCTAACTTATGATTTTTCCAATTTTTATCTTTAACTACAACAGCATTCGTTTGATCTTTAGATAAAGCTGGATTAATCTCTTCTATAGTTTTGTTGTTGGAAAAAATAACAGGAGATGCATTATATTTCGCACTTTCTGAGACACCAACAACTTTTAATTTTTCATCTGATTGTGATAATGACAATGTATCACCAATTTTAAAACCTTTATCTTTAAGCGTTTGATCTATGATTACCTCATTTGCTTTATTAACTTGACGGCCATCAACTAATTTGGGTATTAAAAATGAATCTGAAGTGACACCAAAGAGTAAAGCATTTTCTTCTTTATTATCATTTGAAACAATAACACCTTGTTGTTTTAAAGGTGTTGCTTCATTAAATTCATTACTTATTTTAGAACGATCAAATACTGATTGTTCAACAGTTTGATTAGCATCTTTGTTCAAAATAATGGCATTTGCATGCCACTTTTCAATGCCTTCTGTATTCATCTTAATTAAACCGTTAGCTAAGCCAGATAGTAAGAATAATAAATAACTTATGAGTACTAGAATCCCGATAATTAAGCTGAATTTGAGTTTATTTCTTTTAATTTCATTCCAAGCTAAGAACATACATACTTAACCTCCTTTTAAACATTAGTTCCATCACCTTTATTTCTTAAAGATACCATTTTTTAGAATGAAGTATAAGTTTAGATGATGACAAAAATTTAAAAATATCGATATTCAGGTATTAACCATATAATTAGTTAGTTGATAGTTAAAACTGATATAATAAAATCTCAATTGGATAACCTGAGGAGGTTAAATTATGAATGATAAAGTGTTAGTAACAGGCGGTACTGGATTTTTAGGTATGCGTATCATTTCTGAATTATTAAAAGACGGCTATGAAGTACGTACAACTGTACGTAAATTAGATAAAAAACAACAAGTAATCAAAACATTGCAAAATAACCATATCAATACTGATAAATTAGAATTTGTTGAAGCAGATCTTTCTAAAGATGAACATTGGAATGAAGTAATGCGCGGATGTAAATATGTATTAAGTGTGGCTTCTCCAGTATTTTTCGAAATTCCTGAAGATGAAAGTGAAGTCATTCGACCAGCGATAGAAGGTATTCAACGTATCTTAAGAGCAGCTGAAAAAGAAAATGTTAAAAAAGTAGTTATGACATCTAACTTTGGTGCAGTAGGATTCAGTAACAAAGATAAATCAACTATTACAACTGAAGAAAATTGGACAAATCAAGATGAACCAGGTCTTTCTGCTTATGAAAAATCAAAACTATTAGCTGAAAAAGCAGCTTGGGATTTTGTTAATAATAAAGACAACCAAATTGAATTTGCGACGATTAATCCAGTTGCTGTGTTAGGGAAATCAATGGATTCCCATGTCTCTGGTAGCTTTGATATGATTAAAAACATTATGAATGGATCAATGAAACGTGTGCCAAATGTACCTTTAAATGTAGTTGATGTCAGAGACGTTGCTCGTTTACACGTTCTAGCAATGAAATCAGACGATGCTAATGGTAAACGATTTATTGCTTCTGCAGATGGTCAAATTACCTTAGCAGAAATAGCTAAATTAGTGAAAAATAAACGCCCTGAACTTTCAGAAAAGGTATCAACTAAAACTTTACCTAACTTTGCAATTAATATTGGTGCTTATTTCAACAAAGAAGCTAAAGAGGGTAAATTACTATTAAATATGAATAGAAATATAAGTAATGAACGAGCTAAATCTATTCTTGGTTGGCGTCCGATTGGTTCACAAGAAGATGCAGTACTAGAAGCAGTAGATAGCATGGCGAAATATAACTTATTTTAATTAAGACAAAGAAAATAGAGAGCAGACATCATTTTGATGTTTGCTCTCTATTTTTTATTTCCCAAGTAATTTAACAACACGTTGTTGTTGTTCTTTACCATCTGGATCGGCTTTTGTTTTTAATTGAGTAAATGTTTCTGACCATTCAGAAGTACGTGTACGAATTGGTGGCTCATTCATTTCTAATGTTTTAAGGATAACTTCTGCAACCTCTTCAGATGTCTGAGAAGATCCTGTTCCATAATTTTCCTTCAAACCACCTAAATATTTATCAAGAATTGGTTTGTATTCGTCGTCTTTAAGACCACCCGTAGACTGAAGTTGTGACATCACATTATTCGTGAACTCTGATTGAATGCCACCAGGTTCAATAACGGTAAACTTAATATTAAATTTAGGTTGAACATAACTCGCCATAGATTCAGTGTATCCTTCTACACCGAACTTCGTTGCACAGTATATTTCATTAAACGGTTGCCCAACTAAACCACCTACAGAAGAAATGTTAATAATACGACCATCTCTTTGACTTCTCATAGTAGGTAATACTGCTTTAGTCATACGAATAACACCCATTAAATTTAAATTCACTTGCCACATAATTTCTTCATCAGTAGCGAGTTCTGTTGTTTTGACAAAACCTGCACCTGCATTATTTACAAGAATATCAATGCGACCTTCAGTTTCAACAATATCATTCACAACTCGATTAATATTGTCTACATTAGTGACATCTAAATGTTTAGTATATATATCTAAGTTTAATTCTTGTGCTTTGTTAATTAAATCCTCTTGCTTTTCAAGATTACGCATTGTTGCATATACTTTATAACCATTTTTAGCTAATAAAATAGATGTTTCAAATCCTAATCCAGTTGATGCGCCAGTAATTAATGCTACTTTTTGATTCATGAATAAATACCCCAAGTTTCTATTTTTTAATTGAACTTAGTTTACTTTGTTATTGATAGAATCGCAAAGATTTAAGACCAACGTTGTTCAACTTTACCAAATTTCCAAATCAATGTAGAAATTAACCATGTGATTAAGAATAATGCGACTAAAATATAGCCTAAATAATCAAATTGTATAGATTCAATAAATGACCAGAAGCCTCCAGATAATTTAAATTTGTCAGCCATTATTTGTAATAATTCGATTAAACCAATGATTAAGGCAGCAATTACTGAAATAGTCGTAATCGTAATATTGTAATAAATTTTACGAATAGGATTGAAAAATGCCCAATTATACGCTGATTTCATAATGACACCGTCTAATGTGTCTAATAAACTCATTCCTGCTGCAAATAAAATCGGTAATGACAAAATACCAATAAATGAAATAGCTTGTTGAGAAGCACCTGATGATAAAGCAAGTAATGCAATCTCACTAGCAGTATCAAAGCCTAAACCAAATAAAAATCCTAATGGTAATACATGCCAACTTCGACTAATGACTTTAAAATAAGGACCAACAAATCTTGTAATAAATCCTCGAGATTCTAATAAATCATTGATTTCTTCGTCATTAACTCCTTTTTGTTTTCGCAATTTCATAAACAGTTGAACTAAAGACACTAGAATTATAAGGTTTAATACGCCAATTAAAACTAGGAAAAATCCTGATACTAAAGTACCAATTGTGCCACCAATCTCTTGGAAATGTGGTAGCTCGCTTTTAGCCCATTTTACGGAAATACCTAGTAAAACTGCCATTAAAAATACAACAGTTGAATGTCCAATTGAGAAGTAAAATCCAACACCTACTGGATCACGTTTCTGTTGAATTAACTTTCTAACGGTATTATCAATTGCTGCAATGTGATCAGCATCAAATGCATGACGCAAACCTAATGTATATGCCAATATACCCATGCCAAATAAAATATGGTGGTCTTTACCTGCAAACCACAAAAAGCTAAACCCAATGATATGAAGTGCAATTACAATACTTATGTATGGCAACCAACTTAATGATTGTCGATTCATGAATTTCAAAATAATACCCTCTTTCCAATAAATATGCTAATTAATCATACTCTGATTATTGATAACCTCAAAGAAAAATTGATTCGTATAACAAAACTGTTATGGAGAAAATACATATAATTTATTAATTTTTTAAATATCGTGCATATTAAATGACATCTATGACTATACGTTTAGCTAACTATTGAGTTAGGTATTGTAATATTGATAAACATTTTAAATAAAGGAGAGATGAGAAATGACTGAACAAAATGGTTGTGTTAAATGTGGTCATACTGAAGTAGAAGAAGGGACACTCTCTGCGACAGGCTCAGGTCTATCTAAAGTATTTGATTTACAGCATAATAATTTTAAAACGATTACTTGTAAAAACTGTGGTTACACTGAATTTTATAAAGACACTAAAAATAATAAAATGGATATCGTTGATTTATTCTTTGGTTAAATTTAAAGTACAGGGTAAATTTAATATGATATTTGAGTAGCGTGTATGATATTCATACACGCTGCTTTTTAATATAAACAAACTATTGTTTTTTCTAGGTGATTATTAGTAGACTGATATTATTACTATTTAAAAGAGTGAAGGGAGGACTTTGATGAGTAACGAATATAAAAAAGGGATATTTTTCGCGTTAGGCGCATATGTATTATGGGGAATTTTACCGATTTATTGGGAATTGATTGATCAAATCGGTGCGTTTGAAATTTTAGCTTTTAGAATTATCTTTTCTGCAATATTCATGGTTTTAATTTTGATTGTAGGAAAGCATCAAAGACAGTCCTTTATGAGAGATGTGAATCAGTTAGTATCACATCCGATACAACTTTTAGCAATTATTGTTGCTGGTTACGTTATTACAGTTAACTGGGGTACATTTATATGGGCAGTTACAAACGGCCACGTATTACAGTCTAGTTTAGGCTATTACATTAATCCGTTAGTGAGTATTTTATTAGCATTGATTTTCTTAAAAGAGAGATTCAATAAATTTGAATGGCTAGCCATTTTATTCGCATTTATCGGCGTACTTTATATGACATTGAAAGTTGGAGAATTTCCAGTTGTTTCACTCATGTTAGCATTCTCATTTGGTATTTATGGACTACTTAAAAAAGTTGTTCATATCGATGCGATTAGTAGTATTGCGGTAGAGTGTATTGTTACTGCACCTGCAGTACTAATTTATGTAGGTTATTTATGGCAACAACATCAATTAACGTTTGGTATGAATATGTCTTCATTCTGGTTACTGTTTTCAGGTGCCATTACAGCAATCCCTTTAATTTTATTTTCTGCGGGAGCTAAACGTATCCCATTATCTTTAACAGGATTTATACAATATGTTGGACCAACGATTATGTTTGTTCTAGGCATATTCTTGTTTAATGAACCATTTGATGTTCATCAACTCATTACATTTGTCTTTATATGGATAGGTATTATTTTATATAGTATCTCTCAATATTTAAAAATGAAAAGAAGACCAATTACTTAATAAAAAAGT
The DNA here is from genome assembly GCF_000620265.1 of Staphylococcus sp. URHA0057. Taxonomy (NCBI): domain Bacteria; kingdom Bacillati; phylum Bacillota; class Bacilli; order Caryophanales; family Staphylococcaceae; genus Staphylococcus; species Staphylococcus sp. URHA0057. The sequence goes on along the minus strand of NZ_JHVS01000012.1, from coordinate 19,820 downwards.
CATCACCTTAACACTGTTTCGAGTGAGTAAGGTGATGACTTTTCTTTATTTTAAAGGATTAAAATATACCTAAAACTTTCATCCATAATGAACCTAAACCAATCCATATAATGAAGTAAACAAAGCCTAATACGATGTTCATTGTCCACCAACGTTTTTGTGTAATGTAACCGGAACCGAAAAGAATTGGTGCAGGACCACTACTATAATGTGTTGTTGAAGCCATTAAGTTACCGAAGAAACCAAGGATCAATGCACTGAATAATGGTGGCGCTCCGGCTGCTACGGCAATACCTAATAATGCTGCATACATTGCACTCACATGTGCAGTTGAACTTGCGAATAAATAATGTGAGTAGAAGAAGAACAGTATTAATAACACAATAACAATTGGCCAACTTAAGCCATGTAAACTTTGAGCAATTACTTTACTTAACCATGGGATGAATCCAAGTTGGTTTAATTGATCAGCCATTAATACAAGTACTGAGAACCAAACCAATGTATTCCATGCCCCTGTTTCATTTAATACATCTTTCCAAGTTAAGACACCTGTAAGTAAAAGTAAGCCTAAAGCAATAAATGCTGTTAATGTAGCATCTAAATTAATAAAACTTCCTATCATCCATAACACTAATGCAATGACAAAGATAGCTGCCATAAATTTTTCAGCAAGAGAAACTGAACCCATTTTTGCTAGTTCGTTTTCTGCCCAATTTTTAGCATTTGGTGTTTCTTTGACTGTAGGTGGGTACATTTTATAAATAATAAATGGCACTACAATGAGTGAAACTAATCCAGGAACAAGTGCTGCTAAAAACCAATTCATCCATGTTATATGTACATGAGCAGTTTTTTCAGCTAAGTTTTGTGCAAGAGGATTCCCAGCCATTGCGGTTAAGAACATTGCAGCAGTAATCAGATTTCCTTGGAATTCAGTGAAAATCAGGAAAGCACCCATTTTTCTTTCTGTGCCATCTTTTGGTGTTGAGCCAAATGATTCTGAAAGGGATTTAATAATAGGGAACATGATGCCACCAGCACGAGCAGTATTACTTGGAGTTGCCGGAGCTAATATTAAATCAACACCTACAAGTGAATATGCTAGACCAAGCGTCTTTTTACCAAATAATTTTACGAATTGTAGTGCAATTCGACGACCTAACCCAGTTTTGACAAAACCTCTAGAAATGAAGAAAGCCATCGCAATCAGCCATATACTCGTATTCCCAAAGCCTTGCACAGCCGTCTTAATATCGACTACGCCAACTAATACAGTTAATGTAAAACCAATGATTGATACTGCACCAATTGGCATAGGTTGAGTGATACATGCGATAATCGTAGCGACAAATATCGCAAACATATACCAAGCTTGTGTATCTAATGAGTCAGGCTTGAGAGGGGTTAAAGCCCAAATCAGTAAACCAACAACAATTGGTAAAATGAATTTTTTATATTTTATTGAGTTTTCCACAATAAGTGTCCTTCTTTCTGTAGAGAATTCATATGTACAACATCAGAATAATCCTAATTGAAATTAATGTACAGAGGGATTTTAAATTTAATCGGTAAGTGATATAGCATATATGTCTAAAACGTTAAAAACTGATTTCACACCGTTGTGAAATCAGCTTAAATTTAGTCTAATTTAGTTGTTTTTTAATACACGTGCCATTTCTTCCATTTTACCAGCATGAAGTGGAATATGGATGGCATTTAACATTAATAAACCTTCAACAGTTGAGAAACCAGCAATCGGTTGATCTAGTTCTATAGATAATTGTTCATCTGTTAATTTTCTTGCACGTTCAGGAATTGTTTTAATATCATTTAAGATACTTTCTATATCAGGAACGTCACCGTCAATGTTGGACCAATCTGCAGGTTTAGAACCTGGCGCAAATAGTTTTCTATAAAGATCTAAATCTACGACATTTTGGTCACCTTTAGATAAAGCATTTTCGAAAACAGTTAATACATGACCCAATTGCCAATGTAAATTATTAGGGAATACGTCGCTATCTTTATCTAATACGTCTTCAATTTTCCAATCTTCGTACATATTTAATAAATAATGAACTCCTGTATCTATAACATCATATACTGTGTTAGTCATATTAGTTATTCTCCTTTGTATAAAAATTATACTTATCATTCCAGTAATGTTTACCCGTAATTAATAAGTTGTATGCATTAGAAGCTTGTACAGTTGTAGGATATTTATAGTAAGATGATATTAAGAAAAGTAGCTAAAATAGAATTATAAGGTGGTAACTTGATGTATAAGTATAAAAAAAGGAATCCTTTTTCAACCAAAGCATCTGTTGTATATGATGAAACTAATCAAGACATAGCTTATATTCGAAAAGTTTATAATAATCCAATACAAAGGTTAATCAGTATTTTAACGTTGTCGTTACGTTTTAGAAAATATGAAGTTCGTAATCATGAGGGTAATGTGATAATTAAAGCAAATGCTAAATCCATGCTAGATAGTAAGCATTTTGCATTGGATTACTATCACGATAATACGCAACAAAAAGTATTGTTTGATAAAAAGAGTAGTGGAAGTAAAGATACGTATGGCATTATTAAACTCAATGATAGGATATTGAATATTTATGCCGATGAAAATCAAAATGCATATATTAAAGATGCGAAATTAGATACAGATATTGCAAGTTGGAAGCAAGTAGGAGACTATGCAGAAGTTCGAGCGGGAAAAGATTCATTTTTCCAAGAACATACTTTATTATGTATTGCTATGCTTCATATTTTTGCTGATAATCATGTTAGACGTCAAAAAGCATGGTCATTGTTAGGACCACCTACAATATAAAATAGCAAAACCGGAAATGAATGTGCTTTTCATTTCCGGTTTTTTCTTATATGTGACACTAATGTGTTTCGCCTAAAGCTATTTTTAAATCAGGTGAATGGTCGATGGATTTAATAGCAGCGGTTAATCCTTGGACAATTGTATTTAAAGACATGGAAGGTGTGCCGGGTTTGTTAGTAACCTGCTCTGGTAAATAAGGGACATGGATAAATCCAAATAATAAATTAGGGTATTGTGTCGCATTTAAATATCCTAATTGATACAAGATATGATTACATACAAATGTTCCTGCAGTATTCGAAAGTTTAGCGGGAACTCCATTATTTTTTATACTTTCTGTCATACGCTTAACAGGTAAATTTGAGAAGTAAGCGGCAGCTCCATTTTTTCGTATAGGTATATCTATAGGTTGGTTCCCATCGTTATCTGCAATTCGCGCATCATCAATATTAATTCCAACACGTTCAGGCGTGATTTCTGCGCGTCCTCCAGCTTGCCCAATAGCAACGACAGCATCATAGTGCTCTGAGTTTAATTTTTGCTCAATGACCTCAATAGCTTTATGAAATACAGTAGGAATCTCTATTTTAGTGATGTCATGCTCCCCGATTTGCGAAGGTAATTGGTTGACCGCCTCCCAAGAAGGATTCATTTCATTACCCTCAAACGGATCAAATCCAGTGACCAATATTTTCATAAAAATATCCCATCCAATCGAAGTAGTTATTTTAATAAATCATAACATGAGTTAGCTATATTTATTAAAAGTAAGTCAGACAAAAAATTAGAACAACAATCTTAAGAAACTAATTTAGTAGTCAACTTTTAAAAAATGAAAAAAGTGATTTTCATATTAATTCACATGCTGACACGTAGTATTATGGCGAGACTCCCGAGGGAACAGTACTAGTTGAAGACCTTAGAAATACTTACGGATTTATCCGTTCAGTATTTCTGGCTGAAACTGTACCCTGGGAATGGGAGCCAATAATACGAAGTATTATAAATAAGCCAGTCAATGAATTAAAAAAATTCATTGACTGGCTTTTATTTTTTGATATATATTCGAAATTTTTTATTCTAACTCAATATTAATGTGACTAATTCTTCTGCGGTTACTTTACCGAAATAGAAGTTTAAATCAATATTGTTAAGACAATCGAGTAAATCACTTTTGACCATGCGAGTACCAATCAATTGGTCTTCTACATCCTTAATATCACCTTGACCGAAGAAATCACCAAAGATACTGCATCCTTCTATACGATTTCCGGCAATTGATAGAGAAATATCAATCGTGCCACATGCGAAGCGGTCGTTACGATTATATTCATAACGTGGAGAACGACCATAGTTCCATTCCCAATTATCATATTTTTCAGCTACTAATTGATCAATACCAGCCCAATCTTCATCTGTTAATTCATAACGTTTAGAATCTTTGATATCATCTATACCCATTAATTGCGTAATAATAAGATCTTTAAAGTCTTGAATCGTGATATTTTGATATTCTGGTGAAAGTGAGTCCCTTATGTTACCTACACGAGCGCGTACGGATTGAATACCTTTTGATTCAATCTTTTTGCGATTAGGGTTAAGTGATTTAACCATTGCTTCATAATCAACATCTAATAGTAATGAATAGCCACCATAAATACGTTTGTTAATAACAGTCATTGCCGCACCAGAAACTTTTTTACCATTGAGTGCTAAATCATTACGTCCACTTTGAATAACATCAGTAGCACCTAAATTATGTAATGCTTCAATCGCTGGACGGTAAAATTTTTGAAAGTCTCCATAGATAGATGTGTCTTGTTCTAAAATACAACATACATTCACTGCGCCTTCATCTACGTAAACAGCGCCACCACCAGTATCTCTACGTACGACTTTAATATTATTATCATCAACATAGTCTTGGTTTAACTCAACAGCAGTATTTTGAAAACGTCCAATCTCTATTTTAGGTTTGCAATAATAAGGTAATAGAATGTCTTCATCTAAGAAAATGTTTTGGTTTACATATACTTGCATCGCAAGATTTACGGCGCCATCAGCAATGTATTCGCCGTTTCGAATAGGTTCAATTAAATACATATTTTTAGCTCCTAAGTTGTTAATTTTTGTTGTGCATCTGTAATTAATGTCGAAATATCTTCAGTTAAATGAATTGTTTTATCTTTAATTGTATTTGGAATGCGATAAGCCTTTTTATTTAAAGTCATAAAAATAGCGTCTGGGTTTTGACGTGTCATGCGTTGGAATGGATGTTTCACAAATTGAGGTGTCGTATAGCCGATACCAATTTCTAAATACAATACTTTACCCGTTTGATGTGCTTCAAGGAAAGCATTATAACGGTCTAGTTGTGCATGGAAATCTGCATCTTCTACCATGCCAACTTCTGCTTTACGTTTATTAATTTCCATAGGGGCATCACATTTAGGACAATGAGGAATAAGTTCCCAAGGAATTTTCATATCTTCTTGTTTGGCTACCATTTCACGAATGGCATCATCATCACGATAAGTCTGTGCATGGCAGTGTTGACTACATTGCCATAAAATATATTCACCTTGAATATGAAATACTTTATTTAAATCATAATTAGCTACGAGAAAAGCATTATCAGCGTTTGTTGTAATGATGTGGTAGTCTTTATCTTTTAATATATTTTTAAGTGCTACATAAGAAGCGCCGACTGGTTGATCTAAATAATTGAGTTTGACAAAGCGACTTTCAAACGCCCAATATTCTTGCCAACTACCATATGGATATAAACTGGCTTGAAGCATATCGAAGAAGTTATATTTTTCGATAAAATCAGGAAAATTAGACGTGAAACGTTCTCCAACATATGTAAAACCATCTGATGCGGACATACCCGCACCGATACCGATAACCACTGCATCGGCTTCATCGATGGCTTGTGCTAAAATGCTTGATTGTGATGCTTCGCTTTGAGCAAGTTGGAGCGCTTTCCAATTAGTTTGATTCATAATGACTAAGCGCCTCCTTATATAATGCGTGGTCTTCATTAGTAAAGACGTTGAATACAACTTTTAACGATGACTGAGATTCTTTTAAATAATCTAAAACTGTTTCAATAGCAATATTACACGCTTCCTGTTGAGGAAAACCAAAAACACCGGTAGATATACAACAGAAAGCGATATGTTTCATGTCGTATTTATCAGCTAATTTTAAACAATTAAGATAACTATTAGCCAACAAATCTTTATTCATTTGAGAAACAGGCAATTTACGAACTTGAGGTCCAACTGTATGCAAGACATACTGTGATGGAAGATTATAAGCAGACGTTATTTTGGCTTTGCCCATGCCTTCCTTACGACCTTGTTCTTCGATAATATCATGACATGCTAAACGAAGTTGTACACCTGCTTTAGTGTGAATGATATTGTCTATACAGTTATGATTTGCTTGCATACAGCCTAATAAACGACTGTTTGCAGCATTCACAATACCATCTACCTTAAGACGAGTAATGTCACCTTGCCATAAATAAATATTGTTTCCTAAAATAGGTGATAATTCATTGATGTTAACCGGATTTTCATTATTTAAAGTGCTTAAATACGCATCTTGTATTTTAAGAAATTCATCGTCAATTGGTTTAGGTGATCGTACATTCACTAATCCTCTAAACAATTCCCATTGGTCTTGTTCATTAGATGGCATGTTAAAAGGCTTATCACCATGTGCTTCTTGCCACAGATAGTGAATGAGATAGTGTAGTCGCTCTTGTTGTGTCTGTATCATTTATGCCTCTGGTAATGCATTGAATGCGTCTTCGTCAACATCTTCTAATTTAACTAACCAATTGTCTTCAGGTTTTTCAGAATTTAAGATAGCAGGTTCATCTTCTGCTTTAGTGTTACGCTCAACAATTGTTCCTGCAAGAGGTGATTGAACATCTAATACTGTTTTAGAAGCTTCAATACTTACAATTTCATCATTTTTCTCGACTTTATCTGGAGACATGAATTCTACATAACCAACAGTACCTACGTCATCTTGTAATTCTGGAGTCATATAGTACACGTATTGATTTCCTTCTTTTTCAACTTTGATATAATTTGCTAATTTAGCCATTTTGCATCTTCCTTTCAATATTTATAAATATGCTTGTGCTAGTAATTCGATAGTACGGCAACGATTATCAATACCTGGTAAAAGTGGAACAATTAACACTTCATCTGCATTAAAATCTTCAACCATTTTATCTAGTTTTGGTTTAACAGTATCAATTGTACCAGCTAATATCGAAGCATGTGTATCTTGTATTCGTGTTCGGTCACGGTCGGATAATTGATATGCTGCTGCTGTTTCAGGAGAAGGGAATTTATCGAACTCTGAAAAGTTTTCCTTTCCTAATAACCAGACATCTAAAGCTTGTTGTAAGTTGTAAGCTTGTTCTTCTGTATCAGTAACGATAGTGAAAACAGTGATGATGACTCTTGGTTCCATTTGTAATGATGTTGTTTGAAAGTGATTATGGTACGTTTGAATACTTAACTTACTTGATTGAATAGCAGCTTCGTTAGGTAATAAAAATGTACCTAAGACAAAGCCCATACCTTGTTCTGCTGCCATCTTAGCTGAACGTTGACTCATAGCTAGTAACCACATATCTGAATGATGTGTAATTTGTGGTTGTGCAACAATAGATGGAAAACGCTGTTCCGCTGTTTGATCCGTTATATATTGTCTGATATCGATAATGCTTTGTTGATAATCTAGATAATCAGCTTTATCTTCATCCATAGCACGTTTGACTATAGGCGTCCCCACATTATTACCAATACCTAAGTCGACACGATTAGGATAAAAATTTTCTAACATACGAAAGTTTTCGGCCACTTTATAAGGACTATAGTGTGGAAGCATTACGCCACCAGACCCTAACTTAATATGTGATGTTTGTCCTAACAATTGCATGATTAATAGTTCTGGACTACTACATGCAAAGGCAGGCACATTGTGATGTTCTGTAATCCAAAAACGTTTGTAATTTAATTTATCAGCCAGTTTAGCTAATCGGACTGTATCATCTAAAGCTTGTTGTGCATTTTTTCCTTCATCAATCATTGCATAATCAAGAATACTTAGTTCCACCAAAGACTCATCTCCATCTTACTTCCGTTTTATATACCCATCCTTATTGTAACTGTCATTGCCCTAATTTGTTAAATTTTTGGATTAAAAAATAAAAAATAATTGTTAAAGTATATTCGTACTAAAAGCGCCATAGTTAAAATATAAAAATCATATTAATGGGTGACACAATTTCTTAAATTGATTATTGGGCATGTTAGTGATACGTTGAGTTTAATAAATGTGAACGAAAGAAGAGGATACGACATGGAAGATTACTCAGCATTGTTACAACCTATTCAATTACCTAATGGTTTACAACTTAACAATCGATTTGTTTTATCACCGATGACAACTAATTCATCAACGAAAGAAGGACATATCACCGATGAAGACTTACGATATGCTGAAAGACGTGCACATTCAGCAGCATTACAAGTGACGGGTGCTGCGTACATCGAACCTTATGGTCAACTATTTGAATATGAATTTAACATTCAGGATGATGCGTGTATTCCAGGTTTGAAAAAAGTTGCTCAAGCAATGAAACGAGAAGGCAACAAAGCAATTATACAGTTAGCTCATGCAGGACGTTTTTCGAATCAAGCTATTCTTAATTACGGACAAGTATATGGTCCAAGCCCTATGACATTACATTCACCCATCAAACATGAAGTATTAGAAATGTCACAAGAAAAAATTCAAGAGGTCATTCAACAATATGCAGATGCGACTTCAAGAGCTATTCAAGCGGGCTTTGATGGTGTTGAAATTTCTATAGCACAACGATTGTTACTACAAACATTCCTTTCTACCTTTTCCAATCAACGTCATGATAAATATGGTGTAGATTCACTGGAAAACCGTACACGATTTTGTTTAGAAGTGATGTCAGCTGTGCAACAAGTAATAGATGAAGAAGCGCCTGAAGGTTTTATATTAGGTTATCGTGCTACACCTGAAGAAACACGCGGTAGTGACTTAGGCTACACGGTAGATGAATTTAATCAACATCTAGACTGGGTAATGGAAGTTGCTGATATACAATATTTAGCTATCGCAAGTTGGGGACGTCATATATATCAAAATACGACACGTACACCTGGCGAGAACTTTGGACGACGTGTGAATCAAGTTGTCTATGAACATTTAAATGGTAGAATTCCTATGATTGCTAGTGGTGGTATTAATTCCGTTGAAACAGCTTTAGACGCATTACAAAATGCAGATATGGTAGGTATGTCATCACCATTTGTGACTGAGCCAGATTTTGTTAGTAAGTTAAAAGAAGGTCACCCTGAACAAATCAATTTACACGTACAACCGGAAGAATTCGATGCATTAGCGATACCACATGCTGCATTCAAAGATATAGTGAAAATGATGGATTATGGAGAAGGATTAAAAAAACAAACTCGCGATGAGCTTCGCAAATTAGAACAAAACTATGATGAATAATCTTACATGATGAGATGAAAAGGTATAAATATCGTAATCAAGTTATTTATACCTTTAAAAATGATAAAAAAGATATGTTTAATGAGAGTGAAGCATGCTATAATAACTTATGTCTTAATTGATAATAATTCTCATTTAAAATATAAGGAGTGACAAATGTGTCTATCAAGGTAAATAAATTTGATGGCAGTCTCGTATTAGCTGCGTGCTTTGCAGTGTTAACATATTGGATGTTCGCACAATCGTTTATCAATATAGGTTCTAGTGTGCAACAAACATTTGATACAACGGATGCAACTAAAAACTTATCTATCAGTCTAGTAGGCTTTGTAACTGGTATATTTATGGTTTGTGCAGGGGATGTTGCCGATAAAATAGGAAACTTAAGAATGACGAAATTAGGCCTATTATTTAGTATTATTGGTTGTTTAAGTCTGATTAGTACGCATATTACTGCGTTTTTAATTATTGGACGTGCATTTCAAGGTTTATCAGCGGCGATTTTATTACCGTCGACGATAGGGTTAGTTACAGATCATTTTAAAGGACAACAATTACGTAAAGCATATAGCTATTTAATGATTGCAACGGTAGGTGGTATAGGACTTACATCATATGTGGGTGGATGGTTATCTGGTCACTTAGGCTGGCAATCTATATTTATAGTTTCTATCGTGTTATCAATCATTGCTTTAATAATATTACGAAATAAACAAGAAGCACCTCGAGAAGAACGTAATCATCAACCATTTGATTATGTTGGTATGGTGTTGTTTGGCATATTTATCGCGGCATTGATGATTCTAATGACTCAAGGATATACATACGGCATTGGGAAATTCACAATCACACTTGTCGTTATTATTGTCATTGCATTATTAATATTTTATTTTTATGAAAAGAAAAAGACAGTACCGTTTATTGACTTTTCAATTATAAAAAATAAATCATTTTTAGGAGCAACGATTAATAACTTTGTTGTTAATACTGGTACAGGTACAACAGTTGTATTTAACAGCTATGCTCAACAACAACTTGGCTTAAACGAAGCACAAACGGGATTAGTCATCGTACCTTATACAATTATGGCGATACTGATGATTCGTTTCGGTGAGCTTGCGATTAAACGTTTCGGTGGTAAAAGTATGTTAATTGCCGGTCCACTATTCCCAACATTAGGAATCATTTTAATTAGTATGACGTTCTTTGTGCCACATTGGTATGTTGGAGTAGTAGTGGTAGCGTTTGTGATATGTGCCATTGGTAACGGCTTAGTTGCTACACCTGGTCTAACTGTTGCAGTATTTAATATGCCTGATGATAAAGTAAGTTTTGCCACTGGTTTATATAAAATGGGAGCAACGCTTGGTATGGCATTTGGTGTTGCAATTAACACCACAATCTTTACTGTTTGTTCGCAATTTTATCCAGTTGCCACTGCTGCATCGATTTCATTCTTAACAGGTGCAGTTATGATGGTATTAGGTGTTATTTCTGCGTTCATACTTATTCCAAAAAATGTAAAAGCATAATAACAAATAATATTAAATTAGGCAGTATTGATACAAATTAAAACGTATCAGTACTGCCTTTATATATGCTATATATTAATTTAAAGACGTTGTTGAAATGCCTTGTATGGGTTCATAAATAATTAAATCATGTTGATTTAAAAGATCTTCATTGAGCTGTAATTCTAAAATTTGATTAGATTGATAGTATTTGACGTACATCGTTTTAGTACTTAAATTAAATACAGTTTGATATAGCGTATAGTAAAAGTCACTGCCTATAGGACGCACAGCTCCTTTTGGAATGCTCACTGTGTCTAAAATTCTAAAAGCATCTAAGATAGGATTATCGTTTGGTGATGGTTTAAGATGACGTGTTAAATAAGCAGCACGGACAAATCTTTCAGTTGATGTATAACCACCAGGTAAGCCGTGTGTACCGCTTTCTGCTCCTAAAGGTTGTAATGTAGCTCCATTGGTTAATTGAGATTGTGGTTGATAAGGTGTGATATTAATATATTGTTTGAGATTCTCATAATGCCAATTTAAGTCTGGATGATTCGTTAATACGCCAATTGGATTATCACGAACTACCATACGTCCGTCTTCAAAAGTGATTTCTGCAGAACGTCCAGTTGCGTCGGATACATGATAATGAAGCGGTGGGACGTCATTAATATCATTAAGTGTTACGGCGACGACATTAACTTTGCTTGTATGTTGAATGAGTTCTTCAATCGTTTGATGATATCCAAGTACCCAAATTAATACATCATTTTGAGAAATATTAATATAATCGTCTAGTATTTCTGAAGCGTAGGTGCAATAATCTCTGTCGTATTGTGTAGAAATAGCAAGACCATGTTCATTCATGCCATCACCAAACATAAAGCCTTCCATGTCACTTCCTATGCCGACAAAACCATATAAAGTAGTACCTTGATAATCAGCGCGAGACTCCCAAGTATAATGACGAGGCAGTATTGCTGGATGACCTGTTAAAGGCCAATCATAATCCATTGTTCGACCTAAAATAGTCTCATTTTGATAAGACTGAAACGTAAAACCAGTACACATTAAGCAAACCTCCACATCTTTTAATTGATAACTATTATCAATTATATTCTTGATAAACATTTAATTCAATGAACTTGCAAAATAAAAAAGGACCACATTTTTTTAAATGGGTCCAATCAATAATTATTTATGCGTGAGCGTGTTCTGGTACGTCTTTAAAGTTTTCTAAACGACGATTCCATTCTTCATCACTAATGTCATGAGTTGCTACATAACGGTTACGTTCATGTTTAGCGCAATCATATGAACAAGCGCCTAAATATTTTTCTTCGTTTTCTTCTGAAACAAGAATTTGTTTATTACATTCTGGATTTGCACAATTAATGTAACGTTCACAAGGTGTGCCATCAAAATGTTCTTTACCGACAACCGTTTTTTCAACTTGGTTAACATCTACACTAATACGTTCATCGAAAACGTACATTTTGCCATCCCAATATTGGCCTTTAGTTTCAGGATCTTTACCGTAAGTAGCGATACCGCCATGTAATTGACCTACGTTTTCAAAGCCTTCTTTAACTAACCAACCAGAGAATTTTTCGCAACGAATACCACCAGTACAATATGTCACGATGTTTTTACCATCTAATTGATCTTTGTTTTCACGAATCCAATCTGGTAAGTCTCTGAAACGTGTAATATCTGGACGTACTGCACCACGGAAGTGTCCTAAATCAAATTCATAGTCATTTCTAGCATCTAAGATGACTGTATTTTCATCTTCAAGTGCTTCTTTAAATTCTTTAGGTGAGTAATATTTACCAGTTGTTTCACGTGGATCTACATCGTCTTCTAAATCAAGTGCAACGATTTCTTTTCTAGGACGTACGTGCATTTTTTTGAAAGCATGACCTTCAGCTTCATCAACTTTGAATGTCATATCTTTAAAACGTTCGTCTGCATGCATATGTTCCATATATTTATCAGTATCTTCTTTTGTACCTGATAATGTACCGTTAATACCTTCTGTAGATACTAAAATACGACCTTTTAAGTTATTGTTTTTACAAAACTCTAAATGTTCAGCTGCAAAAGTTTCGGGGTCATCAATAGTTGTATATTTATAATATAAAAGTACTCTATAATCCATTCTTATTCTCCTCTAAATATTAATCTAATTATTTCTACATCATATATGATTATTTATCATTTGTTTCGTTAATGTCTGTGCATTTTTTTATACCATTATAATATTGTACCAAAATTAGCAAATGATTCAATATCTCAGCTTATAAATTAAAAATGATTATGTATTATTTTATATATTAAATTTTAAAATGAGTTAGCCATTCAATGACTTTAAAAATAATTTCAGATAAAATAGGAGTGATTAATATTAAAGAAAGAAGGGGTATGGATATGGAACAAAATGGATTACCAACATTAAAATATGAAGGAAAATCAGCAAGTGTCGCACCGATTGTTTCTGAAAGTGAACTTCAAACAATTACGGCTGAACCATGGGTAGAAATTTCCGATAAAGGACTACAACTTGAAGGACTACAGTTTGATCGTGATGGTCAATTATTTTTACTAGATGTTTTTAAAGGTAATATTTTTAAAGTAAATCCCGAATCTAAAGAAGTAACACGTCCATTCCAATCAGAAAAAGACAATCCAGCAGCAATTAAAATTCATAAAGATGGTCGCTTGTTTATTTGTTATTTAGGTGATTTCAAATCAACTGGCGGAATATTTGCTACTACTGAAAAAGGGGAACAGTTTGAAGAAAGTATTGCTGAATTAACTACTGAATATTGTATTGATGATATGGTGTTTGATAGTAAAGGTGGATTTTATTTTACAGATTTTAGAGGGTATTCAACTAATCCTCAAGGCGGTGTATATTACGTATCACCAGATTTTCAACATGTAACACCTGTGATACAAAATATTAGTGTTGCTAATGGTATTGCTTTAAGTACTGACGAGCGCACTCTTTGGGTAACTGAAACAACTACTAATCGTCTACATCGAATAGACTTAGAAGAAGATGGAGTGACGATTGCACCATTTGGCGCGACGATTCCATATTATTTCACAGGTCATGAAGGACCAGACTCATGTTGTATAGATAGTGATGATAATTTATATGTAGCAATGTATGGGCAAGGTAGAGTATTAGTATTTAATAAAAAAGGCTATCCGATTGGACAAATATTAATGCCAGGTCGAGATGAAGGTCATATGTTACGTTCTACACACCCTCAATTTATCCCTGGTACAAATCAATTAATCATATGTGCGAATGATATAGAAATGGGTGGCGGTTCTATGTTGTATACAGTTAATGGATTCGCAAAAGGCCATGACAGTTATCAATTTCAATAAGAAAATAGATTAAGTTAACGGGTGAAAAATATGTATGAAGACTATGAAAAATTGGATTTTGTAGATTTAATGAGTGAACGCCATAGCCATTTAAGAGGGATAGTTGAAGACTTAACGAACCAAGAAATACCAGATAGAAAATTATCAAGTTCTGAGTGGTACGTTATTTTTAGAATTTATAAAAAGCAATTAAGTTTTGTAGAATTAAATCAATCAGTGAATTTATCACGTCAAGCCATTCATAAAGTTGTAAATAAATTACAAGATAAAGAAATAGCTGTTATAAAAGATGTAGAAGGTAATAAAAAAGAGAAAAGTGTACAGCTCACTAAATATGGAGAAAAATGTTATGAACAGTATTTAAAAATTAATCAACAATTAGAATCGCATATTGAAAAACAACTTGGTACTGAAAATATGAAAACCTTAAAGAAACTTTTAAGTGAAGATTGGAACTTAAAGGAGTTTAAAAATAACTGAATATATCTTTTGTTAATTAAACTGTTGAATTTACACAGATTGTAGTTCAACAGTTATTTTACGTCTTGTTTTTGTCAACTAAGTTGACAAAAATAAGGCGCATTTGCTAAAGTTAGTGCTAATGCTTTGAAAAAAAGAATGTTATAAGGGAAGAGGTATAGAATGACGACTCAAGTAAAAGTAAAAAGTCCCAAAATGTTTGCTTTTGTATTAATGATAGGTGGATTTATGGGAATGTTTAGTGAAACAGCATTAAACATGGCATTAACAAATGTAATGAGCGATTACCATGTTAGTGCTGTTTTAGCCCAATGGTTGACTACAGGATATTTATTAACGATGGCATGTATGGTACCCGTATCTGTCTATTTAACTAAATGGTTTAGCACAAAAAAATTGATAACATCAGGTATTATATTATCTCTCACAGGGGTTGTAATTGCTGCAATAGCACCTGCATTTTCCTTTTTACTATTAGGTCGTATTGTCCAAGCGTTAGGTACTGGAATTATTCTGCCGTTAATGGTTACAGTGTTAATGCTTATATTCCCCATTGAAAAAAGAGGGGTAGTTATGGGGATTATGGGACTTGTAATGACTGCAGGACCAGCTTTAGGACCAACTATTGCTGGTATCATCATTTCATCTCTTAGTTGGCACTATATTTTTTGGATTAGTGCAGTATTATATGTCGTTATTTTAATTATAGCTATCAATAAAGTAGAGAATGTTTCAGAAATTACGAAACCGAAAATTGATATATTATCTATTATTTTATCGACAATTGGATTTTCTGGAATAATTTTTGGATTAAATATGATGGCAGAACAACCATTCATGAATATAGTTGTTTGGGGACCGTTGTTGATTGGTATTCTTGCATTAATAGTCTTTGTTAGACGTCAATTTACACTTAAATCTCCAATGTTAAATTTAAGAGTATTTAAATATGGCATGTTTAATTTAGGGGCTCTTATGGTTTTTCTTGTTATATTATGTATTCTAGGATCAGGTATTATTCTACCGATATATATCAAGGGATCGTTAATGTTTAGCGCTATTATGGCGGGCCTTATCTTATTACCAGGCAATATTATGAATTTAATTTTGTCCCCTATAATAGGTCAATTATTTGATAAATTTGGGGCGAAAATATTTGGTATATTTGGTTTTGTTATTTTATTTATTTCTATGTTAATCTTCGCTTTTACCATATCAGCGCATACACCAGTTTGGGTGATTATCTGTAATTTCATGTTAATGTTTATAGGAATAACAATGATTATGATGCCTGCTCAAACAAATGCACTAAATCAGTTACCAAAAGAATTATACCCGGATGGTTCTGCAACGATTACTACATTAATACAAGTGGCTGGTTCAGCTGGTACCACAATTGCTATTACAATATATACTATTGCAATGAAACATTTTTCAGAAACTCATGAAAAAATATCAGAAACAATATTAATAGAACATGGAGCAGAAAAAGCATTCTGGTATTTAGTAGTCTTAGCATTCATTGGTTTAATTTGTTCATTATTTGTTAAAAAGCCAAAGGTAGATAATTAAGAAAAATAAGTATTAAGGTTTGTATACTAATTTAAGTGTGCAAACCTTTTTAGTTATAAAATAAAAAAACGTCTAGGTTTATACCCAGACGTTTTAAAAAAATATATTTAAATTAGTCTTGTACGCTGAATTCTGCTGAAGCTTCGAATTTAACGTCTTTACCTAACATTACGCCACCAGTTTCTAATGCTTGGTTGAAGTTGATGCCGTATTGTTCTCTGTTAATTTTACCAGTTACGATGAAACCAGTAACTTGTTCGCCGTTCATAGGGTTTTTACTTACGCCATTGAATTCAACGTCGAATTTTTCTTCATGAGTTTCACCTTTAATAGTTAAGTCACCAACAACACTGTTTTCGCTGATTTCTTTAGTTACGAAAGTGATTTTGTCGAATTCGTCAGTACCGAAGAAATCTCCTGATTTTAAGTGATTGTCGCGATCTTCATTAGCAGTATTGATTGATTTTGGATCGATTGTTACTGTTGCTTTTAAAGAACTTAAGTCGTTAATGTCGCCTTCAACATTTACGTCAAATTGATCAAATGTTCCTTTAACTTTTGATACCATTAAGTGTTTGATTTGGAATTCTAAAGAACTGTGTACGCTATCGAATGTAAATTGAGTCATAATTAACTCCTCCGTTTTCTTTTTAATATATCATTTGTACTTGATATAAATAATATACTACACTATTTTTAGAAAAGCAAACTTTTTAATGCTTAAATATCTAAAAGTTTTAGGTTTTTTTCTACTTTAAAAGTATATTTATTAACAAAAAGTGTCAAATGATAAGAATAAAAAAGTAGAAAAATTAAAATACGGGAAAAATAAAAGTAAAGAGGTGTTTAAATATGACAATTTCAAGAGGTATTAATCATATTGGACTTACTGTTCCTGATATTGAAGAAGCAACACAGTTTTTTAAAGAAGGTTTAGATGGAAAAATTGCTTATGATAGCCAAACAAAATACGACAACCCTAGAGAAGGAGAATTTGTTGAACGTGTCTTAGGACTACAACAAGGTGCCAAAATTATTAAAAAAAGAATGATGGTATTTGGAAATGGGCCTAATATTGAACTATTTGAGTTTAAAGATGCGACACAACGTCAAACAGAGACATTGCAAGATATTGGCTATACGCACATATCTTTTTATGTAGATGACTTTGAGCATGCTGTAGAACAAGTTAAATCTGCTGGTGGCGAGCCAATTTCAGAACCACATTTAAATACACGTTATGAAGATACGAACGATAATCAAACAGTTTATATCAAAACACCATGGGGCAGTTTAATTGAATTACAAACGATTCCTAACGGATATTATTATCCTCCTGATAGTGAAACAGAAGCTTACATTCCGAACGAAATTAAGTGATGAGTTATGATTGTTCGAAAAAGGGGTATTAATAATATAAAGGGGTCGATGACCATGAATTTTATAAAATATATACAATCAGCAGATGGTACAAATTTGTACGGTAAAATTAACACGGTTAATAACTCAAAAGCTAATGTCATTATAGTACATGGTTTAGCAGAGTATCTTGATAGATATGATGAGTTGGCGGCTTTTTTGAACGATAATCAATTTAATGTTATTCGTTATGATCAACGAGGGCATGGTCGTTCAGAAGGAAAACCTGTATATTATAATAATGAAAATGAAATTATTGAAGATTTGGATGCAACCGTACAATGTGTGATGGAAAATTGTCCAGGTAACATTTATTTGATTGGTCATAGTATGGGTGGTTATGCAGTTACTCTATATGGAACGAAGCATCCTGGGCTTGTTGATGGTATTATTACTTCTGGAGCGTTAACGAGGAATCATTTAAATTTGTTTGGAGACCTTGATAGTAATCACCCTTATGATATGTATATACCTAATGAATTAGGAGAAGGCTTATGTTCTGATGAAGAAGTAGTTCAAATATATGAGACGGATGATTTAATTGCTGAAGATATATCAATGGGTTTAATTTATACTTTATTAGATGGTGTTAAGATATTGAAAGAAAATGCAGCATATTTTACTGAACCGATATTGATCTTGCATGGCAAAGATGATGGATTAGTAAGTTATCAAGATTCACTAGAATTGTATAATGAAATTGGTTCTAAACATAAATCAATACACATTTATGACGGCCTTCAACATGAAATATTTAATGAGTCATCATATAATAAAAATATTTTCCGGGAAATTGTTGAGTGGTTAACACGTGAAATTAATAAATAGAGTTAAAGGGATAATACATCAATGGCGATGTATTATCCCTTTTCATAAAATAGAGTTAATGTAATAAAACTTGAGTTACTAACATGCCACCACCGAACACAAGTACAAAGACAACCACTGGCCAAACGAAACGGAACCAATGAGAATAACGCATGTTAAGCATTTGTAATGTAGCCATGACTAAACCGGTTGGGGCTAAGAATAACATTGCATATTGACCAAATTGATACGCCGTAACAATCGTATATCTAGGAATACCCACCGTATCGGCTAATGGTGCAAAAATAGGCATCGCTAATACAGCTAGTCCAGATGATGATGGAATAATAAATCCTAGGAAGAAAAAGATAAATAGTAATGCGATAACAAATAATGGACCTTGAATATTTTCAACAAGTGATGAAGAAAAATGTAAAATCGTATCTGATATTCTTCCGTTATTTAATACTAAATTGATACCACGTGCTAACCCTATAATAAGTGAGACACCTACTAAACTTGATGCCCCTTTAACAAATTCATCTACAACACCTTGTTCTCCCAATCCTTTTGGACCTGTCGCAGCTAAGAACATAATAATAATGGTAAATATTAGAAATGCTGAAGCCATAGTTGGGAACCACCAACCTTGAGACATGACGCCCCAAACCATCACAGGGAAGGGTATGACAAATAGTAATAAAATTAATTTCTTACGTGTAGTAAATGTTTGTTGCTGAGTATCATGCTCCATGACAGACCATTGTTGATTAAATGTATCTTTATCTTCATAACTATATGAGGCCTCAGGGTTCTTTTTAATCTTTTTACAGTACCAATAGAGGTAACCTATAACAAACATGGCTCCGATAATACAACCGGCAACACGCCAGTACAATCCTTCAGCAAAAGTTGTGCCAGCTGCATTAGAAGCGATAACCACTGAAAATGGATTGATTGTTGAGAATGTTGATCCCATAGAACTCGCCAAAAAGATAGCTCCTACACAAACAATAGAATCATATCCCATTGCGATAAATATAGGGACAAGAATAGGGTAGAAGGCTACAGCTTCTTCTTCTATACCACATAGTGTTCCACCAAGTACCATTAATATAGAAACAAAGAAGATTAAAAGAAATTCTCTCCCTTTTGTCTTTTGAGTCAACGCGAGAAGTCCGGATTCAAAAGCACCACTC
>NZ_JHVS01000011.1:0-87624 GCF_000620265.1 Staphylococcus sp. URHA0057 | reverse complement strand
ACCATGCGGTTCAAAATCTTATCCGGTATTAGCTCCGGTTTCCCGAAGTTATCCCAGTCTTATAGGTAGGTTATCCACGTGTTACTCACCCGTCCGCCGCTAACGTCAAAGGAGCAAGCTCCTTATCTGTTCGCTCGACTTGCATGTATTAGGCACGCCGCCAGCGTTCATCCTGAGCCAGGATCAAACTCTCCATAAAAATTTATGATGTTTGATTAGCTCATAAAACTAAATTAATTGTTGTAACTTTCGTTACATTATTGGAATTAACGTTGACATATTGTCATTCAGTTTTCAATGTTCATTTTGTAAATATTGGAGCGGGTGATGGGAATCGAACCCACAACATCAGCTTGGAAGGCTGAGGTTTTGCCATTAAACTACACCCGCATGTAATTAAGTTATTTGGTGCGGCCGAGAGGACTTGAACCTCCACGGGATTTCTCCCACTAGGCCCTCAACCTAGCGCGTCTGCCATTCCGCCACGACCGCTGGCAAAACGCTTTAAAATATCGAACTACTTTTTAATAGCATAATATATTGTAAAACATTTGAAATGTTATGTCAACAAGTTTTTAATATTAAATTAATAATCTTAATTAACTTATAAAGTGATGTGTTTTGTTAACGCAACGTTATTTATAATAAATCATTGTAAAGACTATGTCAATAATAAAAATTATTAAAATTTCAAAAAGAGTACTATAGCAATATATTAACCATAGTACTCCTTGTTATATTTGATACTATTAATTTGCATTTAGATATTTGTAACTCATTTAGAAATGTGATCAGATAGTTTTAATTTTCCTCCACATTTTCCACATCTCATTTTATTTACATCTACTTTCCTAATTCTTAAATATTTTGTAAAACAATTTTTACATGAATATATATAATTAGCTCTTTCTTTATAAGATTTTGTAGGTGTACAAAATCTTGGTGCCCCTACTTTACTACTCAAAACTTTAAAGTCACTATCTCTATGTTTATAACCTTTTCCAGTTAAATGTAAATGATAATGGCATAATTCATGTTTTATTATATCAATAATTGCTTTCTTTCCATATTTTTCATATTGCTTAGGATTAACTTCAATGTTATGAGATTTTAACATATATCTGCCGCCAGTAGTTCTTAGTCGACTATTAAAGTATGCATCATGTTGAAAAGGAATTTTAAAATATTCAATGGATATTTCACACACTAAGTTTTTTAGTTCTTGATTATTCATTTGGGTTAATCATTGTCAATGCAACTTTATCCTTTTGTTTATCAATGCTCAATATCCAAACTTCAACTATATCCCCAACACTAACTATATCCATAGGATTTTTTACAAACCTTTTAGATAGTTTTGAAACGTGAACGAGTCCATCCTGTTTTACTCCAATATCTACAAATGCTCCAAAATCCACAACATTCCTAACGGTACCACTAAGTTTCATACCTTCTTTTAAGTCTTCAATAGATAGTACATCGGATTTTAATATTGGTGTTTCAAATTCATCACGTGGATCTCTATTAGGTGCTTTTAGAGAATTTATAATATCTTCGAGTGTTAGCTCACCTATATTAAGTTCTTCAGCCAATTCTTTTATATTAACCGAATCTAGTTTATTTTTTAATGTATCGTTACCTAAATCCTTAACTTTTAGATTTAATTGTTTAAGTAACTCATATGTTGCATTGTAGCTTTCAGGGTGAATAGATGTATTATCTAACGGTTCTGTACCATCAACTATTCTCAAAAATCCAATACTTTGTTCTAAAGTTTTTGCGCCTAGTCTTTTTACTTTTGCAATCTCTTTATGGTGCTTGATAGCTCCATTTTCTTCTCTATATTCAATAATATTTTGTGCTATTTGTGAAGTCAGACCAGATACATATTGTAATAATGAACGAGATGCTGTATTTACATCCACTCCTACTTGGTTAACCGCTGTTTCTACTACAAATGTTAATGCTTTTTCTAGTTCTTTTTGGTTAACATCGTGTTGATACTGTCCTACACCAATTGATTTAGGGTCAATTTTAACAAGTTCACTTAACGGATCTTGAACCCTTCTTCCGATTGATACTGCACTTCTTTCTTCAACTTGGAAATCAGGAAATTCAGCTCTTGCAATTTCAGAAGCAGAATAAACTGATGCACCCGCTTCATTTACTATTATGAATTGAACATTCAATTTATATTTTTGTATAACATTAGCTATAAATTGTTCTGTTTCTCTACTAGCTGTACCATTTCCAATTGCAATAAGTTGAACACTATAATCATTAATCATCTTAACGATTACTTTTTCAGCATTATCTAATTTATTTACAGGTGGGTGTGGATATATCACATTTTTAGCTACAAAAGTACCATAAGGGTTAATCACCGCTAATTTACAACCAGTTCTAAACGCTGGATCCACACCTAATATTTGTTTACCTTTCATAGGTGGTTGTAAAAGTAAATTTCTTAAATTTTCACTAAACACATCAATGGCATGATTTTCAGCCTTTTCAGTTAAATCGCCTCTTATTTCTCTTTCTATCGAAGGCATAATTAACCTTTTTAAGCTATCTTTGATTGCATCTTTAACAATATATGTAGCTTCAGTTTCTTTTTTAATTTCTTGTTTTTCGATATCTTTTTCTACTTGCGTAGTATCAAATTCAATTTTTACAGTTAATACTTTTTCTTTCTCGCCTCTATTAACTGCTAATACCCTATGATTAGCCATTTTTTTAATAGGTTCAGCATAATCATAGTACATAGTGAAAATTTCTTTTTCATCTTCAGCTTTTTTCTTCTTAGTAGTAACTATTTGACCTTGGTGATAAACATTTTTCAAGATTCTTGAACGATATTTGGGGTTGTCAGAAATTTGTTCAGCAATAATATCTTGTGCCCCTTGAATTGCCTCGTCAATACTTTCAACTTCTTCATTAATGTAAATTTTAGCTTTAGCTTCAACCGCTTCGTCAAGTTGAGGTTGTAAAAGCCAAGTAGCAAAAGGTTCCAATCCTTTTCTTTTAGCTTCAGTAGCACGTGTTTTTTTCTTTTGTTTATATGGTCTATATAAATCTTCTACACGTTGCAATTTTGTTTGTTTTAGAATATCATTTTTCAGTTCATCAGATAGCATGCCTTGTTGTTCGATACTATGAATGACTTCTTCTTTTCTCTTTTGTAAGTTAACCATGTATTGATATTCATCTGAAATTTGTTTGATTTCAACTTCATCCAAGCCACCTGTTTGTTCTTTACGGTATCTTGCTATGAAAGGAACAGTATTTTTATCCTCTAATAATTTTAGTACTGATGTAATTTGTTTTTCAGAAAAATTGTACTTTTCGATGATTGATTTAATTAAATGATTGTCCATTGTTCTACCACACTTTTTCTTTAATTTATTTTTTTATTTTAACATAATCCGGTAATTTCTTATTGCTTAGATAGGTTTCATTAATAAATTTCTTTTTAAAAGCTTGTTTAAATTAAAATAAGATTACTACTTCCTCAGAAATATAGTACTCATTTAGAATCTACATTTTGCTGAAAAAATAATAACCTTATTTTTTGTTATAATATTATATATTTAATTATTTACTGATTAGCTGCTTCTTGCAACTTTTTGATTGCAGTACGTTGTAATCTTGATACATGCATTTGGCTCAGACCTATACGTTCACCAGTTTCTTTTTGACTAAGACCTTCGATAAACGTACATTGTATGATTTCTTTTTCTCTATCTGATAATATTGGTAGAATTCTTTCTAGAATCATTCGTTTTTCAGTAAGGTCATAATTATCATCTTGTTGACCCATAATATCCAACAATGTAACTGTTGAACCATCTTTATCTGCTTCGATTGAATGATCTACACTTAGCGCATTATAACTTTGGCCCATTTCCATAGCTTCAAGAACTTCTTCATCAGTAACTTCTAAACGTTCAGCAATCTCACTAATTGATGGTGAGCGTTCTAATTCATTTGTAAGTTCATCACTAACCTTCTTTATACGAGGACCAATTTCTTTTATACGTCTTGGAACATGAACACTCCATGTTTTATCTCTCAAATATCTTTTAATTTCACCAATAACTGTTGGCACTAGGAATGCTTCAAATTTTCGATCAAATGACAAATCAAATCTATTTATAGCACCTATTAAACCAACCATTCCCACTTGAACTAAATCTTCATGATGTGATTGACCTTTAGAGTATTTATAAGCTAATGATTCAATTAGTTTTCGGTAATGACGAACTAATTTATCTTGAGCGCCACTACTTTGGTCTTCTTGGTGTTCTTTAATCCATTGGTTAATCTGTTCAGGTGATACATCATTAACTGATTTCGACTCTTTCGTCATTATTTCGCACCTGCTCTTTTTTAATATACTTAGTCATACTTATCGTAACACCAGATTCTTTGTAAACAGTAACCTCATCCATAAGAGATTCAATTAAGAATAAACCTAATCCGCCTTCACGTAAGAAATCTACATTTTCGTTATTATCATATGGTCCTAAGTTAGACTTAGTAGTTTCATAATCAAAACTTTCACCTTGATCTGAAATAACAATTTTAATTTTATCGTCAAATACTTCAAAGCACAAATTAATCATGCCTGTTTCAGGATTGTGTTTATAAGCATGTTTTACTGCATTAGTTACAGCTTCACTAACCGCAATTTTTGAATCTTCTATATCATCATATGATGCACCTGCTCTGGTAAACACACCAGACAGTGTTAATCTAATTAAACTTACATATTCGGCAGAAGCTGGTAACCGCATTTCAATATAATCTTGTTTTGATTGCATGTTACTCTACCTCCGTTCCTTCATTAACATGCATTAAATCTTTTAATCCAGTAATATCAAAGAGTCTTCCAATACGGTCAGATACTCCTAAGATATAAAGCTCTTTATCGTTTTGATTTAATGCTTTTAGTGTTCCTACAAATAGACCTAAACCTGTTGAGTCCATATAGCTTACATTTGCTAAATTTACATGGATGTCATGTGTACCTTCTTGTCTCATTGGCACAAGTACCTCTTCTAGTTCAGGTACTGTATAAACATCAAGTTCTCCGCCAACTTTAACTTCATAATATGTATCATGTGTGACAGTTTCAATATTAAGATTCATTTAATTACACTCCTAATTGTATTTCGATTCTTCTAGTTTACTATTCAAGAATAATTATACCCATTGTCATAATTCCTTAATCATAAATTAAAGTTTAATTCACTCGTTTTATAATCAATATGGTCATATCATCTTTTTTATGAGGATTTTGTACTTTTAAAATAGCTTCATAAATAATTTGAACTATGTCCTGTGGGTGCATATGCTTATATTTTTTAATAAGATTCAATAATGTCTCTTTTTTTATAAATTCGCCTTCTTTATTTCTAGCTTCAGTTACGCCATCCGTAAGAATTATTACTAAATCATCAATATAAATAGGAATTTCTTGTTGGCTATACCGTGTTTGTTGACTAATACCTAACACGCGTCCTCTTACTTCTATTTCTTGAAATTCTTCAGTTTCAGCACGATAAACGTATCCAGGTTCATGTCCAGCTGAACTACAATATAATAAATGGTTCATTTCTTCATATAAACCATAGAACATTGTAACGAACATATTTTGATTTACGTTTTTTTCAACAACACGGTTAAGTCGCTTTAAACCTTCACTTGGTAATTGTGAATGTCCATAAGAATCCATACCAAATTTAATCATACTCATAGCTAATGCAGCTGGAATTCCCTTCCCAATGACATCTGCAACGGCAAAACTCATAGTTCCATCATTATGATCAATTAAGTTAAAATAATCTCCACTTACTTTTTGAGCAGCAACTGAAATAACGCCAATTTGTATACTATCAAACTGAGGAATATCTGTTTTTAACATAGTTTGTTGTAGTCTAGAAGCTAAATCAATTTCTTTATCGTGGTATTGTAGTTTATTGACTAATTTTTGATAGTCTCTATAACTATATCCAAATCCTTTAACAACTTCCTGTAAAACATCTAATGTGTTAAGTGCCTCATGTTCAGCTATGTCTAATGAAGAAATATAATTTTTATGTATTTCAACAATATCTTCTGGCAAAATATCTTTTTTTATAACTTCATTAGTGAATTCTTCACACTTCTTTATTAATTGTGTTTTGTTATTCGTGCTTAAGCTTTCATCTATCAATTTTTTATAATCTTTTTTAAATTCTTCCACGATTTTTGCCTCCTAACTACAACATTAATACTTGTTTCCCAATCGCTACATTTATGTTTTTTAATAGCATTACACAGTTTTGTTAACTATCTAAAAAAGACTTTAGGAGTGGAATACCTAAAGCCATATAACTAAACTTAAGACATCCTTTTATAATAAATAGTCCTTCGAAATAACTATCATTACTCTTAATATGTTAAAAATGCATGGTTCAACAATTAAAATAAATTAACTAGTTAAACATTCATGCAATTGTAATTATTATAAAGTTATTGTCTTTTATTTCATTATTTTATTTGTATTTGTTAAATACATACAATAATTTAAGTCTTTGGATGATTAAAATTATGTAATCCTAGACTGATGTCTAGGGCGTAATCTACTTCTTTCATTTTGTTATCTGACAAATATGTGAGCTTTTCTTTCAAACGATTTTTATCTAACGTTCGAATTTGTTCAAGTAAGATTACAGAATCTTTATCAAGTTTATACTTCTTCTTTTCTATTTCTACATGTGTGGGTATCTTAGCTTTGTTAATCCTTCCAGTAATTGCTGCAACAATTACTGTTGGACTATATTTATTACCTGTGTCATTTTGAATAATAACGACGGGTCTTACTCCCCCTTGTTCGGACCCTTGAACAGGTGATAAATCTGCTAGATAAACATCTCCTCTTCTAATCATTCATTCTTAGCGTTAGAAGTTAAATATGTTTCATTGCAATCGCACGCTTCACATTCAATTGGAAAAGCTTCGGTTGCTAGGGAGAGATTTAAATCAGCCATTTGTGCATAACCTTCTTTTAAAGATTGCTCTAAACTGTAACTTCTATTTTGATTAAAAGATAACATACAAAGAACCTCCATTGGTTTCAAAAGTAGCGTTTTTTAAGGTTTATTGATTTATCTTAATAATAACAAATTTTGAAAACAGTGACTATACTTATTTTAATAATTCATTAGTTATCTCAGTATTGTCATTTTCATAATAAATACGTGGCAATCTTCTTGATAAATTACATAAGACTTCATAATTAATCGTATCTTGTTTCTTAGCTAATGCTTCAACAGATTGATTCGTATCTGAATGATTATCTAATAATATAACTTTATCACCAACTTTAACTGTGTCTGGGACTTTTACAATTGTTTGATCCATACAGACTCTACCAATCACTTCACATTGATTCCCATTAACATTGACGAAAGCTCCTTGCATTGAACGTAAATAACCATCTGCATATCCTATAGGTAAAATAGCAATTCTTGTTGGCTCGGTTGCAGTAAATGTGCTGCCGTAACTAACAGATTCACCTTCATTTAATGTTTTTGTTTGAACAATTTCACTGACTAATTGTGTACTTGGCTTTAGATGAACTTTAACATTTTGATTTACATACTCTGATGGATAGTATCCATAAAGTGATATACCTAGACGAATGGCATTACAAAATTGTCCATCCATTAATAATGAACCAGCAGAATTTTGAGCATGAATATATGGTGGCTTGTCGACCTGATTAACTATATTTTGAAACAGTTGGTATTGGTTGGCCATAGAATCACCAGGTTCATCAGCGCTAGCAAAATGTGTATAAACGCCTTCGAACACTAAATCTTCATATTTACTAATAATATCTACGACTTCTTGATACTCTTCTACATCTTTCATTCCTAATCTGCCCATACCCGTATCAAGTTTTAAATGTAGCCATAATGTTTTTTCATTTTCTTCAGAAATATTTTTAATTGATTCTTTTAGCCATGCTTTTGATGGAACAGTCAATGCAACACGATGTTGTATAGCTTTATTAATATCTGTAGGTGGAATAACCCCTAATATTAAGATTTTAGCTTTAATACCATGCATACGTAGTTCGATTGCTTCATCTAAGGTTGCTACTGCAAAGAAAGAAGCCCCATGATCCATTAAATGTTGAGCGATCTTAACACTTCCTAAACCATATCCATTAGCTTTAATTACCGAGATAACAGTTTTATTAGCATGCAATTTATCAAAAGTTTGGTAATTGGATAAGATTGCATTCAAGTCTATATTTAAATATGTCGATCTATAAAATTTTTCTGACATAATCTTATTTCCTCCTTTAAAGCCTAACAACTCATTTCAAAACTCACCTATTTGAATTGTTTATTATCATCTAATTGTTCTAATAACACTTGGCTCATTGCATAATTATCAGTATGTGTAATACTTACATGAACTCGAAAATCCTTGTAATCAATACACGGTTTGCCTAAGTCATTGTTATAACAATTGATATCATTAAAAGCTATTGTTTTCCCCAAACCAGTTCCTAGCGCTTTACTAAACGCTTCTTTAGTTGAGAATCTTCCAGCTAAATATTCTATTTTACGTTTTTCCTGTGTGAATTGATTAAACGTCATTAATTCATCTTCTGAAAGAATTCTTTCCACAAATTTCATCTTTTGTTTATTAAATACTTTTCTAATTCTTTCTATCTCTATTAAATCTACACCTATTCCATATATCATTTTTCCGCCCCATTACTTTAGATGCTACATTACTTTTTTATTTTACATCATATTGATTATTATTTTGATTATTTCGTCTTTCTTTAATTAATCGTTTTATTTGCTGAGCATTCTTATTATTTATTAAAGAAATTTCAGAATTGCCACCTGCTGTTGATAAAGTAATTGTTGCAAGTTTGTATTTTCTCATTATTAAACCTTCATTAACATCAATGTTTTGAATTCTAAAGAAAGGAATGATATTCGTATTTATAAAAAATATACCTGTTCTAACATGGATCTCATTTTCATCAATTTTATATCTAAAGTTTTTATATCTAAATATAGGAATGATTATCAATGCTAAAATACAACATATAATAAACAATACAATTGCTCCTATTACTAGCGACCAAGAGTCTGATATATGGAAGAATTTACAGTTTAAAACCACAATAATAACGAGGATAACAAAGAGTATACTTAACCATATTAGATTAGCCATTATCATCACTTTTTTAGCTTTATCATCCATATATTTATAATTCGACATGTTGGTCACCTCCTACATACCAAGATTTTAGATATTTAATTGTTTTTTCATCCTTATATTTTAACCCTATCGATTGATGACTGGCTCCTTTTGCAATTAAAAATTCAAAATTACCAAGATGATTTCTAATTAAAAGTGGATGTGCATCAATTTCCATACCAATGATTTTGTCATATTTTACATAATATCTTTTGATGCTGAATAAATTTGATTTTTGAATTGTTAACTCATCATTTTTAAGCTTTAAGCCTGATAATTTAATATAAATTAAAGCTTGTATAATTAAAGCTATAATGATAATACCTATAAAGAAAAATGACCATGCAGACCAGAAGTAACTACCTATTATCCCAATGATAACTAATATGATAGATGGAATTAAGAAATGTCTATGAAATCCTTTCCATGGCATACCTAAATTTGCAGTTTTAAACGCCATTTCAGGTATTAATTCATGTATAATCTCATAAGCCATTTTGCGCTTTATAAAAGGAATGATCATTATTTCACCATCACTACTAGTGTCGTCTTCAAGTTTTTCATCAATATCACTAGTTATTAATACATGTATAGCTGTAAAACCGAATAATTTTCTAATATAAGATTGGCGTTCAATAACAGCTTGTATGCGATTTGTAGGTACAGTTATCTTCTTTTTTGTTAATAATCCATATTGAATTTTTAATTGATGTCCTTCTTGTGTCATGGTGTAACCATAATATCTAATTAAATTGATTAATGCCCCCACTATGTAACTTAATATCAAAATCAATCCTACTACTATGCTTATTACAATCGCTATAGCATTAGCAAAACTGAATAATTCATTTGTAATTCTATTCCATGGAATAAGATTAGAAAAACTACCTACAATTGGTGAAATAGTCGCTAATGCAACTCCTATAGCTCCGCTTGATAAAGACATTAATATTAAATTTTTAAATGATAATTTAAACACGCGTTTTCGTTGACCTGGCATATCATTTTCAAAATTCCCTTGAATGTTATCGACGCTTGAATCCACATTTAAATAAGAATCAAGATTAACATCCTTTTCATCATTATTACTTAATTGATTTTGTATGTCTTTAATTGTGTTTTCTATTTCAATACTTTGTGTTTTTGAGATGGTTGAAAGTTCTAAACCATCACTAGGTGTTTTTATCTGTAACTGCACACCACCAACAATCTGATTAATTATATCTTGAGAAGTGTCTACAGATTGAATACGACTTATATCTAATTCTTTACGTTCTTTATTAAATATTCCTGTAGTCAATATGAAATGATTGTTCTCTATCCAATACCGAGTATTATATACTTTTAAAATTTGACCAATAAACGATATTAAGAAAAAGATAGTTAATAATGCGGGAACAATATATTCACGTAAATTAGTAAAATCAAAATCTTTAAAATTAAAAACTAAAAAGATAATGATAACTATAAAATTTTGTTTGAAAGCTTCTATCAATCCGGAAACATATGATATCGGATGCAATTTTTGCGGACTATACATCATATTCTGCTCCTCTCAATTGACTAAATATCTGTTCTTGTATAAATTCTGCTTCTTCTTCGGATACAAATGGAAGTTCAAAACTATGACCAGCAGAAACAAATGTTATTTCATTAATTTTAAACTTTCTCGCTAAAGGATTAGTATTTATTTGTAAAAATTGTAGTCTTTCAATTTTAGAAATATCTTGATGTTTAAAGAAAAAAGTTGACTTAACTTCTATGACATTATTTTGAATTCTATAAAATAAATAATTGTATTTAAGTAAAGGACTTGAAATCAATCTAATTAAACTTACGATCCATAACACTATGTATATGTATATAATAAAGTGCCACCAATTAAATTGATACCAAAGATAAAAAAGAATAGCATAGATAATTATTTCAATAATAAAACTGAGTCCCGCTGTTAAGAAGTAGTATGTTAAAGCATTTTTTGGACTTTTATGAAATGTACTATTCATTAATTTAGCTCCTTTATAATTTTTAACCACATTATAGCATAGTCAATTTTTCTTCTAAATGTCGCTTCATTTTTATTAACGTTCATCACTTAAAAATTACTTTTATTTTCTATTCGCCAAGACAAAAGTAAGAAGCACACAATTAATTTAAATTAATTGTGTGCTTCTTTAGAAAACAAATTATATATTGAGTATTGATAAATTTTTATTTTTGATGGTCAGCGAATGTGCGACCTTTCATTGTTTTGTTTGAGTTTTGAGATGATTTATCTTTACGATCAAACTTTTTATTATTATTCTTCTTTGAAGAGAAACCTTTTGATGAACGTCTATTTTTATTATCGAATTTACCGCCACCACGTTTATTATTGTCTCTTCTAGAATTATTATTTCCTTTAGAGTTACGTCCTTTACGTGATAATGGTTTTTCGAATGTTAATTGAACTTCTACTTCATCGTTTGCTTCAACTAATTCTTGTAATAATGATGCAACTAGTTCAACATCATTATACTCTTCAAGTAATTCACTTGAAATTCGTTGTAAACGTGGTTCGTTTTCTTTAGACATCCAGTTTTGAACTTTTTCTTTGATGTCATCTTCACGTGCTTTTAAGACTTCTTTACGGTGAGGTGGTCTTAAAGCATTCATTCTTCTATTGTTAGCATCTTGGATTTGACGAATATAATCCATTTCAATTGGATTTACAAAAGTAACAGCGATACCTTCTTTTCCGGCACGACCTGTACGACCGATTCTATGAGTATAGCTTTCAGTATCTTGTGGAATATCGAAGTTATAAACGTGACTTACGCCTGAAATATCTAATCCTCTCGCTGCTACGTCTGTTGCAACTAAGATGTCGATTTGATCATTTTTGAATTTTTTCAATACTTCTAAACGTTTAGCTTGAGTAATATCACCATGTAAACCTTCAGCTTTATATCCTTTAGATAATAATGCACTTGTTAATTCATCAACACGGCGTTTTGTACGTCCAAATACAATTGCCAATTCTGGTTGATGTACATCTAGGAAGTTTGTGAAAGTATCGAATTTTTCTAATTCTTTAACAATTGTATAATATTCGTCGATTTGAGGATCTGACATTTCATTATTCATTGTTTTAATAATTTTAGGTGTTTTCATAAATTGTTGTACTAAAGTTTGGATAGCTTTAGGCATTGTTGCTGAGAATAGCATCGTTTGACGTTGCTCAGCTGGAATTTTATCCATAATAAATCTCATATCGTCGATGAATCCCATGTTCATCATTTCATCAGCTTCATCCAAAATAAGTGTATGAATATCATTAGTTTTTAATGTACGTCTATTTAAATGGTCAATAACACGTCCTGGAGTACCAACAACAATTTGTGGACCTTTTTTTAGTGCTTTAATTTGACGTTCGATTGGCATACCACCAAAAACTGTAACGACTTGTACATTTTGACCTTTACTAAATACTTTTAATTGCTCTGCAACTTGCATCGCTAATTCTCTAGTAGGCGCTAGAATTAATGATTGAACACCTTGTTCTCCAACTACCTTTTCAATTAAAGGTATTCCAAACGCACCCGTTTTACCAGTACCTGTTTGGGCTTGTCCAAGGATGTCGTATCCTTCTAACGCATAAGGGATACTATCTTTTTGGATAGGAGTTGGCTCTTTAAACCCCATTGATTCAAGTGTTTGAACCGTTTTATCCGAAATCCCTAGTTCTTTAAAATTTTGCAAAATAATTCTCCTTTTACCTGTTTATTTCTCAATATACTTATTTGCATATATGTTCATTTATGTTTTATCAACTTCTTAATAGTACCACCTAACATTTATTATAGCAATAAAGCAGTTGGTATATAGTGGTGAATAATGACTCTTAATTATGAAACATTTCCTTTTAAAATGGTGACGTGCATATATTGAAAGCGTTCCATAAATATATTTTATTTTTTAAATAAAAATAGTAAGACTACTATGTTATTCCCATTTAACTTAGAAATTAACATATGTCTTACTATTGGAATGTAATACTTTTTATTTAATTAGTGCATCGACTACATCTTCTAATTTCATGCCTCTTGAGCCTTTAATTAAAACTTTATCATTTGGTTGAACGATATCAGTAATATGAGAAATAAGTTTATTTTTATCTTCATAATGATAAGCCTCGCCCACAAATTGTTTGCCTGCACTATGAATAAATGCCGCTTCTTTACCAAACGTAAATAATTGGTTGACATCTTTATCGTGTAAATAATTTCCAACTTCTTCGTGCATTTGTTTACTATTGTCTCCTAATTCTAGAACATCACCTAGTACTAACAATTTGCGGCCTTCCATATTACTTAATGTATCTATTGCTGCTTTCATACTAGTCGGGCTAGCATTATAAGCATCATTGATAACAGTTATATGGTTCTCAGTTTCATGTCGTTCCATTCTCATACCAGTTAACTTAACGTTTTTTATATTGTTTTGAATGACGTTATAGGATAAACCTAACTCATGTCCTACAGCAATTGCTATAGCTGCATTTTTCATATTATGAATACCTAAAATGGGTAATTCATAATGTTGTTCTTGATTTATTGTAAAAGCAATACCTTCAGTTGAAACGTTATCATCAACTTGACACACTAATGTATTATCTTGTTCTAAACCAATACTTATACATTTAGCTTGTTTAATTTTATCAACATGAGGTTTTAAAAGCGGTTCATCGCCATCATATATAAATGTGTCTTGTGCTTTAAGACCAATAGTAATTTCTGATTTAGCTTGAGCAATACCTTCACGAGAACCTAAATCTTGCATATGTGATTCCCCAATATTAGTAATTACTGCGATATCCGGTTCTGCAATTGAAGACAATAATTCTATTTCATGGAAACCTGACATGCCCATTTCTAAGATTGAAATTTCAGTATCTATATCTAAATCTAAAATGGTTAAAGGCATTCCAATTTCATTATTATAGTTTCCTTGTGTCTTTTTCACTTTATATTCTGTATTTAAAACACTCTCTATCATGTCTTTAGTTGTCGTTTTACCATTTGAACCAGTAACTGCAATTACTTTTGGATTTACATGTTTTAAATAAGCTTTAGCCAAATCTTGTAATGCATTTAATGTATCTTCAACCCAAATAATTGGGCCATTTACTTGTTCAGGCGGTGTAACATCTTTTTGATAAAATGATGCACATGCACCATCATTAAGTGCTTGTTCAACGAAACGATGACCGTCTACATTTTCGCCTTTAAAAGGTATAAAGAGCATACCTTCTTTTATCGCTCTGGAATCTATAGTGACACCATGAATGGAATGATCAAGATATTGTTCATCTATATCACAATCAATCCATTCTTTAATTTGTTTTAACGTTACGTTTATCATCTAAAGCAACTCCGTTTAATCGATTTTATATTTATTTTTCTTTTTATCTTCGTGTCGTTCTTTAGCTAAGCTTATTAATTTAGAAATTAAATCAGCATAAGATAAGCCCATATTCTCCCATAAACTTGGATACATACTAAATGAAGTAAAGCCTGGCATAGCGTTTGTTTCGTTAATATAAATTTGATTGTCTTTTGTAACAAAGAAATCCGCACGTACTAACCCTGAACAATCAGTTGCTTTAAAAGCTTCTAAAGCCATATTTCTTAATGTCATTTGAACATCTTGATCTAAGTCAGCAGGGATTTGTAATTGAATTTTACCGTCTTTGTATTTTGATTTGTAATCATAGAATGCAACATCTTTAACTACTTCACCAGGCCAAGTAGTTTCTGGATAGTCATTACCTAAAACAGCTACTTCAATTTCTCTTGCGTCTATTCCTTGTTCAATAACTAACTTACGGTCGAATTGGAAAGCTTCTTCAATACCTGATTTTAATTCTTCTTCATTATTACATTTGCTTATACCAACACTTGATCCTAAGTTTGCAGGCTTAACAAATACTGGGTAAGTTAATTTGTCATTAACTAATTTAAGAATATTATTTTCATATTTTTCGTATTCACTTCTTAAGAAACTTATATATGGTAATTGAGGTAAACCTCTATGTTCAAATAATTGTTTCATTACTAATTTATCCATTGAACTTGAAGCTGCTAATACCCCATTACCTACATATGGAATATCCAGTACTTCAAATAAACCTTGGATTGTACCATCTTCACCATTAGGTCCATGTAATAATGGGAATACAGCATCGTATGATTTGCCTAAACTACCATTGCTTAACAATTGTGAAATTTCTCCTGTTGGAATGTCATTAATACGTAATTCATCAGTTGATTCAATATGATGAGTAATATTATCTTGTTTTTTCCATTCGCCATCATTTGTTATATAAATAATATCTACTTGATATTCATTTTTATCTATTGCATTTAATACATTTTGGGCAGTTAAAATAGAAACATCATGTTCTGCACTTTTTCCTCCATAAACGATACAAATATTCTCTTTTGTCATTTCGTTTTCCTCCAATAAACGCTCATCTTCAGCGTTATATCATTTTAAAATTTTCACTATTTAATTATATGTATTTAGTCTATACATGCACTTCTCTGAAACTTAATATTATCATATTTGCTATGACTTTTGCATTTTATAATATAATAATGTAACGAGTATCTCTGACGAATTAAATAACCTTTCTAAACCTTGAACTAAACTTCACATTAACTTTTCAAAAATAAGGAATCGTTTTCAAACTTGATATTCTAGCAAATTTCAAAAAAGTCATGTAAAATCGTTATATAAATATGGATAAAATATTGATGCCTACATCTTAGATGAGACAAAAATAATTATCTTATAACGTGTTATAAAAGGAGTAAAATATGAAATATTCATCCCGTCAAGAGCCTAACAAACATTGGCTACTTAAAGTAGACTGGATATTAGTAGCAATTATTACATTGTTAGCAATATTTAGTGTCGTATTAATTAGTTCTGCCATGGGCGGCGGACAGTATAGTGCTAACTTTAGTATCAGACAAATCATGTACTATATTTTAGGTACTATAATGGCTATTATCATTATGTTCATTTCACCTAAAAAAATAAGAAATTATACATATTTGCTTTACACAATTTTCTGTATTTTACTGGTAGGTCTATTAATATTACCCGAAACAGCTATAACACCTGTGATTAATGGCGCTAAAAGTTGGTATAGTTTAGGACCTATAAGTATCCAACCATCAGAATTCATGAAAATTATTCTTATATTAGCATTATCAAAAGTAGTAGCACGTCATAACCAATTTACGTTTAACAAGTCATTTCAATCTGATTTAATGTTATTTTTCAAAATCATAGGTGTATCGATTATTCCTATGGCATTGATTTTATTACAAAATGACTTAGGTACAACTTTAGTTATTTGTGCAATTATTGCAGGCATCATGTTAGTCAGTGGAATCACTTGGAGATTGCTAGCGCCTATCTTTATTTCAGCAATAGTTATTGGTGCTTCTGTAATTCTTGCTATTATATTTAAACCTTCTTTAATAGAAAATTTATTAGGTATAAAGATGTATCAAATGGGACGTATTAATTCATGGTTAGATCCCTATTCATATAGTAGTGGAGATGGTTACCATTTAACTGAATCGTTAAAAGCTATTGGTTCAGGTCAATTATTTGGTAAAGGTTATAATCATGGTGAAGTCTATATTCCTGAAAACCATACCGATTTTATTTTTTCAGTAATTGGAGAAGAAATGGGCTTTATTGGTTCAGTTGTACTTATATTATTATTCTTAGTGTTAATTTTTCATTTAATTAGATTAGCTAGTCGAATTAATGACCAATATAACAAAGTATTTATTATTGGATATGTATCTTTAATCGTATTCCATATATTACAAAATATTGGTATGACTGTTCAATTACTTCCAATAACTGGTATTCCATTACCATTTATAAGTTATGGTGGTAGCTCACTTTGGAGTTTAATGACAGGTATTGGTGTTATTTTAGCTATCTACTATCATGAACCTAAAAAATACCAATCCATTGAAAAGTAACAGAAAATACGAAAAATAGAGTCAAATCCTATAAACTAGGACTGACTCTATTTTTAAACAAAAAAGGCGCCATTTTCAATGACGACTTCATCTCACAATTAAAATGCGCTTACTGACCTAAATCCAATTCACTTATTTACATTCGTGACTGATTTGTTTTGTTGCAGGCAATGTATTAATAATGTCTAAACGAGATTTAGTTTTTTTAATATTTACACCTAATGATGATAATAAATTAACCACATTTTGAATTTTCTCTGAATTCTTCACTAATAACACCTCGTTTGGTTGACTTCATATACATCATACCCCAAACAACATCACTTTACTACATGATTTTAAAAATTTATTATAATCTTTAACTTTTATAACTTAAACTTAGTCATATTAATATATAATACTAATGATTAATAAAGCACTTTAAATCCAGAATCATAAATTTCTTTTTCGATACTATTTAAATTAGCAGGTGTCTCAAATTCAACTGAAATGTGACCATTGCTTAAATCTACATTTGCATCATATACACCTATCATTTCCTTTAATATTGTTTCCATTTTGTTAGCTTGTTCAGTCGTTTTGATTCCTGAAGTATAAACGATTTTTTGTTGCACTTTATTTCCCTCAATCTTTCATTAATTTTTGAAAAGTTACAAGTAACTCTTCCATGGCTTCTTCTTGATGACCATTATTGACTTTTTCAGTTATACAACTCTTCATATGTTGTTCTAATAATTTAGTAGCTACACTATTTAAAGCTGAACGTGTTGCTCTAATTTGTGTTAAAACATCATCACAATAAACATCTTCTTCTATCATTCGGTTGATAGCACGAACTTGTCCTTCAATTCTATTTAATCTCGATTTCAAATTTGTTTTAATTTGTTCTGAGTGATGTGCATGATCTTGTTCTGTCACTTTCGTCACCTCTTAAATGATTTCCATTTTATCCTACTTCTCTATAACAAATTAGTCAATTGTAGCCCTTTCAAATCTCTCAACAGTATAATGATAAATATATGACTTCATGGTACAATTATATAGTTAAAAACTTTTTTAAAAGATTTTATTTTTACTAAAAATATAAAACAATAAGGAGGCATTTTATGTTCGAAATATTCACTATGACACTTGCTCAATCTAACCTCATTATTAATATTGTTTTGATTGGTGCATTTGTATTAAATTTGGCCTTCGCTTTTACAATTATATTTATGGAAAGACGCACTGCTAATTCAATATGGGCTTGGTTATTAGTTCTAGTATTTTTGCCTCTATTAGGTTTCATATTATATCTATTGTTTGGACGTCAAATTCAAAGAGACCATATTTTCACATTAGATAAAGAAGATAAAGTCGGACTTGAAATGATTGTGGATGAACAACTTGAAGCGATTAAAGATAAAGATTTTTCAAAAGGAAATCACCAAATCGTTAAATTTAAAGAAATGGTTCAAATGTTGTTATACAATAATGCCGCATTCTTAACGACAGATAATGAAGTTGAAATTTATACAGATGGTAATCAAAAATTTGATGATCTACTAGAAGATATTAAAAATGCTAAAGACTATATACATATACAATACTATATTTTTCACAGTGATGAATTAGGTAAAACGATTTTAAAAGCATTAGAAGATAAAGTTGAATCTGGCATTGAAGTTAAAATGCTGTATGACGATATGGGGTCAAGAGATTTAAGAAAGAAAGATTTAAAGTCTTTCAGAGAAAAAGGTGGCCATGTAGAAGCATTTTTCCCTTCTAAACTTCCCTTAATCAACTTGCGTATGAATAATCGTAATCACCGTAAAATAGTTGTTATAGATGGCAAAATAGGTTATGTAGGCGGATTTAATGTTGGTGATGAATATTTAGGTAAATCCAAAAAATTTGGTTATTGGAGAGATACTCATCTCCGTGTCGAAGGTGACGCAGTTAATGCACTACAATTAAGATTTATACTTGATTGGAATTCACAATCTACACGTGACAATATTACGTATGAAGAACGCTACTTCCCCGATGTTAATTCAGGTGGAACTATAGGTATACAAATTGCCTCTAGTGGACCTGATGAGGAGTGGGAACAAATTAAATATGGCTATCTCAAAATGATTTCTTCAGCCAAAAAATCTATATATATTCAATCACCGTATTTTATACCTGATCAAGCATTTTTAGACTCTATAAAAATTGCTGCCTTAGGTGGCGTTGAAGTAAATATTATGATACCTAATATGCCAGATCATCCCTTTGTTTATTGGGCAACTTTAAAAAATGTAGCATCACTACTCGAAGCTGGTGTTAACGTTTATCAGTATAATAATGGATTTTTACATTCAAAAACATTAATTATTGACGATGAAGTTGCTAGTGTTGGTACTGCAAATATGGATCATAGAAGTTTCACACTTAATTTCGAGGTAAATGCCTTTATA
Organism: Staphylococcus sp. URHA0057; assembly: GCF_000620265.1. Taxonomy (NCBI): domain Bacteria; kingdom Bacillati; phylum Bacillota; class Bacilli; order Caryophanales; family Staphylococcaceae; genus Staphylococcus; species Staphylococcus sp. URHA0057. The sequence continues at coordinate 67,856 of NZ_JHVS01000011.1, read as the reverse complement.
TATGATGAAGGTATAGCTAGATCACTAAAACAAGCTTTTATTGAAGATTTAAAGGTATCAGATCAATTAACAAAAGAAATTTATGAACAACGTAGTTTATGGATTAAGTTTAAAGAAGGTATTTCTCAATTATTGTCTCCAATTTTATAGGAGGTATTTAGCCCTATAGATAGATCATAATCAAAGTTAACCTGAGACGTAAAAGTGTGAAAGTCTCAGGTTTCATTATGAAAAGGAAAGGATGTCTGTATGAAAGATGAAGAACGAATCAGTCTAGCTAGCCAGTATATGGAATCATTTCATAAAACTGACTATAGCGGTCATGACATTGCACATGTTTATAGAGTACATTCAATGGCAAAACATATTGCTTACAATGAAGCTATCAGCAACACTTTAATAATCGAATTAGCCAGTCTTTTACATGATACTATTGATGCAAAATTAGTAGATACAACGTCGGCTAAACAACATTTAAATCAATTTTTAGATAAACTTGAAATAACTCATTCAGATCAATCTCATATTCTTCATATCATTGAAAATATGAGTTATAAAAATGGTGCTAACAATCATGTTGAATTAACAGTAGAAGGACAAGTTGTTAGAGATGCTGATCGTTTAGATGCTATTGGTGCCATAGGTATAGCTAGAACTTTTCAATTTGCAGGCCACTTTAAAGAACCAATGTGGACTGAATCTAAATTACCCAAAAATTTTAATGATGATACTTTATCCACTTTATCACCTTCAGCAATTAAACATTTTTACGAAAAATTATTTAAATTAAAAGATTTAATGCACACGAATACTGCTAAACAAATCGCTATTCAACGTCATGATTTTATGGAACATTTTGTTTCACAATTCTTATCCGAGTGGCATCAATTATAGAAAAAAGCGACAAATCATTGATTTGTCGCTTTTTATTATTATTTTTTATTTTTTTTTGATACTACTTGAGTATTTTTACCTTTTTTATTTGATGACTTACCGTCTTGATCAAATTTTTGTAGTAAAGGTTCAACTTCTTTTTTAGCAAGTTTAGAATAGTACATATTAGCAAAGTGTGTTTGCACAACTAAGAATGCCGCACTGACTGACCAATATAAACCTAATGCTGAAGCAGAACTTAATGAAATCCAAATAATCATAATTGGTGACACAATCATCATCATGTATCCCATTTGACGTTGTTCTTGAGGCATTGTTTTACTTGATACATAGGCTTGGATAAAGTATAAAACACCTGCAATAATAGTAATCCAAATATCCGGTTTAGTTAAATTAAACCATAAGAAATGTGGATGTACTGATAAACCACTAACTAATTTATCTTTTAGAACAAAGTATAATCCCATGATAATCGGCATTTGAATGAGCATTGGTAAACAACCAAGCATACTCTTCATTGGATTCATATCATATTTTTTATAAACTTCCATTAATTCTTGGTTAGCAGCCATTTTCTCTTCTTGAGTACGAGCACGCTTAACTTTTTCCTGAATACCATCTACTTCAGGTTTTGCAACTTTCATTTTTTCACGCATCATATGACTATTTTTATAGTTTGATAACATGAATGGTAGTAACACTAAACGTATAACTATTACTAAAATGATAATAGCTAAACCATAATCATTGTTTAAAACATCGTTACCTAACCACTGTAATAAGTGTTTCATAGGTTCAACGAACGTATTATAGAAAAATCCACTACGAGCTCCAGGTTTAGAATAGTCACAGCCTGCTAAAAAGACCATTAAACCTAAAAACAAAGGTAGCAACGCTTTTTTCTTCATTTTTCCACCTCTATTGTAATATTCACATAGGTTTTATTCTATCATACTCATACCATGGTATAAAACAAAAAGTGGAAAAAATTAATGATTAATTGAAATATTTCTTAAATTCATTAACAGTGTTGTCAATATTCTGGCTTCTACTTATAGCTGAAATAATTGATATACCGTCTGCATTAGCATCTGCAATAGACTTAACATTTTCCTCAGTAATGCCACCAATTGCAACCATTGGAAATGCACCAATTCTTCGTCTTAACTGTTTAATCATCTCTGGACCAACTGGTTCACTTGCATCACTTTTTGAAGGTGTATTAAACATAGGACCTACACCTATGTAATCAACATTTGTTAAATCAGACGTTTCATATTCACTTATATTACCAACACTAAGTCCGATAATTTTGTCTTGAAAGTCATTGGCAAAAGCTTTCACGTCTTCATCATCCTGACCTACATGTATACCATCAGCATTAATTTTTTTTGCTAGTGATACATCATCATTAACAATAAAAGGTACATGATAAGATTGACATAATGATTGTAATTCTTTTGCTAATTTCTCTTTTTCATTATCTTTCAAAGCATTCTCGCCCTTTTCTCGTAACTGAAACATAGTTATTCCAGCCTCAAGTGCTTGGGTTAAAACTGTTTTTATTGATTTTTGTTCAGGTATATCTTGAGTTCCACAGATAAAATATATTTTTAATTGTGACGCTTTAAATTCCACCTAATCAACCTCTTCTTTTTTAACATATTTTTCATAAGTCTTATAATCGAGTAAATACATTTGATCTAATAATTCAGGTAAAAATGAACCCGGACCTTTTACTTTATCTTCACTTGCAGCAATTTCACCTGCTATATTATAAAAGCTTACTGCTTCGACAAGCGTTTCATGTTTAGGTTTAGTATTTCTGAATAAGAAACTCGCAATGATACCACCTAATAAACAACCTGCACCTGTAATTTTAGCTGACATAGATGAGCCATTTGAAAGTTTTGTCATTTTATTATCTTGCATCACAATATCATGTTCACCTGTAATTACTATAGCAGTTTGATATTTTTTATATGCATCATTTGCAATGTCTAATACATTTAATTCACTGTCTCCATCTGTACCTTTCATTGTTGTATTTGAATCGACTAGTGTTAAAATTTCAGAAGCATTTCCTTTGATTACAGATACATCCACTTCGTCTAAAAAGCGTCTACAAAAATCTTTTCTATACTGTGATGCTCCAACTGCGACTGGATCAAAAACAATAGGAGTTTCTAATTCGTTAGCAATTTTACCAATTTTTATTAAATCATCTTCATTATTATGTGTAAGTGTCCCAATGTTTATAAGCAAACCGCCCGCAACTTTATAGAAATCTCTCGCTTCTTCAGGCGCTTCACTCATTGCTGGACTTGCACCTATGCTTAATAAACCATTAGCAGTAAAATTTTTTACAACATCATTGGTATAACAGACGATTAGTGGATTTTCATTTCTAAGTTTTTCTAAATTATTCATCATCTAACCCTTCTTTCTTAAGATATGCGAAGTGATTAACAGGGCCACGACCTTTACCTATTTCTGGTGTATATTTGATACTTAATGAAATGAATTTTTTAGCTTTTTCTACCGCTTCATATATAGAACGACCTTTGGCTAATTCTGCTGTTATTACTGCTGAAAATGTACAACCAGTACCATGTGTATGTTTAGTGTCAAAACGTTCATCTCCAAATGTATAAACACCATCTTGCGTAAACAGAAAATCTTTAGCATTATTTAAATCTGCAGAATGTCCGCCTTTAATAACTACGCCCTTACTTCCAATTTCATTAATAAAGATATTACCTGCTTTACGTATATTTTCTTCTGTATCAATCTTGATACCAGTTATTTCTTCAGCTTCTGGTATATTTGGAGTAACGACATCTGCTAATGGCAATAAAGTATCTTGAAGTTTTTGTTTGGTTTCATCATCCATAAGAGAGTCTCCACTTTTAGCAAGCATAACTGGATCAATAACATATGGAATTTTGGGATATTGTTGTAAGTAACTTTGTACTAAATGCATTGTATCTTCAGTTGCAATCATTCCTGTTTTAATTGCATGAGGTAACTCATCATTAAATATACTTTCTAATTGTTCTTTTACCCATGATGTCTCAAGATTATGAATATGCTGAACCCCTAATGTATTTTGAGCGACAATACTAGTTATTGACGCCATGCCATACACACCACAAGAATGGAATGACTTAAGATCTGCCATAACACCTGCTCCACCTGTTGGGTCTGTACCAGCAATTGTTAAAGCTATTTTAGGCTTATTCATATTTATCACCTCGATAATTCCATTTTTCATCTATATAAGCCATATTGAAAAAGTTTCTCTCATGTAGTGTACTTTGCAAGAAGTTCTCTTTAATTTCATTTTTTTCATTTTCAGTACATTGTTGAGTTAAACGATCCATCAAGTCATCAAAGACACGGACTAATTCATCCATTTCTGTACTATAAAATTCAAACCAATCAACTGTTTTTTCATCACGATTTAAATTTTGATCTTGCATTGCTCTTTTAGCAATAACGGCATAAACATAAGGGCATGGCGCCATTGCAGCAATCGTATAAGCAGCGTTTTCATGTGCATAAGCATTATAATACATATGTTTGATGTAGTGATCTCCACTTGGTGGCCATACTTTTTCTTTAACAATTTCATCATATGGTTCATTTATGAAAGCAGCTAAAGATTCATGAGCGGCCACTTCACCTTCTAACATAAATTCTATTTGATCAACTAAAAATTTCACATCTTCTAATTCTGACATTTTAGGTATCAATAATGCATATAAATTAGCAAATTCCTTTAAATACGAAGCATCTGCACGTAAATACTGTCGAACGGCTTGTTTCGATAATTCACCATGCAATAAATCTTGAATAAAACCATCGTTGTAAATATCTTCAATAATTGGTTCTGCAGCTACCCTTAATTCTTTAGAAAAACTCATCACAAATTGCCTCCTTGAAATAAAAAACTACTTCCCAAATAGGAAAGTAGTTAATATCAAGGTTAATATGCGCCTTTAATAATAAATACTACTTTCCTACGTTGGTGCTAACCAAATCAGGTTGTAAGGGTCTGAATAAAATTCATCTCAGCCATAAGGCTCCCCTAGTAGTTTTCTTTTAAATTACTGTCATATATAACATTAGCAAAATAAATACATGAAATCAATTATCTAAAAGTTTCATTTATTAATTTAATAAAAATTCATAGACAATTGAAATTTCCACGTTTTTAAACTAAGTCATTTTTATGATAAAAAAATTCACCCTATCAAAATAGGGTGAAAGAAATATCTTATATTATGCAGTTACCCATTGGCTTGGGCCAGCTGTATCATATAATTTTTGAGCTGCAGCGTCTTGAACGTGTTCAGGAGCACTTGAAGCTGGTTGACCTTGATATTCAGATGGAGCTACTGAATCCCAAGTTGATTGTAAGAATTGATACTTACCTGAAGCACCAGTTGATGGGTTTGTAGCATGAATGTCGCCACCTGATTCACGTTGAGCGATTTGTTTTAAGTGATCATTTACGTTTACAGATGAACCACTTGAAGCTTCGCTTGAGCTTGATTGATTATTTGAAGTAGTTTCTTGTTGTGGTTGTTGAGTTTGTTCAGTTTGTGGTGCTGAAACTTGTTCAGGTTGAGCTGATTTTGATTGTTGTTGATTGCTTACTTCTTGTGCAGAAGTTTCGTTAGTTGATGCTGAAGCTTGTTCACTTACATCTTGTTGTGGTTGAGCTTGAGTATTTGAAGCTTCAGTTGATTGACCAGATTGGTGATAATCCCATGAGAAGTTTGTACCATCTGATTCAAAGTGATAAGTGAAACCATTGTAATCGAATGTATAGTTATAAGCACCTTCTTGGATAGGGCTTTCGTTTAATGTTTGATCATTTGATTGAGCTTTTTGAGCTAATTCTGCTTCATTAATATTTGCTTCGCTTGCGTGTGCGTCGTGTCCAGCATTACCTGCTACAACGCCTAATCCTACTGCTAGTGATGATGCAATAATTGTTTTTTTCATTATTAAAAAATCCTCCTAAAAGTGATTTGTTTTCTTTAACTAATTTACAAATACTACTGTAACATCCATAAATTCCTTGCAGGTTACAGCCAAATAAAAATGAAAGCTATTTTTTTACGTGCGAATTACATTATATTTTAGTGTAATTTTAAATTTTATCCTTTATGAAAACTGCCATGACAGTTTATATAATACATATGTCTGTGATGTGTTTGTAATACAATTGAAATCTATCAGATAATTCTGACGTGAATTGAATCAATTTTCCTGTATAAACTAATAAATAAACGACCTTTTTTAATATTAATTTAAAAAAGGTCGCTCGAGTATAATTGAAAGATGATAATTTATATTAAGATAGGATAAAGTATAAATAATTGGGAGTTATTGAATAATTAATGGATGTCTAACCTATATTAAAGAGTTCATTTGACTCTTCATCATATTCGTTAGAGAGGATATTGGATTCTTTTGCCTTAGAGGACATAAATTTAATTGTTTCTACATATAGTTCTGTTACAAAATGAGTCTGGTTATCTTTTTCATATTTTCGCGATCGCATTTGACCAGTTATTCCTACTAGTGAACCTTGATGTGTATATTTTTCAATGTTACTTGCAGTTTTGCCAAATGCTTTACAATATAGATAATCGCATGCAATCTCATTATTTTGATCTTTATAATTTCTTTCAGTAGCTACACAAAAAGTTGCTACTTTATTACCGTCCTCCTTTTCATAAATTTGGGCATCTTTAGTAAGTCTGCCAACTATAACTATTTTGTTTAACATGTGTCACCTCCTCTTACCTATTATAATAATTATTTCTCTCATTACCGTCAAAATGCTATTTTTTCAAAATATATAGCTATTTACCCTTAATTTTTGATATATTTAAAGAAAATAATCAAAAATTGTATACTCCAATTAAAAATAAATCATTTTTTGTAAATATAAAACAAATGGGAAGTGACTTTATGAAGACATTTAAAGCTGTACGTTTTCAAATCGTAAGTGAAAACGGTGGTGTGACTGAATATGAGTTAGAAGATGGTGTCATTATTAATAAAGAAGGTAGTGGCACTGGTTGGTTACTAGAAATTGTAATTTCAAATGAACATTATCACACGTTTAAAGACTATATAGATAATGATAAATTATTAGATATTCGTGTCGTAATTACTAGACCTGCAAATGATCCTGCATTATTTGATGCCACTGTTAAAAGTGTTAAGCAATTTGATAAAACAATGTCAGTCGTATTTGAATGCCATATCTATACTTTACGTCAAGTTTATGCCGAAAGTTTATTAGAAGAACTTGTCGATGATGGATTAACTGGTGAAAAATTGAAAAAAACATTCAACCGTATGATGCAATCTAAACCTAAACTTAAAGATGAAAAATTTGAAAGATAATGACGCATATTAAAAGCCTACAGTCAGAATATCCTGATTGTAGGCTTTAGTTTATGATTTATTTTGCATCTTGTATTGCAAATGTTAGTTCACAACTACAAGCCAATTGGCCATCTACAGTTGCTTTTGCAGTTCCTTTACCAATTGGTCCTTTAATTTTAGTTATTTCTACTTCTAACATTAGTGTATCTCCTGGTGTAACCTGTCTTTTAAATCGACATTTATCAATACCTGCGAATAAAGCTATTTTACCTTTATTTTCTTCACTGTTTAACATTGCTACTGCACCAGTTTGAGCTAATGCTTCAGTAATTAATACACCAGGCATAACAGCGTAATCTGGAAAATGCCCTTGGAAGAATGGTTCATTACCTGAAACTTGTTTTAATCCAACGCAACGTTTACCTTCTTCGTATTCAACTACTCTATCTATTAATAAAAATGGTTGTCTATGAGGGATAATTTGTTTTATTTGATTATAATCGAAAATTGTTTCCATGATGTTTAAACCTCCATATTTGAATGAAAAATTAATTAGTCATTAATGCGTTTGATATCTGCACCTAATGATTTTAATTTACCATGTAAATCTACATAGCCTCTGTCTAAGTGTTTTAATTCAGTTACTTGTGTTGTTCCTTCTGCAACTAAACCAGCTAAAATTAATGCTGCAGCAGCTCTTAAGTCAGTCGCTTTAACTTGTGCACCTTGAAGATTGCTTTTGCCTTCAATTTTAGCACTTCTACCTTCTACATCGATATTTGCATTCATTCTACGAAACTCAGCAACGTGCATAAATCTATTTTCAAACACTGTTTCTGTGATTACTTTGTGACCATTTGCAGTCAATAGTAAAGCCATCATTTGAGATTGCATATCTGTAGGGAATCCTGGATGTGGTAATGTTTTAACATCTACTGGGTTTAAATCTCCATCAGCAGATACTCGGATACCATCTTCTAAATATTCTAAGTTAACTCCCATTTCTTCAAGTTTATAAACTAAACTAGACATGTGTTCTTTGATTGCGTCACGTACAATGATGTCTCCACGAGTGATTGCGCCAGCGATTAATAATGTACCTGCTTCAATTCTATCTGGAATAATAGAATGTTCTACACCAGTTAAATGATCGACACCATGAATTGTAATCGTATCAGTACCTGCTCCAGTGATTTTACCGCCCATTTCATTGATATAATTAGCTAAGTCAACAATTTCTGGTTCTTTTGCAGCATTTTCTAATACTGTTTTTCCTGAAGCTAATGAAGCAGCCATGATTAAGTTTTGAGTACCGCCTACACTTGGAAAATCTAAATGTATAGAAGCACCTTTTAAACCATCTTTAGCATTTGCATAAATATTTCCATTTTCTAAATGAATTTCTGCACCTAATGCCTCGAATCCTTTAATATGTTGTTCAATTGGACGACTTCCAATTGCACATCCACCTGGTAAAGCCACTATTGCATAGCCTAAACGAGCTAATAAAGGTCCCATTACTAAGATACTTGCACGCATTTTACTCACATATTCATATGGTGCTTCTTCATTTAATGTATTAGTAGCATCAACTACTACCGCATTTTCTTCTTTTTTATACGTAACATCAGCATTTAAAGTTGATAATACGTTGTTTATAGTTTCTACATCGCTTAATGCTGGTACATTTACTAATTTACTAGTACCTTCTGAAGCTAATAATGAAGCTGTTAATACAGGTAAAACTGCATTTTTAGCACCTTCTACTTTAACTTCACCTTTTAGTTGGTTACCACCATTAATTACTATTTTATCCATCTTAAATCCTCCACTTAAATCTCCTAGTTATTTACATTTCCCTACTATATAAAATTTATCATTCAATAATATATTATATCCGTTTTTCATTATGAAAAAACTAAAAAAGAACTATTTCATTATATATTTTAATTGAGTGGAAAACTGTAACAAATCAATTATAAAATTACTAACACTAGTACCTAATAATATAGCAAAAAATATCATGCATATTTGAATTTGTTTCGTATAACCTTTTTTAAAAAATTGATCGAGGCGAATTGCATTTAATGCCCAGTAAGCTATACATATACATATCACATGTAAAATTAAATGTATTATTGCAAATTGTCCTAGATAATCCATATTTTACTCCTTAGAATTGATTACTGTATAACATTGTACATGAAATAACATAATAATGATACTACTATTAACTGCAAAAACAGAAGATTTGTATGTATATTAAAAGGCTTGGAAATACCTTTAATGGTGAATTTCCAAGCCTTTTATAATTTATTTAAGTTCAGCCACACGTAAACGGTTATTTGCACGTTCTAACGCTCTTTTGGCTCTATTTATGTCACTATTATCATCATTATCTAAATGTGATTCTGCTCTTGCTTTCGCTAATTTAGCTCTTTCAACATCGATTTCAGTAGCAGTTTCAGCTGTTTGGACAATAATTGATAGTTGATGTTGTCTAACTTCTACAAACCCATCACTAACAGCTACATATTCATTTCCATTATGAAAATTCACTTTTACGTAGCCAGTTTTTAATGCAGAAACGGTTGGAATGTGTCCATTCATCACACCCATTTCGCCAGCTGTAGTTTGTAAAACAGCTAGTTCTACATCATCTCGTTCATAGATAGAACCATTAGGAGTGACAATTTCTAGGCTTAATGTATTCATTATCCATACCTCCTAATTATTAGACTTCAACACCCATGTCTTTAGCCTTCGCAATTACATCTTGCATGCTACCTACTAAACGGAATGCATCTTCAGGAATATGATCATATTTACCTTCTAAGATATCTTTGAAATCAGCTACAGTTGTTTTAACTGGAACATAAGATCCTTTTTGACCAGTAAATTGTTCAGCAACGTGGAAGTTTTGTGATAAGAAGAATTGAATTCTACGTGCACGTTCTACTGTTTGTCTATCTTCTTCAGATAATTCATCCATACCTAGAATCGCAATAATATCTTGTAATTCTCTGTATTTTTGTAATGTAGATTGTACATCACGTGCAACTTCATAATGCTCTTGTCCAACTATTGAAGGTTCTAATGCTCTAGAAGTTGAAGCTAATGGGTCAACAGCTGGGTAGATACCCATTTCTGTTAATTTACGCTCTAAGTTTGTAGTTGAATCTAAGTGAGCAAATGCTGTTGCTGGTGCTGGGTCAGTATAGTCATCGGCTGGTACGAACACTGCTTGAATAGATGTTACAGAGCCTTTATTTGTAGACGTAATACGTTCTTGTAATTGACCCATTTCTGTAGCAAGTGTAGGTTGGTAACCAACGGCTGAAGGCATACGACCTAATAACGCTGATACCTCTGAACCTGCTTGCGTAAATCTGAAAATGTTATCAATGAATAATAAAACGTCTTGTCCTTGTTCATCACGGAAGTATTCTGCCATTGTTAAACCAGATAAAGCAACACGCATACGTGCGCCAGGTGGTTCGTTCATTTGACCAAATACCATTGCTGTTTTCTTAATTACGCCACTATCGCTCATTTCATAGTATAAATCATTACCTTCACGAGTTCGTTCACCAACACCGGCGAATACTGAAATACCACCATGTTCTTGAGCAATATTGTTAATTAATTCTTGAATTAATACTGTTTTACCTACTCCGGCACCACCGAATAATCCAACTTTACCACCTTTAATGTAAGGTGCTAATAAATCTACAACTTTAATACCTGTTTCAAGAATTTCTACTTCAGTAGATAATTCATCAAATCCAGGTGATTGTCTATGAATAGGATCACGACGAACTGAATCATCAAGTTTTTCTTCTAAGTCAATCGTGTCACCTAGTACGTTAAACACTCTTCCTAGTGTTTCGTCACCAACAGGTACACTAATGTCTTTACCTGTATCTTTAACATCCATGCCTCTTTGAACACCATCAGTTGAATCCATTGCGATTGTACGAACAACGTCATCACCTAATTGTAGTGCAACTTCTAGTGTTAAGCTAACTGTTCCTTCTTCTTTTGGAACTTCAATAATAAGGGCATTATTAATATCAGGGACTTCGTTATGTTCAAAACGAACATCAATGACAGGACCCATAACTTGAGTTACACGGCCAATTCCCATGCTATTTTCCTCCTTTTAATTTTATTCAAGTGCTGCCGAACCACCAACAATTTCAGTGATTTGTTGTGTGATTGCTGCTTGTCTAGCTCTGTTATATTCTAATGATAAGTCATCAATAAGTTCTGTAGCATTATCAGAAGCATTTTTCATTGCAGTCATACGTGACGCATGCTCACTTGCTTTAGCATCTAAAATCGTACCATATATTAAACTTTCAACATATTGCGGTAAGATGACGCTTAAGATAGATTCTTTATCGGGTTCAAATTCATATGTAGACATATGACCATGACCTTGACTTGAATCTTCTTGAGATAATGGAAGAACCTTTTTAGTAGTAGGTTTATTTTCTAATACACTGACATAATGACTATAGTAAATATTCAATTCATCAATATTTTCTTCACTATATAAATCAATTGCGTGTTTTGCTAGCGCTTGAACAGATTTAAATGAAGGTTGGTCTGGTAGTTCAACTAATGAATTTTCTATTTCGTAGCCTCGTGTTTTAAGGAAGTCAACACCTTGTTGACCTAAAACAACAATGCTATATTCACTACTATCATTATGCTTTTCTTTGATGTCACTTATTAATTTTTTAAGAACGTTGGCACTATAAGCACCCGCTAATCCTTTATCACTTGTTATGACAAGATAACCACTACGTTTTACATCTCTTTGACGAAGCATAGGATGGTTTGAATTCTTGTTAGAACCAGCTACTGCTGTAATAGCATCTTGCATTTTATCCATATAAGGCTTGAATTGTTTAGTATTGTTTTCAGCTCTACGTAATTTAGAACTTGAAACCATGTTCATCGCCTTAGTGATTTGTTTCATCTTTTTGGTTGATTTTATACGTGTATCTATTTCTTTTAGAGAAGCCACTATCTCACCACCTTTAATTACTATTCTTTATTATTCTGATTTACTAAAGCTTTTTTTGAATTCGGTAATTGCAGAATCAAATTTATCAGCATCTGGTAAAGCACCAGTTTCTCTGATTTCAGAAAGTAATTCTGTCGCATTTGAAGCTGCCCAGTGGTTTAATTCATCCTCAAAACGAGTAATATCTTCAACAGGAATATCGTCTAAATATCCTTTAGTTAATGCAAAGATAATTAATACTTGGTTTTCTACAGGAAGTGGTTTATTTTGATCTTGTTTTAAGATTTCAACAGTACGTTTACCACGTTCTAATTTTTTAGCTGTGAATTCATCTAAATCAGAACCAAATTGAGCAAATGATTCTAATTCTCTATAAGAAGCAAGGTCTAAACGTAAAGTACCTGCTACTTTTTTCATCGCTTTAATTTGAGCAGAACCACCAACACGTGATACTGATTGTCCAGCGTTAATCGCAGGTCTTACACCTGAGAAGAATAAATCAGATTGTAAGAAAATTTGTCCATCAGTAATTGAAATAACGTTTGTTGGAACATAAGCTGAAATGTCTCCTGCTTGAGTTTCAATGATTGGTAACGCAGTAATAGATCCGCCACCTAAATCATCATTTAACTTAGCTGCTCTTTCAAGTAATCTACTATGTAGATAGAACACATCACCAGGGTATGCTTCACGGCCTGGAGGTCTACGTAATAATAATGAAAGTTCACGATAAGCTGATGCTTGTTTAGTTAAATCATCATAAACGATTAAAACATGTTTACCGTTAAACATGAACTCTTCGCCCATTGTTACACCTGAATATGGCGCGATATATAATAATGGCGCTGGTTCAGCTGCTGATGCAGATACAACGATTGTATAATCTAAAGCGCCAGCTTGTCTTAATTTTTCTACATTGGCTCTTACAGTTGAATCTTTTTGACCAATAGCTACATAGATACAAATTGTATCTTCATTTTTTTGGTTTAAGATTGTATCAATTGCAACAGTTGTTTTACCTGTTTGACGGTCACCAATGATTAACTCACGTTGACCACGTCCAATTGGCACTAATGCATCGATAGCTTTAATACCAGTTTGTAATGGTTCATCAACTGATTTACGATCCATTACTCCAGTTGCTTTTTTCTCAACTGGTCTTGTTTTTGTTGCGTTGATAGGACCTTGTCCATCGATAGGTTGACCTAATGGATTTACTACTCGTCCAATTAGTTCGTCACCTACAGGTACTTCCATAATACGTCCTGTACGTTTAACTTCGTCACCTTCACTAATATCTGTGTATGGTCCTAAGATAACCACACCAACATTAGATTCTTCAAGGTTTTGTGCTAAACCGAGCACGCCGTTTTGGAATTCTACTAGCTCACCAGCCATAACGTCATTTAATCCGTGAATTAATGCGATACCATCACCAATTTGTAATACTGTACCAACATCTGTTACGGACATTTCTGACTCATAATTCTCAATTTGTGAGCGAAGTAATGCACTGATTTCTTCAGCTTTTATGGCCATCTATGTCACTCCTCTTTATTAATTAGTTTGCTCTTTTAAATTTACGTTGTAATTGAATAAGATCATTTTTAACACTGCCATCCATAACAGTCGTGCCGACCTTAACTCTAAAACCACCAATTAAATCTTGATTAATTTTAGTACTAACAATTACTTTAGATAAGTTTGTTTGTTGTTTAACTAGTTCAACGATTTTTGATATTTCTTCATCATTTAAATCATATGTTGATTCTATTAATGCGAAATCTTGATTGTTATGTTGATTATACTGTGATTGAAAAGCTTTAAAGACATCTTCAATGTGTGAAAGATGACGATTTTCCGCTAGCACTTTCAACATATTAACAATGTACTGATTAGCATTACCATAAACCTCTCCTACAAAGTTTTGACGCTTTTGTAATGTAAGTTTAGGATTGCTATCAATGGCTTTTAAATCATTAATGTAATCGAATGAAGAATGACTAATTGTTTCTAATTCTTCATAAATGCTATCCAATTGATTTGTATCTGCAGAAACATCAAACAATGCCTTTGCGTATTTGTCAGCGATTTTTGTCATTATTTATCGCCTGCCTCTTTTAGATACTTTTCAACTAATTCTTTTTGATCTTGCTCTGAAATTTCTTTTCTAAGAACTTTAGAAGCAATAAGAACTGATAATTCAGATACTTGGTTATTAATATCTGCAATGGCACGTTCTTTTTGACTATTAATTTCACTTTGAGCAGTTTCAATCATGCCATTAGCTCTAACGTTTGCTTCATGAATGATTTCTTCATGTTGTTTACGTGCTTGAACTTTCGCATCTTCTAGAATTTTTTGAACTTCATCTTGAGTTTCTTTAAGTGTCTGTTTATTTTCTTCTTCAAGTTTTTGTGCATTTAATTTAGCTTGTTCCGCATCGTCGATATCTTTGTTGATATCACGTTCACGTTTATCCATTATTTCTTTTAATGGACCCCAAGCAAATTTTTTTAATAACGCTAATAGGACAATAAAAGTAAAAATTTGAACTATTACTGTGCCCCATTCAACGCCTGAAGCTGCACCGATAACGAACATATTAGCTGTTGCAGTCACGGGATCATGACACTCCTTTCGTCAAAATAATCATTAAGCAATAAAAAATAAAACGAACGGCGAGAGTCTATTAGACTTCGCCTTAAATAAATGTCTTATCCAGCAAATGTCATGAATGCAATTACAACACCGATGATAGGTAAAGCCTCAACTAAACCAACACCAATGAACATAATACCCATTAATTGACCACGAGCTTCTGGTTGACGTGCTACACCTTCTACTGTTCTAGATACGATAAGACCGTTACCGATACCTGCACCTAATGCTGATAAACCAATTGCGATTGCCGCTGCGATTAAATTCATAATAAATTTTCCTCCTAAGATTGTATATAATTTTTAAATTTAGTGTCCATCTGCCACTTTGTGTGACATGTAAACCATTGAAAGCATAATGAAGATATATGCTTGTATTGTACCTACAAAGATTGAGAATCCTTGCCAAACAATTAAACCAGGTATACTAATTATCCAACCCCATGCTGGTTCTTGGAAGAATAATCCAGCTAATAAGCTTAGTAATAGTTCACCTGCAAAGATATTACCATATAAACGTAGTCCAAGTGTTAATGTTGAAGTAAACTCTTCAAACACGTTTATAATTGCAAGTGGCCAAAACGGTTGAACATAACCTTTGAAATAATTCTTTGTACCACGCATTTTAATACCATAATAATGTGTTAATAGAATAACAGTAGTTGACAATGTCAATGTAACTGTTGCATCTGCGGTAGGTGATTTCCACCATAAGTAGTGATCTTTAGTTACTATTGCAAATGGTAAACCTAACATATTAGAAATGAAGATGTATAAAATTAATGTCACTGCTAAGAAGTGAAAATGTCCACCTTTTTTCCATGCCATATTACCTTCGATGATGCCTCTAACAAAGTCAAAAACCCATTCAATAAAGTTCTGTTTACCAGTTGGTCGTTTCTTTAAATTACGTGTACAAATAATTGCTAGTAAAAAAACGAGAACTGCTGTAATTAACACCATCATTACACTTGCCATGTTAAATACAAGGTCAAAACCGAAAATATCCAAACTTACTTTCGGGTCTTTATGATCCATATTCTCACCTCTTTCGTTTTAAATTTTACTCCCTATTAAGTAGAGGGCGACAGATGATTACGATATAAGAAATCATTAGCCCTATTAACACCCCAATGATATTGATGTGATCTTTAAAGAAAAACCATATTATACACACGACAATAGCCACTAAATATCTCCACATATTTCCTGTTGATATATGGTTTGACTCAGCTTTTTGTGCATGAAATAAATAGATCTCAAAGATGTATGTATTAACTAAAGATCCACATGTACCAATAATCAAACCTAATAAAAAAGGATGGGGTGAAAAGAGATACAATATACCTAATAATATCAATAAATAGAGATAATATTGTATATATTGTTTGAAAATGATGTAGAAACGACCCATTTGTTTGCCTCCGAGTGTCTTATACAATCATGTAAACCGTTCCACTCATACAATCTAAATGATAATATAGCGCCTACAACGGTGTCAATTCTATTCAAATTGTTGTTGAATTTTAAGCTAAAATTGTCACAAATTAGCCACATTTAAACGGTATACATCTTTTATTGTTTAAAATCTTTTGGTTTTTCACTTATTAAATCAAAATAATATTTGATATGATTTACAATTCTATTAGAAGCGCTTCCATCTCCATATGGATTATTTGCCTCACTCATACTCTTGTAAAGGTTTTTATCTTCTAACAATTTTTTGGTTTCTTTATAGACATTATTCATCGAAGTACCAACTACTTTTAATGTACCAGCTTCAACACCTTCAGGTCTCTCAGTATTATCTCTTAATACTAATACTGGTTTGTGTAATGAAGGGGCTTCTTCTTGAATCCCTCCAGAGTCTGTCAAAATGAGATGCGCTTGTTTAGCAAAATTGTGAAAATCTAAAACATCTAAAGGTTCAATAAGTTCTATTCTGTCATGTTTGCCTAAAATATGTTGTGCAATATCACGAACTTTAGGATTCATATGCACTGGATAAACAACTACGAGTGACTCATCTTCATCTACAAGCTTTCTAACAGCTTTAAAAATATGTTCCATTGGTTCACCAATGTTTTCGCGACGATGTGCAGTTAATAACAATATTCTTTTATTCTTATGTCTATTTAAAATGTCAGAATGATAATCGTCATTAACTGTATAATTTAATGCGTCAATCGCTGTATTACCAGTTACCACAACTGAGTTTATATCCTTACCTTCGTCAAGCAAATGTTTCCTAGCATTGAAAGTCGGTGCAAAATGAATGTCAGTTAGTACGCCTACCATTTGTCTATTCATTTCTTCTGGATAAGGTGAATATTTATCATAACTTCGTAATCCAGCCTCAACGTGACCTATTGGTACTTGATTATAAAACGCTGCTAGACTTCCTGAAAATGTAGTCGCTGTATCTCCGTGTACCAATACCATATTAGGTTTAACATGTTTGATGATAGATTCCAGTTCAATCATTGATTTTGAAGTTATTTCTGAAAGTGTCTGTCCTTCTTTCATAATATTCAAATCATAATCAGGAACAATATCAAACGTTTTTAATACAGCGTCTAGCATTTCTCTATGTTGAGCTGTAACAACCACGCATACTTCCAACTGCTCATCGTTTTCAATTGCTTTAACTAGTGGCGCCATTTTAATAGCTTCCGGCCTAGTTCCAAATATAGTCATAATTTTTTTCTTCAAACGTATCTATCTCCGTTTTCAATATCTATTTCGTACCGAATAATCGATCTCCTGCGTCACCTAATCCAGGTGTAATATAAGCTTTGTCATTAAGTTTCTCATCTAAAGCTGCAATATAAATATCAACATCATCATGAGCTTCTTTCATTTTTTCAACACCTTCTGGGGCAGCAATTAAGCACATGAAACGAATATTTTTAGCACCTTTGTTTTTCAATGAAGTAATAGCTTCAATTGCAGATGCTCCTGTTGCCAACATCGGATCCACAACGATGATTTCTCGTTCATCAATATCTTGAGGCATTTTAGAGAAGTATTCTACTGCTTTAAGTGTTTCAGGATCACGATATAAACCGATGTGCCCTACTCTTGCTGCAGGAATTAAACTTAAAATACCTTCAGTCATGCCTAGTCCAGCTCTTAAAATAGGTACAATTGCTAATTTTTTACCTGCTAAGCGTTTAGCTGTCATTTTAGTTACTGGAGTTTCAATTTCAACATCTTGTAACTCTAGATCTCTTGTAACTTCGTATGCCATAAGCATACCAACTTCATCTACTAGTTCTCTAAACTCTTTAGTTCCAGTACGAGCATCACGAATGTAACTCAATTTGTGTTGAATTAATGGATGATCAAATACATGTACTTTACTCATTTTCATTTCCTCCAATATTCTGTATATCCTTGTATTTTATTGATATAAAGGATATTTTTCAGTTAACGCTAAAACACGCGTTTTTGCTTCTTTTAATTTAGCTTCATCTTCATGATTGTTTAAAGCTAAACCAATAATTTTTGCTACTTCTTCAAATGCTTTTTCATCAAAACCACGAGTAGTGGCTGCTGGTGTTCCTAATCTAATACCACTTGTAACAAATGGCTTTTCTTGATCAAATGGAATAGTATTTTTATTGCAAGTAATGCCAACGCTATCAAGTGTTTCTTCTGCAACTTTACCAGTAATATTTACAGAGCCTTTAACGTCTACAGCTACTAAGTGATTATCTGTACCACCTGAAACGATTCTAAATCCTTCTTTTGAAAGGGTATCCGCTAATGTTTGTGCATTTTTAATCACTTGCTTTTGATAAACTTTAAAATTATTGTCTAAAGCTTCACCAAATGCTACTGCTTTTGCTGCAATAACATGTTCTAAAGGACCACCTTGAATACCAGGGAAAATCGTTTTATCTATTGCCTTTTTGTATTCTTCTTTACATAAAATCATGCCACCACGTGGTCCACGTAATGTTTTATGTGTTGTTGTAGTAACAAAGTCAGCATATTCAACTGGGTTTTGGTGTAAACCTGCAGCGACTAAACCAGCAATATGAGCCATATCCACCATTAATTTAGCGCCAACTTCATCAGCTATTTCTTTAAATTTTTTGAAATCAATTTGACGTGAATAAGCAGATGCACCTGCGACAATTAATTTAGGTTTATGTTCAATTGCTAATCTACGTACTTCGTCATAATTAATAAGTTCTGTATCTTTATCTACACCATATTCGACAAAATTATAAGATTTACCACTAAAATTAACTGGTGAACCATGAGTTAAATGACCACCGTGACTTAAATTCATGCCTAAAACAGTATCTCCATATTCTAATGCTACTAAATAAACTGCCATATTAGCTTGAGAACCAGAGTGAGGCTGAACATTAACATGTTCTGCTCCAAATAATGCTTTAGCACGGTCGATTGCTACTGATTCTGTAACGTCTACAAATTCACAGCCACCATAATAACGACGGCCTGGATAACCTTCCGCATATTTATTAGTTAATACAGATCCTTGTGCTTCCATAACAGCTTCTGAAACAAAGTTTTCAGATGCAATTAACTCAATATTATTATTTTGTCGATTAAACTCTTTCTCAATAGCTTCAAAAATCACTTTATCTTGCTTTTCGATGTAAGACATATAATCCCCTTCTTTCAACTAATTAATTATATTTTGCACGTTCGCCACCAATTTTTTTAGGTCTTGATGTAGCAATAGTAACGATTGCTTCCCCCACTTGCTTAATACTAGTTCTAACTGGCACACAAACATGTTTAATGTGCATGCCTATTAATGTTTGACCAATATCTATACCTTTCGGAACTGAAATATGTTCAACAACAACTGGGTCTTCCATATGTTGATATGCGTATGTAGCTAAGCTACCACCTGCATGAACATCTGGTACAACTGTAACTTCTTCCATTGTTAGTGGATTAAAATCGGATCTTTCAATAGTGATTGCTCTATTAATATGCTCACACCCTTGAAATGCGAATGAAACACCTGTCTGTTGTTTCACTTTTTCTAACTCTTTAAATATTGATTCAGCCACTTCCATTGATCCAACAGAACCAATTCGCTGACCAATAACTTCAGAAGTTGAACAACCAATCAAGCATATCTCATTTTCATTAAAAAAGGACATTGCTTTTAATTCGTCTAACAACATTGAAAAATCTTGCATTTGAAACCCACCCCCTAAAAAAATAAAAAGGAACATAGCAAAATTGCTATACTCCCTTATTATAACGTATTTAAAGCGTAACATATACTAATTATATATAATTCTCTAACAGAACTTTTGGGTCGATTTTCATAATTAAGTCATAAATTTGGTTAAATGTTTGTTGATAAGTAAACTTGTCTCCACCATAAGGATCATAAATATCATCTACTTCCCCTACAAATTCACTCAAAGTAAATACATTTGGAAGAGCATCAGTACCATATTGAGACAATATAATGTCCTTATGCGATTTAGACATTGTTAGAATAATATTAGCATCTATATCTTCTCTAGAAAAACTCTGTGTTAATGAAGGTTGAGGCAAATCATTTTCATTTAATATTTCTTCAGATAACTTTGAAATAGGTTGTTGTTCCATAGCAAATATGCCTCTTGACTCAATGGTAATGTCTAATTTATTAAAAACTGATTGTGCAATACTTTCAGCCATGGGACTACGACAAGTATTACCAGTACATACAAATATTAATTTCATAAAGACACCTCATTAACAATTTGATTTCCAGCAGCTTTTAACATTCTATTCATGATAGCTTCAGTGTTATCATTTTTTTCAAAACCAAAAATATATGCTTGAACAATATCATTCCGCTGATCTATATCATGTAAAATACTATATAATAAATGATTTGCTTGTTTGATATCATCTTTATCTTCACATAATTTAATAAAAATAGATTCTTTAGGTAAATAATGACTTAAACTTTTTGGAACAACGAAAGCTGTTTGATTCCATTTATCATTATCCGGAATTTTCTGGCTTAATCCTTCTAGAATAGTTACCGGAGTATCTGGTGAATAATGTTTATATTTCATACCAGGAGCAATAGGTTTAGCACTTTCATTAAAATCTGATTGTGCAATACTATGAGGTATAATTGTTTCAATCATAGATTGTGTAACTGATCCTGGACGTGCAATTCTAAAAGGATACTGTGTACAATCTAATACAGTACTTTCTAATCCTTCTTCACTTTGGTCACCATTTATAATGCCATCAATTCTTCCATTTAAATCATTAAACACATGATCAAAGGTTGTAGGAGATGGTCTACCACTAATATTTGCACTTGGTGCAGCTATAGGCTTATTAATTAATTGTAATAAACCCCTACCAATCAAGTGGCTAGGCATTCTTACAGCAATAGAATTTAGTTCACCTGTTACTTTTTCACATAAATATCCTGATTTTAGAGGTAAGATAAATGATATAGGTCCCGGCCAAAAAGCATCCATTAATTGTCGTACTTTTGGGTCTAACTTATCAATGAAACGATCCATTTGAGAAATATCATGTATGTGTACAATTAACGGATTATCTGATGGTCTTCCTTTAGCTTGATATATTTTACTAACCGCTTCTTGATTAGTAGCATCAGCACCTAAACCATATACTGTCTCTGTTGGTAGTGCTACAAGACCACCATTTAACACGACATCTTTGATCTCTTTAATATATGGATATTCTTCGATATTTTTACTATATTCTCTCAAATCCCATATCTTAGTTTCCAATTTCAAATCACACCTCTTTCCCATAGTTAAATTAAAAATAAAAAGGAGTGGGATAGCTTTATGTCTTTCATTTTATACATGAAAGAATGCTCATTCCCACCCCATTGATAACAAAGTTTATTATACATCAAATTTCGATTAACCTTGCAGATTCATATTAAAACAAATAAAAATAACAACGATTCTTATCTATTATCACTTTTATTTACCATTTTATTTCTAAAATTCTATCAAGTTGATTGATATCTTGATAAACTGCTACTTCTTTATCAGGATACATGTTATGAACGATTTCTTTTAAATTTTGCCCTTGGTTATAGCCAATTTCAAAAACAACATGTGCCTTTGGAAGTAACACTTTAGGTAAATCTTCTAATATAGACTTATAAATCGCATAACCTTCACTTTTAGCAAATAAAGCTTGATGCGGTTCATAATCGACAACTGTTTTAGACATATCTTTTACATCTTTCACATCGATGTATGGTGGATTAGAAATAAGGCCGTTTAGTTTAATGTTTTGTTCAATCAACGGTTTTAAAGCATTTCCCTGCATTAAATTAATATACACATCAAATTGTTCTGAGTTACTGCGTGCTACATCTAATGCATCCTCATATAAATCTGTAGCGATAACTTTTAAAGAAGGCTTTAACATTTTCAAACTAATGGCTATAACACCACTACCAGTACCAATATCAGCTATAGTATCGTCATTTTGACATAAATTTAAAAAGTGTAGCATGACTTCTTCTGTTTCTGGTCTTGGGATTAAACATTGATCAGAAACTTTAAAACGTTGTCCATAAAATGATTGAAAACCAACAATATATTGTATTGGTTCACCTAATAACATCCTTTGTAAATTCAATCCGAATTTAGCTTTATCAGCCTCAGACATCTCATCATTCATATGTATGAGATAATCTGTTCGTGTCCAATTAAATGTATCTAATAATAACCACTCAGCTCGTGTCTGTTCAAAACCCTTCTCTTTTGCTAAAGAAATAGCGTTTGCCAAATAATCTTTATAACTCACCATTGTTTAATTCTTTCAATTTATCTGTTTGTTCAGACAATGTTAAAGCATCAATAACTTCATCTAAATTTCCTTCCATGATTTGACTTAATTTTTGTAAAGTTAAGCCAATTCTATGGTCAGTTACACGGCTTTGAGGATAGTTATATGTTCTGATACGTTCTGAACGATCTCCTGTACCTACTGCTGATTTTCTTTGTGAAGCATATTTTTGTTGTTCTTCTTGTAACTTCATGTCATATAATCTTGCTTTTAATACTTTTAAAGCTTTTTCTCTGTTTTGTATTTGTGATTTTTCTGAAGAAGTAGCTATAATACCTGTTGGTAAGTGAGTAATACGTACTGCTGAATCGGTAGTATTGACGTGTTGTCCACCTGCACCACTAGAACGATACGTATCAATTTTCAAATCTTCATTTCTAACTTCAATTTCAACATCTTCTACTTCTGGCAATACTGCAACGGTTGCTGTGGAAGTATGAATTCTACCACCTGATTCTGTTTCAGGTACACGTTGAACACGGTGTGCGCCATTTTCAAATTTTAATTTACTATACGCATCATTACCTGATACTGAAAAACTAACTTCTTTATAACCGCCATGATCACTTTCAGAAGCTTCAACAATTTCAGTTTTGAAGTTATGCATTTCTGCGTACTTAGAATACATTCTCATTAAATCACCAGCAAAAATTGCCGCTTCATCCCCACCAGCTGCTGCTCTAATCTCAACGATAACATCTTTCTCATCATTAGGGTCTTTAGGAATTAGTAATAATTTAAGTTGTTCTTCCATTTCTGGTAATTCATTTTTCAATGTTGCACTTTCTTCTTTTAACATTTCAACTTCTTCTTTATCCGAAGTTTCATTCAACATTTCTTCAATATCACTTAATTCTTCTTTTTTGCTTTTGTAGCTTCTGTAAACATCTACAGTTTTTTGTAAATCTGCTTGTTCTTTAGAATATTTACGTAATTTATCTGAATCATTAACGACATCAGGGTCACTTAACATTTCATTTAATTGTTCATATCTTTCCTCTACAATTTCTAATTGATCAAACACTACATTTCCTCCTTCTCATTTTCACTTGGAGCCACTATGTGATGTGCTCTACATCTAGGTTCGTAACTTTCATTTGCACCGACTAGAATTATTGGATCAT
Source organism: Staphylococcus sp. URHA0057 (assembly GCF_000620265.1). Classification (NCBI taxonomy): domain Bacteria; kingdom Bacillati; phylum Bacillota; class Bacilli; order Caryophanales; family Staphylococcaceae; genus Staphylococcus; species Staphylococcus sp. URHA0057. Next base: position 43,884 of record NZ_JHVS01000011.1, on the reverse strand, counting down.
CTGCTTTAGCCGGTTGCCCATCTATAAGTCTTTGTGTTCTACTTGAAGGGCTACCACATACTGCACAAACAGCTTGTAATTTAGTCACGTGCTCACTTAAAGATAATAATTTAGGTATAGGTTCAAAGGGTTCTCCTCTAAAATCCATATCTAATCCGGCTACAATAACCCTGTGACCATTATCTGCAAGTTGTTGTATGATACTTACAATATTTTCATCGAAAAATTGAACTTCATCAATCCCTATAACATCTACGTGTGATACATCATGAATGAGTATTTCTCTAGCTGTTGCAATATTGATTGCTTCAATAGCATTTCCATTATGTGAAACTACCTTTTCTTTATGATAACGATCATCTATAGCTGGTTTAAAAACAATGACTTTCTGTTTAGCATAAATACCTCGTCTTAAACGACGAATAAGTTCTTCTGATTTACCACTAAACATACTTCCGGTAATACATTCGATCCATCCGGAATGATAAGTTTCATACATTAAACGTTCCACCTTTTTTCAAAACATAATCGCTTAATTATATCATATTTTGAAATTTCATAAATGCTATTTTAACAATTGATTCGTTAAATCATTTTTGAAAATTTGCTTATAACTTATTTACTGGACTGGCTTATTTAAATGTTATATTAACAATCATACTTTTTCACTCACTTTAAGTTATATATTAATTACGGTAAAAATGCATTATTAACATGATTGATTTCTCACTATAAAATAAAAAAACTGCCTACAAATCCATTACAATGGCGTAGACAGTCTAAACTTAAATTAGTTATTATTTGATTTAAGACCAAATTTTTTGTTGAAGCGTTCCACACGACCATCCGCAGCAGCGAATTTTTGACGTCCAGTATAGAATGGATGTGAATCAGAAGAAATATCTAAACGAATAACTGGGTATTCATTTCCATCTTCCCACTCCATTGTTTCTGAAGATGTTTTAGTAGAACCACTTAAAAATTTAAAATCTGTAGTAGTATCTAAAAAGATAACTTTATGATACTCAGGATGAATTCCTTGTTTCATTGTTTTCAGCTCCTTTGCCCTGAACCATCTGGAACAGAGTTATTTGTGAGTTTTTTACCCAATACTGTGTAATTATAATAGTATTTAATGTAAAACGCAACCCTTTGTAACATTAAATAATAGGTTTACCTGTTTTCGTACTTTCTTCAGCTGATTTTTGTAATTGTTCAAAGAAATCTTTATTATTTTTTGAACGTTTTAACTTACGAATAAATCTTTCTGTAAAATCAGTAGAATCAGTAAATAGATTTCGAAGTTGCCATAATGTATCTAGTTCTGCTTTGCTAATTAATAATTCTTCTTTACGAGTTGAGCTTCTACCAATATCAATGGCAGGGAAAATACGACGTTCAGATAATTTACGGTCTAGATGTAATTCCATATTTCCAGTTCCTTTGAACTCTTCATAAATCATATCGTCCATTCGTGAACCTGTATCTACTAGTGCTGTAGCTAAAATAGTTAAACTACCACCCGCTTCGATATTTCTAGCTGCACCAAAAAAGGCTTTAGGTTTGTGTAGTGAAGCTGGATCAAGACCACCAGATAAAGTACGACCACTTGGAGGAATAACTAAGTTATAAGCTCTAGCTAAACGTGTGATAGAATCCATTAAAATAATAACATCTTCACCAATTTCTACTAGACGCTTTGCTCTTTCTAATAATAGCTCTGCAACTTTAACATGATGTTGAGGTGGTTCATCAAACGTTGAATGTACAACTTCTGCAGATTCTACAGAACGTTCAATATCTGTAACCTCTTCGGGTCTTTCACCTACTAATAAAACAAATAATTTAGCATCTGGTTTATTTGTAATAATTGCGTTAGCTATTTCTTTTAGTAAGGATGTTTTACCAGCTTTTGGTGGCGCTACAATAAGACCACGTTGACCTAAACCAATAGGCGTAACTAAATCCATAATTCGTGTGGAATAATTCTTAGGTTCTGTTTCTAGTAAAATTCTTTCATCTGGATACAAAGGCGTCAACGCTTGGAAGTGAGGACGTTTTTTTACTTCTTCAGCATTATGATCGTTTACAAAGTCGACCTGTAACAAACCATAATATTTTTCATTATCTTTTGGCTTACGGACTTTTCCTGTTACTTTATCGCCTCTTTTTATTTCAAATCGACGAATTTGACTTGCTGAAATGTAGATGTCTTTTTCACCCTTAGAATAGTTTACAGTTCTTAAGAAACCATAACCATCGGGTTGGATATCATCTAAAATACCCTCCATATAATAATTGCCATCTTTCTCCATTTGAGCTTCCATGATAGCTAGTACAAGTTCTTTCTTATTTAATTTGCTGTAATTAGTTAATTTTAAAGATTTCGCTTTTTGAGTGAGTTCTTTTGTAGTGTTGTTCTTGTATAGTTCGTGGAAAGATTCATATTGAGGAGATGTTCGTTCTCTTTCAGGCATAGACTTGCACCCATTTCCTTATTTTTTGTGGTAAAAAGATGATGATAGAACAGTGAACGAAAATGATTTCAAAGTTTTTCGTTAATGTAATTCATTACCTTCTAAATACTAGAATAACTATAGCAAATTTTTAATTTAAATACAAAATGATTTTTTGAAAAGTTAATATAAAAATGCCAATGCACAAATATTCTTCAATATTGTACATTGGCATGATTGATATTAAACCTTATTCAGATTTAACTTTATTTATTTATAATAACCTGCGATTGATTTAACTTCTAAGAATTCTTCGATACCATAGTCGCCCCATTCACGACCTAATCCAGATTGTTTATAACCACCAAATGGTAGATCTGGTTTACGACCTGCTTCGTTAATTTCCACTGTACCAGCTTCAATTGAACGAGCCACTTTGTGTAATGTGTCTTTGTCGTTACCAATAACATATCCAGCTAAACCATATTTAGTATCATTTGCAATTTCAATAGCTTCGTCTAAATCGTTATAAGTGATAACTGACATTACTGGTCCAAAGATTTCCTCTTGAGCTATAGTCATATTATTATCTACATTGATGAAAATAGTTGGACGTGCGAAATATCCTTTTTCTAATCCTTCTGGTTTACCAGGGCCGCCATAGAATAATTCAGCACCTTCTTCAATACCTTTATCAATATATGATTGAACTTGGTCAAATTGTTTTTTACTAATAATAGGACCAACTTGAGTACCTTCTTCTCTAGGGTTACCTACTTTAACAGAACTGAATTGTTCTTTAACCGCTTTTAAGAAGTCTTCTTTAATACTATTAGGTACTAAAACACGTGTACCTGCAGTACAAACTTGTCCTGTATTATTAACAACTTTACCAGTAGTTGCTTTAGCTGCGGCTTCAATATCTACATCGTCTAATACGATATATGGTGATTTACCACCAAGTTCTAGTGATACTTTTTTGAAGTCTTTAGCTGCTTTTTCCATAATTTTTGAACCTGTAGGACCAGAACCAGTAAATGACATCATTCTTACTTTTGGATGTTCACTAAGTGGATTACCTACGCCTTCACCATCACCATTTACTAAGTTAAATACGCCTTTTGGCATACCTACTTTATCGAAAATTTCAGCTAAAATTACTGCTGCGAATGGTGTTTCTTCAGATGGTTTCAACACTACTGGACTACCTGCTGCAAAAGCTGCAGCTAGTTTAAGTGATGTTTGGTTTGTAGGGAAGTTCCAAGGTGTTACTAATCCTGACACACCAATCGCTTCTTTAACAACTAAATCATCACCACGACGTTCTTCAAATTCGAAATTATCTAAAGCGTCTCTTGCTGCTGTAAAATGGTTAAGACCCATTTGGTAGTGTACATTTTCAGAAACTGATAATGGTGCACCTAATTCATCAGTAATCGCTTGAATTATATCTTCTTTTCTATTTTCATATTCTTTAACGATTTTATCTAATAAATCTCTTCTATATTCAACCGTACTATGACGGAAATCTAAATATACATTATCAGCTGCTTCTACAGCTTTGTTGACATCTTCTTCATTACCTTTGGCTACTGAGCCAATAACTTCTTCAGTTGCAGGGTTAATTACATCTATTGTTTCACCGCTAGTACTATCAACCCATTCACCATTTATATATTGTTTAGTGAATTGTCTCATCAAACTTCACTCCTTAGAATTGTTATACAACTATTCTAACCACTTTTATTAAAAGTTAAACATATCTGCTCATCATATTAAATTGAACTTGATTTGTTTTGTTTTCACTTTTTATTTAAATTAAGTAACAAAAAAAGAGATAGAGACATAAAAGTTCAACACTTCAGACAACCAATCAATGCTTTCCGAAGCAGGATTTTTAACAAACACTCAATAATGTTGTTCTAATCCTAAACGTTTATGTCCCAATCTCTTTCAAAAATCAATCACACCATCAAATACTATATGCAATTAAGTATTTTAACGGTTTAGAAACTATACGTAGTACAATTTATAAGTACTATTTAACAGTTTCAGGTTCTGGTTCAAGATTTATATTATTTTGAGCCCATTCTTCAATTGGTTTTAAAGATGCGGCTAATGAACGTCCTTTATCAGTTAGTTCATAAATAATAGTAACCGGACTAGTAGAAATTATTCTTTTTTCTACTAAACCCCAATCTCCTAATTCAGTCAATTTTATACTTAGTGCACGAGGCGTGATTGTTTTTAAGTCTCTTTTCAAATCGGAAAAATGTGCAGATTGATCTTCACATCTTGATAAATAATTAATAATCAAGCCATTCCAACTGCGTCCTAAAATTTTAAAAGTTTCTTCTAAATAAGGACAAACTTCCATGATATTCACCTCTCACTCTAATATCTTAATACTAATGCACTTAAATAAGTGCTTATAATTTTAAGTATATTAATTATACCACATTTTTTAAATAGTTTCAGTCCAAATATCTGCACCTAATTGTTTTAAATGCTCAACGATTTGTGTATAGCCACGATAAATATGTTTCACATTATAAATAGTCGTTACACCTTCGGCAATTAAACCTGCTACTATTAAGCAAGCCCCTGCTCTTAGGTCACTTGCATATACTTCTGCTCCTTTAAGTTTTGAAGGTTTAATCGTCGCAGTACCATTATCTTTATTAATGTCCGCTCCCATATGTTGTAACTCCTCAACATGCTTAAATCTCTCAGGATAAATCGTATCAGTTACAAAAGATGGCCCTTTAGTCATAAATAATAAAGGTGTGATGGGTTGTTGTAAATCCGTTGCAAAACCAGGATATACTAATGTTTTAATATCAACGCTTTGGTAAGGTTCATTCTTTCTGATAATAACCTTTTCGTCGTTCAACTCAATATCGACACCCATTTCCTTTAATTTAGAAGTTAAAGCTTCTACGTGTCTTGGAACTATATTATTGATGACTACTTCTTCACCAGCAGCTGCTGCCATACACATATATGAGCCTGCTTCTATACGGTCAGGAATCACTTGATATTCAGTACCATGTAATGTATCAACACCAGTTATTTTAATTGTTGTTGTACCTGCTCCTTTAATTTGTGCTCCCATACTAATCAAGAAGTTAGCTACATCCACTACTTCTGGTTCTTTTGCTGCATTTTCTATAACCGTTTGCCCCTCTGCATGTACTGCAGCTAGCATAATATTAATAGTGGCACCAACACTTACCATATCTAAAAAGATATTTGCACCTTTTAATTGTTTAGCTTCAATTTTCATTGATGTATTACTTGATTCATCTATTTCAGCACCTAAAGCTTTAAATCCTTTTATATGCTGATCAATTGGACGGGGACCTAAAGGACATCCACCCGGAAGACCAATAACGCATTTTTTAAAACGACCGAGCATCGCACCCATCATATAATATGAAGCTCTTAAAGATTCAACTTTGTTATTTGGAAGTGGCGCGTTTTCTATTTCAGTGGTATCAATATCTAATTTTTTACCATTTAATTTAGTTTTAATATTTAAATCTTCTAGCAAGCTTACAAGTGTTTCTACATCAGAGATTTGTGGTAATCCATCTAAATTTACATGCCCTTGAGCTAATAAAGTAGCCGGAATAATTGCTACTGCACTATTTTTCGCACCACTTATCTCTACTTCACCATTAAGCTTCTTTCCACCTCTAATTTTGATTACTTCTTGAGCCATATTTTTATCTCCTTTGTTTCTATCGTTTATTAAAATTTTACATTATTTGCATTATAAAATAGTTTTACTTTATTTGTAAAATAGTTCATAAATATTAAACCATCATAGCCATTTTATTCAATATACACCATTAAATATGATTAAAATGTTATTTACTTTTACCTCATGCGATTTACTTGTTTTTATTAAAAAATGACGTTTGCCTTATAAAATACGTAATAATTATAGCATAAAAAACAAGCCATTAAACCTAAGTTTAATGGCTTGTTCATTGATATTAATTATTTAGCACGGTTTGAAGTACCGAATTCTTTAATTTTACCTTTAACTGTTGCTTTAATAGCTTCACGAGCAGGTCCTAAATATTTACGTGGGTCGTAAACTTCAGAATCATTGTTTAATACATCGCGAACAGCTTTTGCTGAAGCAATTTGGTTTTCAGTGTTTACGTTAATTTTAGCTGTACCGTAAGGAATTGCTTTTTGAATGTCTTTAGTTGGGATACCAGTACCACCATGTAATACTAATGGTAATCCAGTTGATGCACCAATTTCTTCCATTTCTTTGAATCCTAATTTAGGTTCGCCTTTATATGGACCGTGAACTGAACCTAAAGCAGGTGCTAAAGTATCAATTCCAGTTTTTTCAACTAGTTCTTGACATTCTTTAGGGTCTGCGTAGATAACACCGTCAGCTACTACATCGTCTTCTTGTCCTCCAACAGTACCTAATTCAGCTTCTACTGATACGCCTCTTTCGTGAGCATATTCAACCACTTTAGAAGTGATTTCGATATTTTCTTCGAATGCACTATGTGAAGCGTCAATCATAACTGAAGTGAATCCAGCGTCGATAGCTTCTTTACATTTTTCAAAGCTTGAACCGTGGTCTAAATGGATTGCAACTGGTACTGTGATGTTTAAGTCATGCATTAATCCTTCTACCATTTTAACTACAGTGTAGAATCCGCTCATGTAACGAGCAGCACCTTCAGATACACCTAAAATAACTGGTGCATTTTCTTCTTGTGAAGCTTCTAAAATTGCTTGAGTGAATTCTAGGTTATTTAAGTTGTATTGACCAACTGCATAACCATTTTCTTTTGCATCGATTAACATTTCTTTCATTGAAACTAAAGGCATTATAGTTCCTCCTTGAGTGCTTATGCACGTATTTTTCAAACTCATTATAACAAACTTAATCCTTAATTGCATTCGAATAGATGATTTAAAATTTACAATTTTCACAATCCTTACTACATCTCATTTTGCAAACGTATACAATTAAAATTATTTTTAATCATTGCATTCAATGAGACGTTTATTTAAAATATTTTAATGAATAGAATGGAGGTTAATTATGTCAAAAATACTCAATACACAATTAATTGGCATCTTCGATAGGATCGAAAAACAGTCTTTAGATATACAAATGGGAGCTCAATGCTTAGTCCAAGCTATTGGTGGCGAAGGTCATGTATATATTAAAGGATATGAAGATTTAAAATTTTACGAAGACTTTATATTGAATAGTAATGAAAAATTAAAATCCAGTCGTGCATTAGCAGATTTAAAACATATGAATGATTTAGATACGACTGATAGAGTATTTTTATTTTCTCCTACATACAACGATGACGTTGAAAAAGATGTTCAACAATTAATTGATTTAGATGTTGATTTTGTCCTTATATGTAATCGCCCAAAAAGTGATGACTTTCCAGAGCATTTAATGCATTTCATCAATTTATCTACCCCAAGACCTATCGTTTACACTGAAGACTACGATAAAATTGTTCAACCTCACCCTATCGCGTTTAACTACATTTATTACGACATTTATACACAAATGATCGAAATGACACGTGATTTAGAATTATAAAATATTTATCAAAAAAACGCTGAACATAAAATTCTTCGACAAGTGAAAAAAGGTAATTTCTATTGAAATAATATAGAAATTACTTTTTTAGTATTTTAAATGTAAAGTTACTTATAAATACGTAGTATTTATGGCAAGACTCCTGAGGGAACAGTACTAGTTGAAGACCTTACAAATTCTCACAGATTTATCTGTGTAGTATTTCTGGCTGAAACTGTACCCTCGGAATGCGAAGCCATACAATACGAAGTATTGGGTATAAAGAAAGCACTAAGATGATTAAAATAAATCATCTTAGTGCTTTTATTTTGAGATTTATGTCCTGTCATGTTTTTCGTATTATTTTTGTTGATGTTTTAATGATGCTTCAACAAAAGCTTTAAATATTGGTTGAGGTCTGTTAGGTCTTGATAAGAATTCTGGATGGAATTGACAAGCAATAAAGAAATCTTTTTCAGGAATTTCTACCATTTCGATTAATCTACCATCTGGACTAGTACCTGAGAATACCATGCCATTAGCTTCTAATTGTTCTCTATAATTATTATTAAATTCGTATCTATGACGATGTCTTTCTTCAATATTATTTTCATTGTAAATAGAATGTGCTAACGTACCATCTTTAATTGCACATGGATATAAACCTAATCTTAATGTGCCACCTAAATCTTCAATATCTTTTTGTTCTGGTAATAAATCGATGATTGGATGTGGTGTACTTGGATCTAACTCTGCTGAATGTGCACCTTCTAAACCTAATACATTACGTGCAAATTCTACTGTAGCTAACTGCATACCTAAACAAATACCAAAATAAGGAACATTGTTTTCACGTGCATATTTAATAGCTGAAATTTTACCTTCACTTGCACGGAAGCCAAATCCACCTGGTACTAAGATACCGTCTACATCTGATAAATAACTCTCAACATTATCATCTGTTACAAGACTTGAATCAATCCATTTAACAACGACATCTTTTTTGAAAGGATAGCCTGCATGTTTAAGTGATTCAACAACTGATAAATAAGCATCTTGTAAGCTTACGTATTTACCTACTAAACCGATAGTAATTTTACCATCCAAGCTATTTACAGTATCAAGTAAATGCTGCCATTCATCTAATTGAGTTTCATATTTAGCATTTAATTGTAAACGTTTGATGACAATGTCATCCATATCTTGTTTACTCAATTGTAACGGGATTTCATAAAGTGAGTCTGCATCACGACACTCAATAACGCTTTCTTTATTAATATCACAGAATAATGCAATCTTATCTTTTAAATCTTGAGTCATTTCATATTCTGAACGAACTACAATCAAGTCTGGTTGAATACCTAAACCACGCAATTCTTTAACACTATGTTGTGTTGGTTTTGTTTTCATTTCACCGGCAGCTTTAATATATGGTAATAATGTACAATGTACATACATAACATTTTCTCTACCTAAGTCGCTTCTAATTTGACGAATTGCTTCTAAAAATGGAAGAGACTCAATATCACCTGTTGTACCACCAATTTCAGTGATAACTACATCTGCATTTGTACTTTCTCCAGCTAATAATAAACGTTCTTTAATTTCATTTGTAATGTGTGGAATAACTTGCACTGTTCCACCTAAATAATCACCGCGACGTTCTTTTTTCAGCACGTGAGAATATACTTTACCAGCAGTTACGTTTGAATATTTATTTAAATTAATATCAATAAAACGTTCATAGTGACCTAAGTCTAAATCTGTTTCAGCACCGTCATCTGTAACGAATACTTCACCATGTTGATATGGACTCATAGTACCTGGATCAACGTTTAAGTATGGATCAAATTTTTGAATCGTAACTTCAAGACCTCTATCTTTTAATAATCTACCTAATGATGCAGCAGTAATTCCTTTACCTAAAGACGAAACTACGCCACCTGTTACAAATATAAACTTTGTCATAATTTGACCTCCTGAATTTTTAATAAAGCATTTAAATTAAGTATGTATTTAGTTTATGAGGAACGATGTGTACGTGCGATTTACTTTGATTCGTTTTATATCATAGTCTATTTAATCATTCGTTTTAAATAATACTTATTCTACAATATTAATTACCTCATTGGAATCTTGTTTAATTAAAAATAAAAAAAGCTCCCTCTCACATATCAGTAAGGGGAGCGTATTACATTTATACACGTGTCCTATTTAAAGGAGCCCAAATAAAATTCTATCATTTTTAGGATAAAAGTCAATTAGAAATTTAACTTTGATATTCTTCGTCATCTTCCTCATCGTCGAAGTCATCTTCGTCTTCATCTTCTTCGTCAATGACAATATCATTTTCATTAATATCATCTTCAACTTGTTCATCTTCAGGATCATTTAATGTTTCTTGATCATCTGTGACTGCTGGAATATCATCATCGTCATCCGCTTCATCTTCACCTAATAATTTAAGGTTTTTATCTTCTTCATCGTCATCATCAAGAATATCAAATTTTTGAATCGTTGGCGCGATTTTTTCTTCAATATCATCTACTGAGTACCAATCACGAATACCCCATTGGTTTTCACCAACATTTAAAAATCGACCATCTGTATTTAAATCAGTATAGAATTGTACTACACGATTCTCGATTTCATCGTATTCATAATTACCTAATTCTCTAAATTTATCGATAATATCGTATAAATTCATTGTGTCGCCTTTTTCATTTAAAAGCGTATAAGCCATATCAATAAATGATTTCTCATCTACCATTTCTTTTGTGTAATCTTTAATTTTCATTATAAAATACTTCCTTTCAAAGGATTTTCATCTTAAATAAGTTGGTCAAATTTCATTAATTAATAGTAACAAAGATAAATTATAAATGACAATCGGTGTTTACGCAATCTCTGTTAATAATTTATATACTTTTCAAATAAAATATAATCTTCTGCTTGTTCTACTTCTACAAAATTACTATTAATACATAATGGACTTAATTCGTTATTTTCTCCATATAGTGTAATGGATAATACTTTAATATTATCAAAATGTTTACGTATATAGGTTGGTAATTGTCTTAACGCGCTTTCAGCAATACCTTCATTCCGATGTGTTTTATTTACTTCAATGCCTGAAATACGCATACGGTCTTCAACTTGTTCAATACCTATGAAACCAACTTTTTCATCATCTTTAAGTAAGTTGATTAAATGAATATTCGCCTCTTCTGAAGACTCATTTTCTTCTAGTTTCAAAGAGGATACATGTTTAGAATCCAAGTCCAAATAATATAATCGTTCTTTTCCAATTGGCCCTTCCTCTTTAGTAGCTGCATGCATAAAACCTGCACGTTCATATACATTCCAAGCAGATTGATTTTCAGCATCGACCACTAAATATAAGTGGTTAAAATCTGGGAATAGTGTTTGGACATACTGAGGTAGATACATCATCATTTTAGTACCGTATCCATGCCCTTGATATCGCTCATTTACTGATAATGATCGTACATAGACGACATTTTCTGGGGTATCATAGCCTTCATGTTGATAATATTGATGTAAAACAAAGAAACCGACAACTTCCCCTTCGCTATTTTTAGCTATATTAGCAACTCGGTCTTCATCATTAAGTGCCTCTTCTAATACTGATTTAGGCAAGGAAGAATATATTTGTTGTCTTTCACTCAATTCAAAATTTAATATATCTTCACGGTATCGCTCTTCAAAAACTTGAATTGTAATATCTTCAAATTGCTTTTTTGTAGTCATAAGTCAATCCCCTATTCATTTAATACTCACTTATTATATATTACTTTACCCTATTGTAATACTATTTCTCATATTAATCGAAATTACTTACACTTAAATTATCATTTTAAATATAACTGTCTTAATTAAACAATTCATTTAATAGGTCTAACTTCAACTTAATAAATAATGCAATACGTTTGATAAATTTGTATTTTAAGTTGAATATGAAATAAACTCTTGTATTTCGTTTAATTTATTATACTATTATGGGTGATGCATTTTTGATTTGAGGTGGGAGTAATATGAAAATAGGAATCGATGCTGGTGGAACGTTAATCAAAATCGTTCAAGAATCTGAACACCAACGTGAATATCACACTGAATTAACTGTCAATATTGATAAAGTAATAAAATGGTTAAATGAAATCGATTTTGAAAGTTTAAGCTTAACTGGAGGTCAAGCAAGTATTATTGCAGAACACATCTCCAAACCAACACAAATATATGTTGAGTTTGATGCTGCTTCAAAAGGGCTTGGAATTCTACTAAATGAACAAGGACATGACATCAATCAATATATTTTTGCTAATGTTGGAACAGGTACGTCTCTTCATTATTATGACGGTGAGCAACAACAACGCGTAGGCGGTATCGGTACTGGTGGCGGAATGATACAAGGTTTAGGTTATTTATTAAGCCAAGTAACAGATTATAAACAATTAACAGATTTAGCTCAAAATGGTGACAGGGATTCAATAGACTTGAAAGTAAAACATATCTATAAAGATTGTGAACCCCCTATTCCTGGCGACTTAACTGCAGCTAATTTTGGAAATGTCTTACATCATGTGAATGAAGATTTTTCAATTGAAAATAAACTCGCTTCTGTAGTTGGTGTTGTTGGCGAAGTGATTACCACAATGGCAATTACTGTTGCTCGAGAACATCAAACAGAAAATGTAGTTTACATAGGATCTTCATTTAATAACAACCCATTATTACTTAAAGTCATAGAAGATTATACTGTATTGAGAGGATTTAAACCTTATTATATTGAGCATGGTGCGTTCTCTGGAGCTATAGGTGCTTTACATTTAACATTAGATCATTAACTCATAAAAGGAGTGAATTGAAACTTATTTATTTCAATTCACTCCTTTTTATCTTAGCAAATATACTATTCAATTAGGTTGTCATTTCATTTGATAGTTTTTGTGCGGATACCACTGTACCAATCACACCAGGTTTTAAATCTATGCCTACCGCTTTGTCATCATCGCGTAATTTATCAAGCCAGTCGTCAAATACACTTGTCTCAATCTCAATTAAATCGCATTCTTCAAAATCTTCTTCTTTTACTTTTTGCGCTCTTTTCTTCAAGCTCCATACAGGCATAATTTGAGGTTTATTTTCTCTATCATCTTCAATTAAGATAAAATTCTTTTCACTTTTATTTGTCAGACCATAAACATGGTCATATTTAGCAACATCTTTAACAAATTCTTTAATTCTAATTTTATCAAGTTCAGACATTAACTCTCTCGAAATTTCATAAATATTGACTAGTTTTCCACTCTGTTCATTAGTTATATCTATGAGTACTTTATCTGTTTCATCAAATAATTCATCTAAATCATATGCGACAAAACGGTCTAAATCTATTTTCACTATCTTATCATAACTAATGTCATTATCATTTAAATATTGTTTCGCCGTTTCATCATCAGTCCAAACAGTTACATATAATTGTTCATTTTTCGTTAAACGTACTATTTTTTTATTTTTAGAAGCAAAATATAAATGTTCATTAATTAACATTTCTTTGAAAAATGGTTCTTCTTTGTAAGACATTTTACACCCTCGATTCATATATTATATTTTATCACTTAATAAAAATATTAAATGACTCATTTTCGTTAGTCAACAGAGCGATGATGCTATACCGTACTTATTCATTGATTGGATTAATCATTTATACTAATTAATGATATTATTAGTGTTTCTTTTTTATAAAATACCCTTGAAAATTAAGCTATTGTATTTAAAATTCAAGGGTCGCTATTTTATTTAACTTTTAAATCATTTAAAAATGCTTCTTCCATTTGTTGAATATATGCTTTATCTTTACCATGCCATATACATCCAAATCTTGAATTGACTTTATTGACGCCATACCAGTCACCATCGTAATAAGATAACGGATATAATACACCTTTTTTCACGTATTTAAGAATGGTGTTAAAGAAATGGTCATTATTACCATCAGAAAAGTAACTATAAAATTTATGGTATCCATTAGTTAATTCATCAGCTAGTAATAACATACTAGTAGAACCATTTTGTCTAAAGTTTAAATCTATTGCGTAAACATCATTATGTTCATCTAATAACAAGTCAAACCCTGCCACACCGAAGAAACCTAAACTTACTCCTATTGACATAATCTCTCTACCAGCATCAATGACGTGTTGTGGTACATCTTCAACGTTTTCATTACCATTATAAAAGCCATATTCATTGGTTAATTGTCTAGCTGTTCCTAAATATTGAATCCCTATATCTTCTGAATAAGCAAATTGAACACAGTAATTTTGAACAGCTTCAATTTTTTGTTCAATGATTAATTGTTCTGTAGCTTCAGTTGCATCTTTAATACGTTTTTTAGCCTTAGCTAAATCTTGATTATTATAACAGATCATCACTCCGTATCCACCAGCAGTTGGTAAATCGTCTCCCGGTTTAATAACAAATGGATAATTCCAATGTTCTATAGCTTCATCGAATTGCTCTATAAGTATAATTTCTCTTTGAGGAAGATATTTACCATTCGTCCATTCTGGTATTCTTGCTTTATTATTCAAAGCTACAAATACATCTTTGTTTAAAGCGTAGTATGATTTTTCAAGTACATCTTCGTCATGTATATATTGAAAATAAATCTTTTTTCCTACTTCATGTGCTAATTTTTTAATTAATGATTCATATGTTTGTTGATCACTAAACTTATAAATACTTGGTGGAATACGTTTTCCTACCTCTTCAAATAATTTCTCTAGCTTATCAGTTACACTTGCTTCATGTACTATAACGGGAAACTGATTCGCAATAAGTAATTCTCGTCCTGTTAAAAAATTAGACTGATGTTCATCAGGTTTAAGCCATGGGTTAGAAATGTATGAAGGTCTAGAAGTATATACTACATTATCTTGG
Organism: Staphylococcus sp. URHA0057; assembly: GCF_000620265.1. Taxonomy (NCBI): domain Bacteria; kingdom Bacillati; phylum Bacillota; class Bacilli; order Caryophanales; family Staphylococcaceae; genus Staphylococcus; species Staphylococcus sp. URHA0057. The sequence goes on along the minus strand of NZ_JHVS01000011.1, from coordinate 28,881 downwards.
TATAAATCACTTAAAGTTAATTTTGGACTATATACATTTTCACTCATTATTTCACATGTCCCTTCATATGATGATGTTCTTCAACAATTTCATTGAATAACGACGTATCATTTATTAATTCTAAACCCATTAATGCCATAATTTTTGCCCCTTTAATTAATGCTTGATCCCCTTGTAAACTTGCTGCCGCTTCTCTAAAACGATGCGTATGACCTACAAGATTTCTAGAACCAATTTTAATATGGGGATGTATTGTTGGAACTACATGGCTGACATTACCAGTATCTGTAGAACCATAACCAAAATCATCATCAATGACCGCTTCTCCCATTTCAGTTGCGTATTTCTCAAATAAATCATCTAATTTAGGAGATTTAATAAGTTCATTCACTCCATTTTGAATAGGACCAAATTCATAGTCGCAACCCGTTTGAATAGCAGCTCCACGTGCAATTTGTTTAACCTTTTCAGTTAATACGTCTAGCTCTTTTCTTGAAGTAGCTCTTGTATAAAATCGTGCATGTGTAAAGTCAGGGATGATATTGGCAGCTTTACCGCCATCTAAAATCACACCATGAACACGCTGACTTTTTTTAATATGTTGTCTAAGTTGCGCTACACCATTGAAATAAGAAATCATTGCATCTAATGCATTAAGTGCTTCATCTGCATTTTCAGATGCATGCGCGCTTTTTCCGTAAAATTTCACATCTAATACATCTACTGCAAGTGTATTAATCGTTCTATAAGTTTCGTTGCCAGGATGTACCATTAAAGCAATATCAATATCATCTATAATGCCTGCTTTAACGTAAGAGGCTTTGGCACTACCATTCTCCCCACCTTCTTCTGCTGGGCAACCTAAAACAACTACAGAACCACCTATATGATCAATAACTTGTTTTAAAGCAATACCACCTAATGTACTTGCAGTTCCTATAATATTGTGACCGCAAGCATGTCCTAAACCGGGTAACGCATCATATTCTGCTAAGAAACCAATCACTGGGCCCTCTTTATCAGATTCATATGTTGCTATAAAACCTGTAGCATGTCCTGCAATATCAGTTTCGATTTCAAAACCATTTGCTTTTAATGTATCAATCAATGTTCTAGATGCAAAAATTTCTTCATTTCCTAGTTCTGGTCTTTCATGTATGCGATGACTCATTTCTACATATTCGTATTTATTATTTTCAATATAATCTAATATATTTTGCTTTTCGCTCATATTACCTAACTCCCATTCTACTAATCCACTATCTTTCTAAAGATACCCATAAACTTTATCGTTCAATTAATTATTACTCATTTTATCGGATTTACTTTTAAATGTCATTACATTTATTAATGTTTACACAATTTTCTTACAATTCAAACTTGTAATTTAACCATTAATCATTCTTACCTTAAAATTGTAAAAACAAAATAGTATTGTTACAATTTAGTTATTCATTAAATAAGTTTGTACGTATATTCAAGGAGGGTAATATAATGGCAAAAATGAACGTAGAAAGTTTCAATTTAGATCACACTAAAGTGGTAGCACCATTTATTAGATTAGCAGGTACTATGGAAGGCTTAAATGGCGATAAAATTAATAAATATGATATTCGCTTCAAACAACCAAATAAAGATCATATGGAAATGCCTGGATTACATTCTTTAGAACATTTAATGGCTGAAAATATTAGAAATCATACAGATAAAGTTGTTGATTTAAGTCCAATGGGTTGTCAAACTGGTTTCTATGTATCATTCATTAATCACGATGATTATGATGATGTATTAAACATAGTTGAAAAAACATTAAACGATGTTTTAAATGCAACTGAAGTTCCTGCATGTAATGAAGTTCAATGTGGTTGGGCTGCAAGCCATTCACTTGAAGGTGCAAAAGAAATTGCACAAGCATTCTTAGATAAACGTGACCAATGGCATGATGTATTTGGAGAAGGTAAATAATAAACTTAATCATAAAGAAAAGACGTTATCCTAAAATGGATAACGTCTTTTTTTACATATTGCTATTATTATAATTTTTTAACTAACCCCATAATAACGAATTGTAGAGGTAGTCTTAACCATAAAGCCCATGCTGGTACTTGTTTATCTCCTAGTGGTAATTTCTTTCTAGCCATATAAACATTAGCTGGTAAAACTGCTAATAGGAATAAATTAATACCTTTTTTCAACCAACTTGCTGGGCGTTTAATTAATAAAGCTACACCAAAGAATATTTCAAATACACCAGTGACAAGAACCGCTGTCTTTTGTAATGGTAAATAATCAGGAACAATCGTTCTAAAATTTCTTTCATGTGTAAAATGTAGTACACCTGCTGATCCAAATACTAAACCTAAAGTCCATCTTAATAATTTCATTCGTGTTCCACTCCCATTTCTTTTAAATAACTTTTTCCATATTCGGGTAATTCTACGTTGAAATTATCTGCAATTGTAGCCCCAATTGAGCTAAATGTTGTATCACCTGGTAATTCATGATAGTCCTTAATTTTTGGACTAAACATTAATACTGGTATATATTCTCTCGTATGGTCTGTGCCGTCTGCTGTTGGGTCATTACCATGATCTGCTGTTATAATAACTAAATCATCTTCATTTAAATTTTCGATGAGTTCAGGTAATCTTTCGTCGAAGTCTTTAATCGCTTGAGCATAACCTGGTTTATCGCGTCGATGTCCATAAAGCGCATCAAAGTCAACTAAATTTAAAAAGCTTATACCATTGAAATCTTTTTTAACTACATTTATTAATTGATCCATACCGTCCATATTACTTTTAGTACGAATAGCTTCTGTAACGCCTTCACCATCATAAATATCATTAATTTTACCGATAGCGATAACATCGTAATTGTTTTCTTTCAATGAATTCATAACAGTTTTACCAAATGGTTTTAATGCATAGTCATGTCGATTAGAGGTACGTGTAAAGTTACCTGGTTCACCAACATATGGACGTGCTATAATTCTACCGATTAAATATTTAGGATCTTTTGTTAATTCTCTAACCTTTTCACAAATATCGTATAGTTCTTCAAGTGGGATAATATCTTCATGTGCAGCAATTTGAAGTACTGGGTCTGCACTAGTATAGACGATTAAATCGCCAGTTTTCATTTGGTGTTCTCCCCACTCATCAATGATTTGTGTACCTGAAGCGGGTCTATTGGCAACAACCTTACGACCAGTCATTCTTTCTATTTCTTCAACTAATTCATCTGGAAATCCATTAGGATATACTTTAAATGGTTGCATAATATTTAATCCCATAATTTCCCAATGACCAGTCATTGTATCTTTTCCAACTGATGCTTCACTTAACTTTGTGTAAAAAGCTTGTGGTTGGTCAACTTTAGAGACAACTGGTAAAGAATCAATATTGCCAAGACCTAATTTTTCTAAGTTAGGTAATGACTGATTAAATCCTTCAAGTGTATGTTTTAAAGTGTGTGAGCCTTCATCATTAAATGCTGCAGCGTCAGGTCCTTCTCCTATACCTACCGAGTCCATTACAATAAGATGAACCCTTTTAAATGGTGTAGTCATTATTTACATCTCCTACTCCGTAATTATTTTGTGAATTAATGTTGGTGTATGACTTTCACTATCAATTCTAATACTTTCATTCAATTTATCAAATATATCATCAATATTTTCTTTATTACTATGAATCGTCAATATAGATTCACCGGCTTTGACTTTGTCGCCAACTTTTTTATTTAATACTATGCCAACACTTAAATCAATCACATCTTCTTTAGTCTGTCTACCGGCACCTAACATCATTGATGCAACACCTATCTCATTTGCAATCATTTCTGTTATATAGCCATCTTGTTTTGCAACGTAATCAATTTTAAATTTTGCATTAGCAAGATTTTCTGGATGATCGACAATAGAAGCATCGCCACCCTGATTACTAATAAATGATTTAAATTTTTCCAATGCTTTACCGGATTCAATAGATTGTGTTAGATATTCACGTGCTTCATCAAGTGTTGATGCTTGTTTAGCAAGTACTACCATTTGTGATCCTAGAGTAAGTACTAATTCCGTTAAGTCATCTGGACCTTGACCTTTTAATGTTTCAATAGCCTCTTTTAATTCTAAACCATTACCAATAGCATTACCCAGTGGCTGGCTCATGTCTGAAATAATTGCCATCGTATTTCTACCTACATTATTTCCAATTCGTACCATAGCATGGGCTAAAGCTTCTGCATCTTCAATCGTTTTCATGAATGCGCCGCTACCAGTTTTAACATCTAAAACTATTGCATCGGCACCAGCCGCAATTTTCTTACTCATTATAGAAGATGCTATTAAAGGAATAGAGTTGACTGTTCCTGTGACATCTCTTAATGCATATAATTTTTTATCTGCAGGAGTCAAATTACCCGATTGTCCCATAACGGCTACTTGGTTTTCATTAACAAGTTTAACAAATTCATCTTCTGATAATTCAACATGGAAACCTTTTGCTGATTCAAGTTTATCAATTGTACCACCAGTATGTCCTAATCCTCGTCCACTCATTTTCGCGACTGGTACACCTACTGAAGCCACTAAAGGAGCTAATACTAGTGTAGTAGTATCACCAACACCACCTGTTGAATGCTTATCTACTTTAATTCCATCAATATTTGATAAATCAATGACATCGCCTGAATTTACCATCGCCATAGTTAAATTTGCACGTTCTTCTTCAGTCATATCTTGGAAGAAAATAGCCATTGCCAAACTAGATGCTTGATAATCAGGAATATCGCCATTCGTATAACCTTTAATGAAAAAGTCTATTTCTTCTTTTGTTAATGCATACCCGTCACGTTTCTTTTCAATTATATCTATCATTCTCATAAACAAAGCCTCCTTTTAGATGGTTGTTTCTTGATTTAATATGATTTACTTTGCTGAAATGATTTAATAGTTTGAATCAGACTCTAAGCCTTGGATAATTTGTACACCAGCACTAGCTCCAATACGTGTAGCACCAGCTTCTAGCATATTATTAAAATCTTCTAAATTTCGAACGCCACCAGATGCTTTTACTTCTAATGCTTCTCCTACAGTATCTTTCATTAATTTAACATCAGAAGCTGTAGCGCCTCCACCAGCAAAACCAGTAGATGTTTTTACAAAGTCTGCACCAGCTTCTTTTGCAATTTTGCAAGCTGTTACTTTTTCTTCATCAGATAATAATACAGTTTCAATTATGACTTTTACTGTTTTACTATTTGATGCTTTTACAACACTTTCAATATCATCCTTTACTTCATCTAATCGACCATCTTTTAATGCACCAATATTAATAACCATGTCTATTTCAGAAGCACCATTTTCAATGGCATTTTTAGTTTCAAACGCTTTTACTTCTTTAGTTGATGCACCAAGTGGAAAGCCAATTACCGTACAAACGAGTACGTCAGTTCCTTTTAATTGTTCAGCTGAATACTTAACATGTGTTGGATTTACACAAATCGATTTGAAGCCATATTCTTTTGCTTCATTAATAATTTTATCAATTTGTTCACGTGTTGATTCAGGCTTTAATTGTGTATGATCTATAAATTTTGCATAATTCATTAAAAGGTCCTCCTCACTTATTTACATTGAATACAAACTCTATATTTTTCTATGTTAAGCGAATGTATTCAATAAACATACCCTTCATATATATAGTACAAAAATTAGCAAAAAAATTAAACAAATGTTATCTTAAATATGATTAAGTAATTAAGGAGAAGATGACAAATGACAAATGGTACACCTCATATTCAACCAAATGGAGTAAAAATCGCTAAAACTGTATTAATGCCCGGAGATCCTCTTCGTGCAAAATATATTGCAGATAACTTTTTAGAAAATGTTGGACAATTTAATGAAGTACGTAATATGTTTGGATACACAGGAACTTATAAAGGAAAAGAAATTTCAGTAATGGGTTCTGGTATGGGTATTCCTAGCATTGGAATTTATTCTTATGAATTATTCAATTTCTTTGATGTTGAAACAATCATTCGTGTAGGTTCATGTGGTGCCTTGCAAGAAAACGTTAATTTATATGATGTCATCATTGCACAAGCCACTTCAACTAACTCAAATTATGTAGATCAGTATCACATTCCAGGTCATTTTGCGCCGATTGCTGACTTTGATTTAGTTACTAAAGCCAAACAAGCAGCTGACAAAATTGGTGCTGTATCACATGTTGGTAACGTATTATCATCAGACACATTCTATAATGCAGATGATAAATTTAATGATGCATGGAAGAAAATGGGCATTTTAGGTATTGAAATGGAATCAGCAGGTTTATATTTAAATGCTATTCATGCTGGCAAAAAAGCATTAGGCGTATTTACTGTTAGTGACCACATTTTAAGAGATGAAGCTACAACAGCTGAAGAACGTCAAACTTCATTTACTCAAATGATGGAAATAGCACTTGAAATTGCCGAATAATTAAAACATAAAAAAATAGAGATTAAGTGATGTCTTTCATAGATAACACTTAATCTCTTTTTATAACCTCAAGAATATTACTATTATTAGTTTAATATTAAAAAGCATGGTTCATCGTCAAACCATGCTTTTCTTAATCGTCATTATTTACCAAGGTAAGATTGTAACATCCAATTATGTTTATCTACTGAAGTTTGCATACCGATAAACATATCTTCAGAAACATCGTCACCAGCTTCACCAGCAACTTTTATAGCTTTTTCTAATTGATTAGAAATGTTTGTGAAGTCTTTAGATAATTCTTCTACCATTTGTTCAGCAGCATAACCTTTTCCTGCTTCATCAATAATTGACATATCTAAACTTTCTTTCATAGTACCAACAGGGTTACCGCCTACTGCTAAAATACGTTCTGCTAAATCGTCAACATATTGTGCTGCTTCATTATATAGTTCTTCAAATTTAACATGTAATGAGAAGAAGTTAGGTCCTTTTACATACCAATGGAAATTGTGAAGTTTAGTATACGCTACAGTCCAGTTTGCAACTTGTTGATTTAATTCTTTTACTACTTCTTGATTATTTGCCATATTAATATACGCTCCTTTGAGTTATCGTTTTATTGATTATACATACATTATATTAGAATTATTATAATCTGTAAAGGAATATGACACTTTAATTTATAATAATTCTAATCTAGTTCATAAACCTTTCACATTTATATTACCCCAATAAAACATATTTAAAAACTGAAAATACATTTATTTTTAATTTAACTAATATTTTCATTCTCAATTAGTCGTTTATAATTGAGAATTAACTAATTTAATCTTTTGATTATTATCTAAAAAGAATGATGCCTCATAATCATTTGGTTTATGCCAATGTGTCTTCCACATTTTATCTCTATTATTTGCAAATAATTGATAACCGAAATTCCTAATTGGTTTAGGAATAATACGCAATAGTACACCTAACAATTTATACTGATTTGGTAGAGATGTAATTAATGATGCTATTGCTGTTGATTGATATTCCAAATGATCACCATCTAGAACTATCACACTATTTCTATTTTTTGCTTCTGGATGTTTATCAAATAATTTTTGACCATAGTCACCTTCTAAAGTAGCAAATTCGTATTTATGTGATAATCCATTTTGGATTAGCCATATTGCATAGTTATAACAATATACACAATTGCCATCATAATAAATAATTGCCATATTAAACACCACTCCTTACTTTCTCATTATTCATTTTTCCTATTTGAAAATTTATAAACCAAATTAAGCCTTTCATATACAAAAAATAAGTTGATTTTATGAAAATCTACTAATTACCGTTACATAACTTGAATGGCAATAGTTGAACGACTTCATAAAATCAACTTATTATTAATCTTGGTTAACCTTCACAATTCTAGTATATTTTAAGAATTGTTGTGTATATTTCTCTTGTATTTCTTCTAAAGTGTCGTATGTGACACCTATAATATGCCAATTCGGGTTAAAATGATAAAATGAGTCTTTGTCTTTAGACCATTTAATCATATTACCTTCTTTATTATATCTAGGCAATGTTACTTCATAACCTTCTAGTACGTTAATATATGTTTGGAATATATCTAGATCGATTCTATTAAAGTTATCAATAACAAGGTAACTTTTATCTTTTTTAGGCATATTTTGAGTTATAAAACCTTCACGATAATATAAAGCGCCACTTTCATTAGGTAAATACTTACCGTATAGCATATCTTCACTAAAATCCGGATGGCCTGTTGTAATGATAGGATTAGCATTTGTTTTTTGTAATAAATCATTAGCGGCTTTTAAGCCTTCTTCTTTTTTATCAACTACTAATAAAATAAATGGTTTAAGTGTATTTTCTTGTTGGTTTTCTTCTAATAAATGAGATTTTTCTACAGTTTCAAATGGATTTTTAATACCATTATTATCGCTCATTTCTAAAATAGCGTCATATTGTACTTGTGACATACTTGCAATAGCTTGTTTTGCATTTTCTTGAAGAAAATATAAGTTTTTAAGTTTAGGGTGTTTATTTAAATAACTCAATGAAATTGGCGTAATATGTTTACCAAACATGATTTCAATTGCCGTACTATTAGTTCTACCAGGAATTGGTGGCTTTTCATGTATGTGTCTAGAAACCTCACCAATACCTATAACAGATTGGTTTTGGTATTTATTGTAAATAATTACATTATCTCCAACTTCTAATTGTGTGTAAAAATGATATCCATTTCTTTTAATGCCATTATATGTGTGAGTAAAAATAGTATAATTTTTACCAGGTTCAAAATCTTCAGTTTCAGACATAAAGAAATAACGCGGTATTTTTGTTTCGCCTTTTCCAAGTTGAATGATTAAATCAAATTCTTCTTTTCTAATTTGATTAAATAACGTTTCTTTCATATTACTCATACGAAAATCTAACGCTTCGCTTCGTTTTAAATAATCAGTTGTTAAAGGTTTTAGTACTTCATTAAAACGAAATTCAACTCTAATTTTATTTTGGGCGCCAGCTTGGACACTAATGATTTCACCAACACCAAGTAGCCCTGTATCAGTTTGAACTTGATAAAAAATGACTTGGTCTCCAGCTTTAGCTTTTTTAAATGCTCTATATCCTTGAGTTGGATTAAATTGCGCACCTGATTCAAATAATGTCGTTTGACCTACTAAAGGTTCATTATGATTCCACCTATTATAACCACAATTTAACCAAAAGTAATTAATTTCTTCTGTCATCACGAATCTCCTCACCTTATTATATGTAAAATAAGTTTTTGTAATTACCTTATTATATCTAACAAAACGACGCTACTACAACTATTTTCACATATTTTATTAAAAAACAGACCAATGACACTTATCATTAGTCTGCGCATGTGTATACTATCAATAAAAATTATTATGCTATTTAATGTGTAGGTAGGAATGAGCCTAATAATGGTAACAAATTAATCATTATGCCGCCTATTGATAGCATAAAACTACTTTCTTTGTCTCGAATTGTAAGAATAGCACTAATAACTCCCACAATAGCAACTATTCTCGGTATTATAAATGATGGATAATGTGGCATATTAAAAAACACACCTGCACCTGAAATGACACCACATAATAAAGAAATATATATAAATTGTTTCATAATTATGAACATCCTTTGTATTAAATATATAAGTTTATATATAACTAATAATTAAAGAAAAATCTCCTTCAAATATATTATCGAGATCTTCTGAAGTTAATACAAAATGACTTCCTTTTTGTATATTAAATACTTCACCATCTGTAATAAGTTTACCTTCGCCTTCAATTACTGAAACTAAGCAAAATTCACGTGGTTTCATATAATTTAATGTGCCAGAAATTTCCCATTTTACTATAGTAAAGAAATCATTAGATACAATATGCGTACATTGGTGACTTTCTATAATTTCTTTTTCTGGAATAATATTAGGTAAATCACTATTAAATTCCATCACATCTAAAGCTTTTTGTATATTTAACTCTCTAGACTCGCCTGTATGTTTGGCTCTTTTATAATCATAAATACGATAGGATATATCGGATGACTGCATCACTTCATATGCAATAATTCCTGATCCTATACTATGAAGTGTTCCAGCTGGTACAAAATAAAATTCGCCAGGCTTAACTGTTACTTTCTTTAAATCATTTTCAAATGTTCCTTGTTCTAGTTGTTGTTGAAAAACTTCTTTAGATTCTGCAGTTGTGCCTAAAACAATTTCAGAGCCTTCTTCCGCATCAATAATGTACCAAAACTCTGATTTACCATATTGGCCATTTTCATGTTCATAAGCATATGAATCATCTGGATGTACGTGAATAGATAAAGGCGATTCAGCATCTACTATCTTTGCGAGTAATGGAAAATCTTTACTTGGAAATTCACCGAATAATTCTCGATGCTCTGCCCATACTTTATCTAATGTTTGGCCTGCATAAAGACCATTGGTAATTTCATTGGTACCATTGGGATGTGCTGAAATACCCCAGCATTCTCCAATATGTTTGCTAGGAAGATTGTACCCAAATGATTCTAATTTATTACCACCCCATAATTTTTCATGAAAAATAGGTTTTAAAAACAGCGGCATTACTACACCTCCATTACTCTCGTTGTATATGTTAATCAATTGTTAGTGATATAAAAATCTCCTAACATAAGTTCTAATAATATGTATATGTTACTTTAGTTTGAAATGTTATAAAATCATTTCAACTCACTACATGTGATTGTATCATAATTCATAATTCAATGGTTATGTTGATTTTGATAAATATTTACAAGACAATATTATCTTTATATTTTAATTAACGATTCTATTATAAAATGAATGGTTCTAGTTATTATAACAATATCTCGCAATGATGATAAGTTATAAAATTCCTCATTTTAATCATAAAAATATTCCATGTTTATTATAAATAAAAAACTTAGGGGACGATTGAAATATATCCCCTAAGTCATTTTATAATTTGAACTTATAATTAATTATTCATATGCTTTTAGAGCATCTTCAATTGTTGATTCTCCAGATAAAATTTGGAATTCTTGATTACTGAATTTATCTGAAGTTACAACATATTTTAGAACTCGTGCAACATCTTCACGTGGAATTGTGCTATAACTATCGAAATATAAATCCGCTTTAATTTTTCCAGTACCTGCATCATCTTTGAGACCACCTGGATGTACAATTGTATAATTTAAATCTGAATGTCTTAAATAATCATCAGCATAATGTTTTGCAATAGTATATGGTTTTAAATCCCCGCTTGCGTCAAACGCTTCTCTTCTTGAATCATAAGTTGAGACCATAACATAATGTTTGATACCTGCTTTTTCACTTGCTTTGATTGTTTTAACAGCACCATCTAAATCTACATAAAAAGTTTTGTCTGCACCTGTACTTCCACCTGAACCAACAGAGAAAATCACTTTATCAAATGATTGGAATTTGTTTGTTAAGTCTTCGATACTATCATTTTCAACATCAATATTTAGAGCTTTAATGTCATTATTTTCTAATTCTGACACTTGCTCATCTTTTCTAACACCGGCAGTAAAGTCAACATTATCTTCTTTTAATTGATTTACTAATTTAGAACCTACGCCACCGTTAGCACCAATTACTAATATACTCATTCCAACGTCCTCCTTTTTATTTCTTGTAATAACTCATTTACCACTTAAATATCCAATTAAACTTCCATTATATTATTGACCTTAATTTCAAACCATTGTATATTAATATATGAACAAGTATTCATATATTAAGAGGTGTTCGTATGACTGAAAGTAAACTTGAAACATCCCATCATCAAACATTAGAAAGAGTTACTGATATTTTCAAAGCTTTAAGTGATATAAATCGTATTAGAATCATGGAATTGTTAGCAACTGGTGAATCTAGTGTAGGGCATATTTCACACACATTAGACCTATCACAATCTAATGTTTCTCATCAACTTAAATTATTAAAATCAGTCAACCTAGTTAAATCTAAACGACAAGGTCAAAGTATGATTTATTCTTTAGATGATCAACATGTCTCTACCCTATTAAAGCAAGCTATTCATCATGCGAGTCATCCAATAGAAGGTGAAAAATAATATGACAACACAACATCATCATGATCATTCTCATGGTCATGTACACACAAATAATAAAAAAGTTCTATTTATCTCGTTTCTTATTATCGGACTATTTATGTTAGTAGAAATCATTGGTGGTTTTTTAGCTAATAGTCTTGCATTACTGTCCGATGGTTTTCATATGTTTAGTGACTCTTTATCACTTTTTGTAGCGTTAATCGCATTTATCTATGCAGAAAAACATGCAACTACATCTAAGACTTATGGCTATAAACGTTTTGAAGTATTAGCAGCACTTTTTAATGGCGTGACGTTGTTTGTCATTAGTATTTTAATAGTAATAGAAGCAATCAAACGATTTTTCGCACCACCTGAAGTACAATCGAAAGAAATGTTTATTATTAGTTTAATTGGTTTAATCGTTAATGTTGCAGTTGCAATTTTAATGTTTAAAAGCGGTGACACGTCACATAACCTTAATATGAGAGGCGCTTTTTTACATGTACTTGGTGACTTATTTGGCTCTATCGGTGCGATTGTAGCAGCCATTTTGATTTGGACATTAGGTTGGACTATCGCTGACCCTATCGCTAGTATTTTAGTGTCCGTCATTATTTTAAAAAGTGCATATGGTATAGCTAAATCTTCAATCAACATTTTAATGGAAGGAACACCTAGCGATGTTGATTTAGATGCAATTATACAGTCGCTAACAAATCATAGCGTTATCCAAAGTGTGCATGATTATCATGTTTGGACTATTTCTAATGATTTAAATGCCTTAAGTTGTCATGCAGTTGTTGCTGATACGTTAACTATCAAAGAAGGAGAACTACTACTTAAGCAAATTGAACATGACTTATTGCATTTAAACATCCAACATATGACGATTCAACTTGAAACAGCAAATCATGATCACGATGACGCGACATTATGTTCAGGCATTCATGGACAAGAACATCATCATTAAATAAAAAAATTGCCTCTCCAAGCTTTAAATTAACTTGTGGAGAGGCAACTTCTATTTTATATAAATTTATCAAATATAAAATCTCTAGCAGGTACTTGTTTAGCTTCAAATCCCTCTAAAAATTCTTCATTATCAAATGCAACTTTAACTCTTTCAATTGAAATATCAGTTTCTGTAATAGTAACAATACCATAAACAGCATTTGAACCGTTATTTAATCCAACAGAACCTGGATTAAAATACATTTTATTTTTATCGTCAAACATATGCAATCTGTGATTATGACCAAAAATAATTAAATCTGCATCTTTATCTGCAAATAATTGTGTCATTTCTTGTTCATCATCTTTGACTATAGGACTAAAAGGTACTTTATCTATAGGAGAAGATAATTTATCATTTTCAATCTCATAGTGTATAAATAACACTTTTTTACCGCAAATTTCTTTTTCGATAAATCGAGGTAATTGATTTAATTCTTCATAATATTCTTCATCTAAATGGCTAGCAATCCATTGATGATGTTCGTAAAACTTATCTTTTAAATCTTCCGGATAAGGAGTGCCGTTTACAACCGACATAATAGCTTCATCATGATTACCTGCAATCATTTCCATATCATCGCGATCGAAAATATGGTCTAATACTTTGTTTGTTTCATGTCCGATTCCGATATTATCTCCAAGATTATAAATTTTTTCAATATCTTCTCTACTATCAATATCATCTAATACAGTTTCTAATGCATCAAAGTTACCATGTACATCAGTTATAATTGCAAATTTCATGATGATATCTCCTTTCATATTAAATTCATTAGAATATTTTAACACTTAATACCCTATTATGTTAGATATTAATTTGAAAAAGTCCAAATTTTTGATATTGTATTTATATTAACGAAAAGGAGTGCTTAAAATTTGTTTAAATATTATAACTTAGCATTTAAGAATGCTAAACCCCAGAATCTTAAAGCAATATTATTTACATTAATAAGCTTTATCGTCATTTTCTTAGTCGGTAGAGTTGCAATGGCTATGATTGGCCAACAAATGATGCAATTACAAATGATGATGCAATTCGGTCAACCAGCAGGACCATTACTTATTCCAATTATTGGTGTAGCTGTATTAGTCATCTTATTATTTATATTTTTAGGTTATCAGTTATTAACTGGTGCTATAAATGTTATTTCTAGAGCTATCAGAAAAGATAAAGTTAAATTCTCTGATTTATTTATCGCCTTTAAAAAAGGTCACTATGCTAAAAGTTTATTACTAGCATTAATTACAATAGTATTGTTTATTATCATTGGATTAATTAATTATTACTTAAGAAAGTTACTATTATTAGCTATGTCCCCATTGAACAATTTAATTATGTCCAACATTGATTTAAATGATCATCAAGGACTGGCCGTAACGTACCAAATTGTTTTTAGTTTAATAATTAGCTTTATTCTTTCTATATTTAGCTGGCTATTCTTAATTTTCATTATTAATTATACAGCTGCTTATGTTGAAAATCCTAAGCAATCAGCAATGACTAGTTTCAAAAATGGATTTAAAGCTATTAAAAACGGACATAAAACATGGTTAAAATTCTTTATAAGTGTTTTATTAATCTTATTAGTATTAAACTTCATCACAAACCTAATTACAGCTTTAATGCTTTTATATTCAAATAGTATTTCACAATCGGTTGCTCAAATAATATTAATCATTATAAATATCATTGTAATTTTAGTAACTTTATTTATCTACTATGCTTTACTTATGGGTATCGTTCAATACTTTATTCGCCGTGGCGAAAAAGTTACAACTAACTCTAAAAAGAATAAAGCTAATAAAGCAGTTGCAAATAAAGACACAAATAATAAAACTACAAAAACACAAGATTTACAAGATACAACTAAAGATAAAGTTGATCAACATTCATCTGATTTAAAAGATAACGCAAAATCTACTACTCAAGATTCTAAAAAAGAATTAAACGATAAAGCTACTCAACACAAAGATGATTTATCAAATTCTACAACATCTCATAAAGATAATTTAGAAGAAACAGCTAAAGATACAATTGATAAAAATAATCCTAATAATAAATAATTAATAATAAAGGTCGAAGTACAAATATTTAAAATTGTACTTCGACCTTTTTATTATATCTATTTCAATCAATATCTTAACTTAGAAAATGTTTTTTTAAGTATTTGGCTGCGCCATCTTCTTCATTAGTATATTCAGTTACATCGTCTGTTAATGATTGAATTTCTGTACGAGCATTTTTCATTGCAACTGTATAATGTCCAAATTCAAACATAGCTCTATCGTTATCACTGTCACCTATCACAAGTGTTTCTTCTTGTTTAATATTAAAGTATTCAATCATTTCTTTGATACCTGTACCTTTATCAGTATTATAAGCCATTGTTTCAGCGTTATAACGTGAAGAGTTAGATACACTAATATTTAGTAATACTTTATTTTGTTGAAGTTCATCACGAAAACGACTAATTTTATCTAAGTTTGTATTAAATAGATATATTTTTGAATAATCCTTTTCAGGAAATTGATCTACCCATTGAATTTTATCTTTTATGGCTTCTCGTCTTGATGCCCATTCGCTTTGTCCTACATTATTAGGAGGCGTTTCACTGCCACTCACCATTTCACTCATCCAAGATTGATCTTCTTTTAATACTAGGCGTTGTTCACCAAATGGGAATACTTCATAATAAATGTGATGTTGTTGTGCTAATTTCACAATTTGATTCACAGAATCTAAAGACATACTATGCTTAAATATATTTTTATCATTGACTTCACCAGTTGTACCGTTGGAACTTATAATACCATCAACTAAAAAACCTTCTGGTACTAATTGATGAATTTCAGAATATGAACGCCCAGTCGCTAAGAATACTTTGAATTCATTATCTCTTAGTGAATTAATGACGTCTCTAGTATATTCAGATGCTCTATTATCTTCATGTAAAATTGTACCATCCATATCTAAAAATATCGCTTTTATGTTGTCCATATAATCCTCCAATATGTTAAGTTCTATATTACTTAAAATTTTGTCACTTATTTAAGAAAAGTGCAATAAAAATAATCCCTTTTTAGTCAACTCATAACTAAAAGGGATTATCCTTATATCAACATGTTAAAGTTTCTTAATACCAAAATTATGGTATTCATCACTTTTAATTTTTAAATTTATTCAACTGTAACTGATTTTGCTAAGTTACGTGGTTTATCAACATCAAGATCTCTGTGTAGCGCTGCATAATAAGAAATTAATTGTAGTGCTACTACTGAAACTAATGGTGTTAATAATTCATGAACATGAGGAATGACGTACGTATCTCCCTCTTTTTCTAAACCTTCCATTGAGATAATACAAGTACTAGCACCACGTGCAGCAACTTCTTTAACATTACCACGAATAGATAAGTTTACATTGTCTTGAGTAGCTAAAGCAATAACTGGTGTACGATCTTCAATTAATGCAATCGTACCATGTTTTAATTCACCGCCAGCAAATCCTTCAGCTTGAATATATGAAATCTCTTTAAGTTTTAATGCACCTTCTTGACTGACATTATAATCAATAGTACGACCAATAAAGAATGCATTATGTGTTGTCTCAAGGAAATCAGTAGCAATTTGTTCCATTACAGGTGCATCGTCTACGATAGATTCGATTGCAGTAGTAACTTTCGCTAATTCTCTTAATAAATCAATGTCTGCTTCACGACCATGTGTTTTAGCAACTATTTGAGCTAAAATAGATAATACAGCAATTTGTGCTGTATATGCTTTAGTAGAAGCTACAGCAATTTCTGGACCTGCATGTAATAATAATGTGTGATCCGCTTCACGTGATAATGTTGAACCAGATACGTTAGTTATTGTTAGCGCTTTATGACCTAATTTTTTAGTTTCAACCAATACGGCACGACTATCTGCAGTTTCACCAGATTGTGAAATATAAATGAATAATGGTTTTTCAGATAATAAAGGCATGTTATAAACAAATTCAGAAGCTACGTGTACTTCTGTTGGTACACCTGCCCATTTTTCTAAGAATTCTTTACCAACTAAACCAGCATGATAGCTAGTACCAGCAGCGATAATATAGATACGATCAGCTTGTGCAACATCATCTACTATGTCTTTATCAATTTTTAGATTACCTTCGTCATCTTGATATTCTTGAATAATTCGACGCATAACAGCTGGTTGTTCGTGAATCTCTTTTAACATGTAGTGATCGTAAACACCTTTTTCAGCATCTGATGCATCAATTTCAGCAGTATAAGCGTCACGTTCTTGAACTTGACCGTTAATATCCTTGATAATAACTTCATCACGTTTAACGATAACAATTTCATGGTCATGAATTTCTTTATATTGATTAGTTACTTGTAACATAGCTAATGCATCTGATGCAATGACATTAAAACCATCACCAACACCGATTAAAAGTGGTGATTTATTCTTAGCTACATACATAGTATCTTTATCTTCTTCATCTAATAAACCTAAAGCGTATGAACCATGTAATAATGAAACAACTTTAGTAAATGCATCTTCTGTTTCAAAACCTTGTTTAGAGAAGTATTCAATTAATTGAACGATAACTTCTGTATCTGTTTCAGAAACAAATTTAACATCATTTAAATATTCATTTCTTAATTCTTCATAGTTTTCAATTACACCATTATGTACTAGTGTAAAACGACCAGTAGTTGATTGATGTGGATGTGAGTTTTCATAGTTAGGTACACCATGTGTTGCCCAACGAGTGTGACCGATTCCAACAGTGCCATCAATATCACTACTATCCGCTACTTTGCGTAATTCTGCAATACGACCTTTTTCTTTAAATACTTTAGTGCCTTCGTCGTTTGCTACAGCAACACCAGCTGAATCATAACCTCTATATTCTAATTTTTCTAAACCTTTTAATAATAATTCTTTGGCATTATCATAGCCAATATATCCTACTATTCCGCACATATTTACTTTTCCTCCAGTTATTGAAATAACGTTAGTAGCAATGATTTATTACTTATAATTTAGTTTAGTAATCTACTATCATTAGCGTTCATATTTGTAGTAACTTTTATCTTAGTTTAACCACACTTGAAAATAAGCGTGATAAATTATCACACTTAAACTTCTAACGTTTTTCATTTTATATAATATTAATTGGCGATCTTATTAACTTTGTCCAATAGGTTACCCTACTGTTTTACTTAATAAGCTAACGAATGAGCCACATCCGGGATAGCATCCGCCGATCTATTCGATCACTATCCTCCTCGTCTACAAGTTATAAATGTACGCTATAGAAATTTATACAAATAGATTTAATTTCTAATCCTCACATGTCATTAATAGCTTGCACAGGCGCTTTGTAATATTGTTTTACTATCCTCCCTTCCATTAGAACCTATTGTACAATGTAGTTTGTCTTAATTGCAAATATTTTCACAAGGTTTTTGTAAAAAATATGTACTACCATTTCCATTTAAAATTCATTGTAATAAAGCTTTTAATTTACATTATCTTTACCTATATATTATAGAATGATTGTTGTCATGATTATTATGACAAATTTGAATTTTGTTCTTGTTGTAGTAATTGTCTACTTAGATTTACAATAAATATAGTCAAATACTAATTAAAAAAGAGGTGTAGATATGGCTCAGAAACAAGAAAACAAAGGTTTTGGCCGTAAAGTTCAAGCATTCGGTTCTTTTCTTAGTAGTATGATCATGCCAAACATTGGCGCGTTCATCGCTTGGGGATTTATCGCTGCTATATTTATAGACAATGGATGGATGCCTAATAAAGATTTATCTCAATTAGCTGATCCTATGATTAAATTTTTAATCCCATTATTAATCGCATTTAGTGGTGGACGTTTAATCCACGGATTACGTGGTGGTATCATTGCTGCTACATCAACTATGGGGGTTATCGTAGCATTACCTGACACACCAATGTTACTTGGTGCAATGATTATGGGACCATTAGTTGGTTGGTTAATGAAAAAAACTGACGAATTTGTTCAACCTAGAACACCACAAGGTTTCGAGATGTTATTCAATAACTTCTCTGCTGGTATCCTAGGTTTCATCATGACAATTTTAAGTTTTGAAATTTTAGCTCCAATCATGAAATTCATAATGCATATATTATCAGTTGCAGTTGAGGCTTTAGTTCATGCTCATTTACTTCCAATCGTAAGTATTTTAGTTGAACCAGCTAAAATTGTATTCTTAAATAACGCTATCAACCATGGTGTATTCACACCACTTGGTGCTGACCAAGCTGCTACAGCAGGTCAATCAATACTTTATACAATTGAATCAAACCCTGGACCTGGTTTTGGTATTTTACTTGCATATATGTTCTTTGGTAAAGGAACTGCAAAAGCTACTTCTTACGGTGCAGGAATCATCCACTTCTTAGGTGGAATTCATGAAATTTATTTCCCTTACGTATTAATGAGACCAATGTTATTTATCTCAGTTATTTTAGGTGGTATGACTGGCGTTGCTACTTATCAAGCAACTGGATTTGGATTTAGAAGTCCAGCGTCACCAGGATCATTTATCACTTATTGTATTAACGCACCTAAAGGTGAATTCCTTCATATGTTATTAGGTGTAGTATTAGCGACATTAGTTTCTTTCGCTGTTTCAGCAATCATTCTTAAGTTCACTAAAGAACCTAAACAAGATTTAGAAGCTGCTACTGCTCAAATGGAAGCAACTAAAGGTAAAAAATCAAGTGTGTCTTCAAAATTAACTAATAAAGATAATAATGACTCATCAGCTAAAGCTACTACTGCTGGTGCTGCAACAGGTGCTGGCGCTGCAGGTGCTGCTACTTCAACAGAACAATCTGATGATGAAGATAATGCTGATCAATTATTAGATAATTATAATACTGAAGATGTTGATGCCCACGATTACAGTAATGTTGACCATGTTATCTTTGCATGTGATGCGGGTATGGGTTCTAGTGCAATGGGTGCTAGTATGTTACGTAATAAATTCAAAAAAGCTGGCATCTCAGATGTAAATGTTACAAACACAGCAATTAACCAATTACCAAGTGATGCTCAATTAGTTATCACTCAAAAAACATTAACTGACCGTGCAATTAAACAAGTACCAAATGCAATTCACATTTCAGTTGATAACTTCTTAAACTCACCAAGATATGAAGAATTACTAAATAACCTTAAAAAAGAAGAACAATAATTTTTAAATATTAATATTAATGGAGGATACCGCCATGTTATTGAGTACACGTGAAAAAGAGATTATAGAACTTTTAATCAAGTATCACGGACAATATGTCACTATATATGACATTGCTCAACAACTGGCAGTGTCCTCTCGTACTATTCATAGAGAATTAAAGCACGTTGAATCATATATAGATACCTTTTCAATTCAACTTGACCGAGTTAACAAAAAAGGTATTCGTTTAAATGGGGATCAACAAGCTATTCAAAGCTTAAAATATGAAATGACGCAACAACAAACTATAGACTTATCAGTTGAAGAACAAAAGGTTATTATTTTATATGCTCTTATTCAATCTAAACATGCCGTTAAACAGTATAGTCTTGCTCAAGAAATCAGCGTTTCTATACAATCATTAGCGAAATTATTAGATGAATTAGAACATGATTTAGAATCATATCAATTATCCTTAACACGAAAACGTGGCGAAGGCGTTATGTTAAATGGTACTGAATCTAAAAAAAGAGAGTTCTTAAGTCAGCTAATGGTAAATAATTTAAATAGTACAAGTGTTTATTCAGTTATTGAAAATCATTTTGTCTACCAATCATTACATCAATCTCAACAATCACTTGTGGATTTAGACCGAATTTTTAAAGTTGAGAGAATTCTAATGGATTATTTAGGAGAGCTCCCCTATTCATTAACAGAATCTAGCTATCTCACGTTAACCGTTCATATTGTACTAAGTATTACTCGGATGCAAAACAATGAATATGTTTCACTTAATGAAGATATTTATCAATCAGTAAAACATACATTTGAACATGAAGTAGCTAGTGAAATTGCTAAACGTCTAGAAGATTTATATGATGTCCAATTCAACCAAGCTGAAGTCACATTTATTACCATTCACTTGCGGGGTTCAAAACGTAAAGATACTAAAGATACTTTATTTGAAGATAAGAAAAATGAGCAAAAAATAAAATCTTTCGTGCAAACCGTAGAAGAGATTTCGGGTCAATACTTTGATGAAAAAACTACTCTAATTAATGGATTATCATTGCATATTAATCCAGCAATTAATCGTTTAGAATCAAATATTGAAACATATAATCCTTTGACCGATATGATTAAGTACAAATATCCAAGACTATTTGATAATGTGAGCAAAGCATTGCATGTTGTTTGGCCAGAGTTAATCTTTCCTGATAGCGAGATTGCTTTTATTGTCCTTCATTTTGGAGGATCAATTAAAAACCAAGGACATCAATTTTTAAATATTTTAGTCGTCTGTAGTAGTGGCATAGGTACAAGCCGTCTATTAGCAACT
Organism: Staphylococcus sp. URHA0057; assembly: GCF_000620265.1. Taxonomy (NCBI): domain Bacteria; kingdom Bacillati; phylum Bacillota; class Bacilli; order Caryophanales; family Staphylococcaceae; genus Staphylococcus; species Staphylococcus sp. URHA0057. Next base: position 7,161 of record NZ_JHVS01000011.1, on the reverse strand, counting down.
AGACTTGAACAAGTGTTTAGTGAAATTGAACGAATTACACAGGCTTCTGTAAGTGATCTAAACGTGCTTGATTTATCTCAATACGATGGTATTATATCCACCGTAAATTTGGATATAGATAGACCATTTTTAACAGTTAATCCTTTACTCCCTGATTCTGACATAGGATATGTCGCTTCATTTTTAAATACTAAAGAAGCACACCATATGAATCACAATGAAGGAAAAGAATTAATTAATTATTCACCTGAAGATGTTATGGAAACAATACGTCAAGGTTTAAAGTTAGTTGATTCCGTGAAAATAGAATATAAATCAGTAGATAATTGGAATCAATATTTATCTGATTACCTAGTAAGTCATCGTATTATTGATGATGGTCAGTCATTCGCTGAATTATTACAACATCGGTTGGAGGAAAATCCTAATTGGATACTAAGCCCCTACCCTATAGCTATTCCTCATATGAGAGATTCAATGTTTAAAGAACCATGAATCCTCATAACTATTTTGGAGGAACCAATAAAGATGAGTAATATTCAAAATGACAATGACTACATTAATTATATGTTAAGTATGTTTATTCCAGATAATGCAATCATGGTAGATCTTGTTAGTACAATTTCCGAAACACTAAGCAACCATTTGGAAAACTTAGATGATTTTATGAAAAATCCACATGACTTTAAAATTATACTGGAAAAGCAATTTTTAAAACGAATTAAAAAACAATTAATTTAGGAGTGTATTTATAATGAGCGAATTATTCAGTAATGAAAACATTTTTATTAACGTATCAGTAGCAAGCCAAAACGATGCAATCGAGAAAGCAGGACAAGCTCTAGTTGATAGCGGAGCTGTAACTGAAAATTATATTCAAGCAATGAAAGATCGTGAAGATGTTGTTTCAACATTTATGGGTAACGGTTTAGCAATTCCTCACGGTACTGAAGAAGCTAAAGGAAATGTTATTCAATCAGGCTTAAGTTTATTACAAATTCCTGAAGGTGTTGATTGGAATGGCGAAGAAGTTAAAGTTGTCGTTGGTATCGCTGGTAAAGACGGAGAACACTTAGACTTATTATCTAAAATTGCGATTACTTTCAGTGAAGAAGAAAATGTAGAACGTATTATCAACGCTAAATCAGCTGACGAAATTAAACAAGTCTTTGAGGAGGCTGATGCATAATGAAAGCAGTACATTTTGGTGCCGGTAATATTGGTCGTGGATTTATTGGATATATTTTAGCTGATAATAATATTAAAGTTACATTTGCAGATGTAAATGATGAAATTATTAATGCATTACAAACGGAACATGAATACGATGTTATTTTAGCAGATGAAGCTAAAACAACTACAAGGGTAAACAATGTTGATGCGATTAATTCTGCTAAACCTTCAGACGAATTGAAACAAGCTATTTTAGAAGCTGATTTAATCACAACTGCTGTTGGTGTTAACATTTTACCTATTATTGCAAAATCATTTGCGCCTTATTTAAAAGAAAAAGAAAACCATGTTAATATCGTTGCTTGTGAAAATGCTATTATGGCTACAGATACACTTAAAAAAGCTATTTTAGATATTACTGGTCCTTTAGGCGACAATATTCATTTTGCAAACTCTGCAGTTGATAGAATTGTTCCATTACAAAAAAATGAAAATATTTTAGATGTTATGGTAGAACCTTTCTATGAATGGGTTGTTGAAAAAGATGCTTGGTATGGTGAAGAATTAGACCATATTAAATATGTTGATGATTTAACTCCTTATATTGAAAGAAAATTATTAACTGTTAATACAGGACATGCTTTCTTAGCATATGCTGGTTATAACGATAATAAAGCAACTGTATTAGATGCAGTTCAAGATAGCACTATCGAAGCTGGTTTAAGACGTGTACTAGCTGAAACAAGTGATTATATCACACGTGAATTTGATTTTTCTAAATCAGAACAATCTCAATATGTAGAAAAAATTATTGAACGTTTCAATAACTCTTATCTATCTGATGAAGTAACACGTGTTGGTCGCGGAACTCTACGTAAAATTGGTCCTAAAGATCGTATTATTAAACCATTAAATTATTTATATGAACATAATTTAGAAAGAGATGGCTTAGTTAAAGCAGCTGCCCTACTTTTAAAATATGATGATAAAGCTGACCAAGAAACTGTTGAAAAGAATAATTATATTCAAGAACATGGTGTAAAATCATTCTTACAAACGTATGCTAAAGTTGAAGGACCATTAGCAGAAGAAATTGAAAAAGAATATAATGAACTTATTTCAAAATAATATTTGTTGAATCAAAAATGGACCAGATGTAAGCTTCTGGTCCATTTTTATTATATATATTTAAAGAACGTGCCTTTTCATTTATGGCACGTTCTTTATTTGAATTATTTATCTAAACCCATTTTGTCTTTTACGACATCAGCAATTTGTTGGGCATATCTTTTTGCATCTTCATCTGTTGAAGCTTCAACCATTACTCTTACTAATGGCTCTGTTCCAGAAGGACGTACTAAAATTCTACCTTCTCCATTCATTTCAACTTCAACTTTAGTCATTACTTCTTTAACATCAATATTTTCTTCAACGCGATATTTATCTGTTACTCTTACATTTATTAATGATTGAGGATATGTTTTCATTTGTGAAGCTAACTCACTTAATGATTTACCTGACATTTTGATGATAGCTGCTAATTGTACACCAGTTAATAAGCCATCACCTGTTGTATTATAATCCATTAATACGATATGACCTGATTGCTCACCACCAAGATTATAATTTCCTCTTCTCATTTCTTCTACAACGTAACGGTCTCCAACTTTAGTTTTATTAGATTGAATGCCTTCATTTTCTAAAGCTTTATAAAAACCTAAATTACTCATTACAGTTGAAACTATCATATTATTATTTAATTCTTGATTTTTATGCATTTCTTGACCAATAATAAACATAATTTGGTCTCCATCAACGATTTTACCATTTTCATCAACAGCAATAATTCTATCTCCATCTCCGTCAAATGCTAAACCAAAGTCACTTCCAGTTTCAAGAACTTTTTTTGCAAGAGCTTCAGGATGTGTAGAACCACAATTTTCATTAATGTTGTATCCATCTGGACTACAACCCACTGTTTCAGTATCAGCTTCTAAATCGCCGAATAAAAATGGTGCTAAAGAAGATGTAGAACCATTTGCACCATCTAAAACAATTTTCATACCTTCTAAATTAACATCTACAGTAGATTTTAAATAACTTAAATATTTTTGTGCACCTTCAAAGTAATCTGAATAATGAACGATTTCTGTACCAGTTGGTCTTGGTAAACTTGGATTTTCTTGATCAAGTAATTCTTCGATTTCATTTTCTTGATCATCTGATAATTTGAAACCATCAGAACCAAAGAATTTAATACCATTATCTGCAACTGGATTATGTGATGCAGAAATCATTACACCTAATTCTGCGTCCATTTCTCTCGTTAAATATGCTACACCTGGCGTTGAAATAATACCCAATCGCATGACTTCAGCTCCAATAGATATAAGTCCTGCAATGAGTGCTGATTCTAACATTTCTCCTGAAACTCTTGTATCTCTACCAACAAGGACTCTAGGGTGATTTTCCCCTTTATTATGTGCTAATACATAACCACCATATCTACCTAGCTTAAACGCTAGTTCAGGTGTTAATTCTTCATTTGCTACACCTCTGACACCGTCAGTACCAAAATATTTTCCCATGTTTTACTCTCCTTTTATTTCTTTCAATTATTTAACTGTGATATAAGCTTTTGTTTCTTCAGGGTTAACCCTACTTACACTTTTAGGTAAATCAAATTTTACAGTTTTCTCAGTGGACTCTGAAATATCATCTAAGTCTATTTCAGCTGTAATATTATTTATACCCTGTATATCTTCTCTACTACCATAAATTTCAACTTCATCGTCATTTAATTTAACATTATCTACCTTTTTATTGTCTTTTAATTTTCCAGTCGTCTTTGTGTTAACTTTAACCTTTTTACTATAAGGTTTAACAGACACTTTCAAATCAACTTCATCTGGGTTAATAGAAACATTCATTTTATTTAAATCTTTGTCATAAGCATTTACTGTAGCAATATCTTTAGTATCTTTACTTATTTTACTAGAATTTTTGAATGTTGCTTTTAAGTAAGCAATTTGTTTTAATTGTTCTTCTCCACCAGTTACTTTAACTGTTTCAGGTGAAATTTTTTGATTATCAATTTGGTAACCATCTGCAATATCACTTTGACTTACATCAGGCTCTACATGCATTGTTTTAGTTATTTTCTTTTCTAATGTGATGTTGGCTGATTTAGGTTTAACATTATAATTAATGCTATTATTTAAACCTTTAACTTGAAATTTCTTTTGATATTTACCAGCTTTTTCACCTGATAAATCTACAACAACTTTTAAATCATCGGGATCTTCAATTTTTATTAACTTTGATTGTGGACCAGAAATATTTACATCTACTGTGTCTGGTACATGTGTAGCGTGTAAATCTTTATGGTTATATATCGCTTCTACTGGAACATCTTGTATTGTTTTTGTTGATTTCTGTGATATATCATCAGAGTTAAAGATATTCCCAAATACATTATTCACTGATAAGAAGAAAAATATAGCTAATATCAGTGCAACGAATCTTAATCCCCATTTACTTTCTAACATATTAATTCACACCTTTCTTTTGAAAGTGTGTGCCAAACCAATGTTCAGATAATAGCTCTTCAAACACTTCATTTGAAATATCTCTTCTTAACTTACCATCAAAAGTAACTGAAATATCACCAGTTTCTTCTGACACAATAACTGTAAAAGCATCAGATACTTCTGAAATACCTACAGCTGCTCTATGTCTTGTACCTAAACTTTTAGATATTTTAACACTATCTGATAATGGTAAATAACTTGCTGCTGCTGCTATTTTAGTTCCTTGAATTATCATTGCACCATCATGTAATGGTGTATTAGGTATAAACACATTGGTTAATAATTCTTGAGAAATTTTAGAATCCATAGGAATACCTGTTTCAATATAATCTTGAAGACCAGTTTCCTTTTCAAAAACTATAAGTGCTCCAATACGACGTTTAGCCATATATTGAACCGCTTTTGATACAGATTGAATTAATTTCTCTTCATCTTTAGTATAGGCGTTGGTATAACGTTTTAAGAAACTACCTCTACCTAATTGTTCCAAAGCCCTTCGAATTTCTGGTTGGAATATTACAATTAATGCCAATACTCCCCATTGAATCACAATGTCAAACAATTTTGAAGTTGCAGTCAAATTTAGTATTTTACTGATTTGTTGACCGATTACTATTACAACAATACCTTTTAATAATTGTATTGCTTTTGTACCTTTAAAAACTGTAATCAGTAAATAAAGAACATACCACACAATCAATAAATCGAGGACACTAGTTATGACTTTTAAAGTACTAAAATTTTGAAAAAAATTGGAAAAATCCATAACATCTCCTCCGATAACATTTTCCATATTATTCATTATATCAATCATTAGAACACGTGTCATATGAACACTAATAAAAATGAAAAAAACTTGCATGTCGATTAACATGCAAGTTACATAAATTAAATTATAGTAGTGTTTCTCCAAAAAATGTACCAAGTAATGAAACAGCTTGTTCCGCTGTATTGTTATGTAAATCAATTAATGGGTTAACTTCAACTAAATCCATAGATGTAATCATTTTGCTTTCATGAAGTAATTCAAGCGCAAAATGACTTTCTCTATAACTTAAACCACCTAACACTCTTGTACCGGTTCCTGGTGTTTCTGTAGGGTCTAATGCATCAACATCTAAAGATAAATGTAATCCATCGACATTTCTATCTTTTAAATATTGTACAGACTCATTTATTACAGACTCAATACCTAACTTATCAACATCAGCCATTGTATAAGTTTTAATATTTTGTTCTTTAATATAATGACGTTCCCCTTTATCTAAATCTCGCATACCAATAAGAACAACATTTTCAGGTTTTAGTTTAGGTTGAAAATCATTTAAATTCACAAGTTCACTTGGCCCTTCTCCAAGTAATATTCTTAATGGCATACCATGTATATTACCAGATGGAGATTCATCAGGAATATTTAAATCACCATGTGCATCATACCAAATTACCCCTAAATTAGAGTAGTGTTTACTTATTCCAGAAATAGAGCCTACTGCAATAGAATGATCGCCACCTATCACTAGAGGAAAACTATTATTGGATATAGTTTGATCAACTTTATCACTTAAAGTGTTTGAAACTTGAACAATTTCATCATAGTTTCTTAATCCTTCTTGCTCAGAGTTGAATTTTTTTAAATCTATTGTCGGTACATCAATATTACCTCTATCACTAACATTTAGACCAATATTTTCTAATCTATCTTGTAAACCAGCATACCTTATTGCATCTGGACCAAGATTGACTCCTAATTTTCTTTGACCAAATGTTGAAGGTACCCCAATAATATCTATATTTTTCATCTTATTCTCCACCTCTTTTAAGTATTAGTTATAGAATAATGTATTCGTTTACATAAAACAATAAAAAAAACATCTTTCCTAAGAAAGATGTTTTGAGTGAGCCATAGAGGATTCGAACCTCTGACCCTCTGATTAAAAGTCAGATGCTCTACCAACTGAGCTAATGGCTCTTATGGCTGGGCTAGCTGGATTCGAACCAGCGCGTGACGGAGTCAAAGTCCGTTGCCTTACCGCTTGGCTATAGCCCATTAAGATGGTGGAGGGGGGCAGATTCGAACTGCCGAACCCGAAGGAGCGGATTTACAGTCCGCCGCGTTTAGCCACTTCGCTACCCCTCCGACATATTTATTTAAACAAAATAAATGGTGGAGAATGACGGGTTCGAACCGCCGACCCTCTGCTTGTAAGGCAGATGCTCTCCCAGCTGAGCTAATTCTCCATTAAAATGACTCCTACGGGACTCGAACCCGTGTTACCGCCGTGAAAGGGCGGTGTCTTAACCGCTTGACCAAGGAGCCATGGCTCCACAGGTAGGACTCGAACCTACGACCGATCGGTTAACAGCCGATAGCTCTACCACTGAGCTACTGTGGAATAAT